>CAYMSH010000098.1:2165-17577 GCA_964392945.1 uncultured Planctomycetaceae bacterium | reverse complement strand
GCCGGGGCGAACACCAGCTTCAGCTTCGGCGATGACTTCAAGAAGCTGGACGCCGACGGATGGTTCAGCACCAACAGCGGCGGAAAGCACCATCCGGTTGCCCGGAAGAAACCCAACGCCTGGGGCCTGCATGACATGCACGGAAACGTCTGGGAATGGTGCCGCGACGGATTCGACGACAAGTTTTACGCCAAGGCGAAGAGAATTGATCCGGAGAACAGTGCAACGTCCAGATATCGCGCTCAGCGCGGCGGCTCGTGGCGCAACGACGCGTCATCATGTCGCTCGGCCATGCGAGGCAGGAGCGCCCTAGGCGATCGCAACTACGATTTCGGTTTTCGTGTGGTGGTCCTGCCTCGTCCACCAAACACCGACTGACGCCGTTTAACCCTTTACACACTGTCCTTTTGCCTTAAGTTCGCCCTCACGGTTTGTCGGCGTAGGTTCATGTACCCAGAACGCGGCCCGGCGAATTATCTGCGGCGTTACTGAACTTACACCCGCCGCGAACGTCTAACGAAGATAGGTCGCCGATGGCCCGGGCGGCAACACCGGAAGCGAAGATCCGAGACCGTAACAGCAAAGTGCCTGGCGGCACTCACTGTCAGTAATACGAGTAAACATCCGCCTGATTGCTTTAGTATGGAAAGGACAAGACCATGAAACAGACACTTACCGCGATGCTGCTTATATCGCTTCTGGCGACAGTTGTCACCGTAGCCGCCGAGAAAGCTGCGGATAGATCCGCCTCTGACATACTCATTTCAAGGATAACGGGAGACTACGAAAAGACCGTCGGCGATGCTGACTCATTGTACGAGAAGTCCATTGCACCACTGCTGAAACGTTACGGAGACGCCCGCGACAAGAGAATCATTACAGCCGGAGGCAACGCCATAAGACGGTTAAATTCCGCCAGGAAAGTAGCCTCAGAACTGGACGGTGTTAGAATGGAGCAGGAAATCGCGAAGATACGCAAGTCTATCGACGATCGGTGCGGCAATGCACCAAAGGTGACACCGAGAGCATCGGCATTGAAGGTTTGCGGGGTGACTTTCGAGGGACGCACATATCTGGCGATTGCTTCGAATGCGAACTGGAAAGAGGCCAACGCGATATGCAGGAAGATGGGAGGCCATCTCGCATATATTGAGACCGCAGAGGAGTTGACCTTTCTGGCCAAAACGTTTCGAGCAAACCTATGGGTCGGAGCGACCGACGCACACAAACAAGGTAGCTGGCGCTGGGGCAACAGGAAACCGGTAACCAGGAATCTCTGGAACGAGGGCGAACCGAGCAATCTCGCCGGCGAGCACTATGCTGCTCTATTCACCAACTCAAAGGGGCACATGCTCCATGACATCGCCTTGAATAACAGAAGCGTTGTGGGTTTCATTTGTGAGTGGGAATAGCGGCTCGCCCGGAGACGGAAAGAGGAACTCATTGAGGACTCGTGTCAGAGGAAGACATAAGATCATGGCCGTGTGGTTTGGGGTCAGAGCCCACACGCTCCTGTGTTTGCAGCGCATTTTGAAAAGAATATTGTTTTCTGATTGACTTCGACGACAAACTGTCGTACTATTACGACATGTTGTCGTCACCGTCTTCAAATAGCAAAGGATTCGGCATATGAAGCAACCTGCTCTGGCTAACGCTGAACTGGGAGTTATGAATCTGCTCTGGCGTGACGATCAACTCACCGCTCGCCAGATACGCGACGAACTTTACCCAGATGCGTCCAAGGCCCAGCACGGAACCGTCCAGAAGCTCCTGCAGCGGCTCGAAGACAAGGGGTTCGTCCAGCGTGACAGGAGCTTGTCGGTTCACCTGTTTTCGGCTGCAATCTCACGGCAGACCTACGCCGGCCGGCAACTCGAAACGCTGGCCGAAACACTGACGGCCGGTTCGTTCGCCCCGCTCATCACGCACTTGGTCGAGACCCGGAAGATCTCCGGCCACGAGATCGATAGGATTCGAGACATTCTCAACCAGCACGAAGCACAGGGAGCCGAGAGATGACTCAACTGTTGCTGAAAATCGGACTCAGCAATGCGTGCTTCTCGCTGGCGCTGGCGATCGTGGCTATCGCGGCCGCTCGGATGACAAAACGCCCGCACGTAGCGAATCTGCTCTGGTTGCTGGTCCTGGTCAAGTTAGTCACCCCGCCGCTGGTCACCGTTCCCGGACTGGCGGTTTCCGATCGGCCCGATACTCCGGCGGTCCGGAGTGTTTCGCCAGTCGATCCGGCGGGAATGAGCATCGATCGGCCTGGCGCATCGTCCGGCGGTAATGCGTTCGGTGTTTCGCATGCATCGACCGGCGCGGCCAGCCTCGCCGTCACGGATGGGCAAACGCCTGCCGATCCGAAAGCCGGCGTGGCGTCGGCGGCATTGAAACACGCCGAACAATGGGCCGGGCCTCTCTGGCTGGCCGGGAGCCTGATCGTGCTGATCTGGTCCCTCCTTCGGGTCGTTCGCTTCGGGCGCCTCTTAACGGCCGAATCGACCCCCGCGCCGCAACAACTGCAGGACCGGGCCGCGAGAATCGCACGCCGACTCAAACTAAGAACAATCCCACTGATCCGCACGACGTCGGCTCGCATTGCGCCGATGGTCTGGTGGACCGGCGGCAAGGTGCGGATCGTCATACCCGATGCGCTGCTTGATCAATTGGACGCCCGGCAGCTTAAATGGGTGCTGGCCCACGAACTGGCGCACGTGCGCCGCGGCGATCACCTGGTCCGATGGCTCGAGTGGCTGGCGTGCGTCGGATTCTGGTGGAACCCCGTGGTCTGGCTGGCGCGGCGAAACCTGCGTGCAAGCGAGGAGATGTGCTGCGACGCGCTGGTGATCTCATCGCTGCATCCCAAACCTCACTCTTATGCACAGTCGCTTCTAGCGGCGGTTGAATCTCTTGTTCGTCCGGCGATCCGTCCGCCGGCGATGGCAAGTGAAATAAACAGCGGCGGATTTCTTGAAAGGAGATTCAAGATGATCGTATCAAACAGTTCGAGGAAATCCAAATCACGCCGGATACAGGCGTGCGTATTGCTTTGCGCGCTGATCGTGCTGCCCCTCGGCGCTGCATCGGCCCAGGACCTCGGAGCCGTGTGGGGGCGTCTCCAGACCGCCGTCAAGAAAGGCGAGATCAACCAGCAGCAGGCCCACATGATGATGGGTGCCTTGAAAGGCTCCCTGTACGAAGAGAAGAAAGAAGAACATCGCGGGTCGAGCCAAAAGCACGATACCGACAGGCATCTGAGGGAAATCTGGGGCAAGCTTCAACACGCCGTCAAAGAAGGCAAGATGTCGCAGGAAGACGCCGAACGCAAGATGGGCGAGATCAAGAAGAATATCGGCCGGGAGCACAAAGGCCGCCACGATCGCAGGAGACACGAAGAACACAGGCGACGCGAAGAACACAAACGACGCGAAGAGCACAAGCGACGTGAAGAACACAGACGGCGCGGAGAACACAAGCGTCCGGAAGAACGTCACAAAGACGCCAGAGCGACGCTTGAAGGTATCGGCCGCTGGGTTCACTCCGTCGGCGAAGACATCCGCAAAGCCGCAGAGTCCGGCAAGATCACCGGACAGCAGGCTATGCAGAAATGGCAGGGCTTCAAGCAACAGCAACTGGCTCCGAAGCTCCACGCCGCAGTCAAGGAAGGCAAGATACCCGAGCAAGCCGCCAAAGAGTTCTGGCGTCAACTTGAGATCGGTGAAGCCGAACATCATCTCAGGCACGCCGTAGCTAAAGGCGAGATATCCAAAGAAGAAGCCCATACGAGATTGGCGGAACTCAGAAAGGGTCGCCACCCGCAGGGCCGCGACGAAAGGCCCGATCGTGAGAAGATCGACGCCCATGTCCGGGAGATTTGGGGCAAACTCCAGCACGCTGTCAAAGAAGGCAAGATGTCGCAGGAAGACGCCCACAGGAAGATGGGCGAAATAAAAAAGAAGATCTACGGCGAGTTCCAGAAGCATCAGGATCGCAAACAAGGTCAAGAACGCGGCAAGCGCCCCGAGCACGGCAAAGAAGGCGGATCGGCGATCGAACATATCGGCCGCTGGGTCCACTCCGTCGGCGAGGACATCAAGAAAGCCGCCGCCGAAGGCAAGATCACCGAGAAGCAGGCCTGGGAAAAATGGCACGGGTTCAAGAAGACCCAACTGGCGCCCAAACTCCATGGCGCCGTCAAAGAAGGCAAAATCCGCGAACAGGACGCAAAGGAGTTCATGCGTCACTTAGCACTCTCCGAAGCCGGAGAGCATCTCAAGTCGGCCGTCAAGGCCGGCAAGATATCCGAACAAGACGCCCGCAAGAAGTACGAAGAGATCAAGAACCATATCTTCTCCGGCGACAAGGGCAAGAAAGACCAGAAGCCCGGAGACCGAGCACACGCGCATCTGATGAAGATCCGGAGAGACCTCGGCGCCGCGGTCAAGGCCGGCAAGGTCAGCAGGGAAGACGCCGCCAGGAAATTCGCCGAAGCCGAGAAAGCCGTCAAGGCCAGAATGGCTCACGAACACAAGAATCGGCGCGGCGGACACGACGCCGCCAAACGCCCGAATTGGGACAACATCAAACAGCGGATAGAGGGCGCAGTCAAACGCGGCGACATGACCCGCGCCGAAGCCGACGCGAAGTACAAAGAGATCAAAGAGCAGATGGGCCGAGGAAAACGTCACTAAGATTTCAAGCCGCCAGGAGCGGATATCGAAATTGGCGAGGGGGCGCCGAGCGGAAGTCGTCCGGGGCGGCGGTTAATCGCCGCCCCATTCCAAGTTCGGCTACAAGGAACAACAAGGAGTTATCGAATGATCGATCCGAAGAGGCAACTGCCGCGTCGCGAATTCCTCAAGCGAACCGCACACGTTGCGGCCGTGGCGAGCATAGCCGGAGCCGCAGCGGCCGCCGCGCCGAAAGACAAGAAGATAAAACTCGCCGACACGATCCCGACCCGCGTATTCGGCAAGACCAAAGCCAAGCTGCCGATCCTGGGTTACGGCGGCGCCGCCCTGCCTAAGAAATGGGGCAACCCGCTTTCGCTCGAAGACCGGATCAAGCTCGTACGCCACGCCTATGACAGCGGAATCCGCTATTTCGATACGTCAATCAGCTACACCTATCAGGAAAGCCAGTCGATTATCGGCAAGGGTCTGAAAGAGGTCCGCGACAACGCGTTCATCACGACAAAGGTGGACTTCTGGAACAGGGCCCGACCCGACGGGCGGATAGAGAAAGTCAACAAGAAGGCCGTCGCATATCAGATCGACAAGAACCTGAAGGAGCTGCAAACCGATTACATCGACGCGGTTCTGATCCACGGCACCCCGGGCGTAGAGCAGATGACTATCGAACAGAACATGGAAGTACACGGCGAACTGGCCAAGGCCCGCGACAAGGGCAAGATCCGCTTCATAGGCTTCTCGGCCCACTCGTACTTCGACAAGGCGCTGGCGCTGACCAAGACCGGCGAGTTCGACCTGTGCATGCTGGCCTACGGTTACCTGCCGCGCGGACACGACCAGAAGTTCTCGAAAAAGTCGATCGCCATTCGCGAGAAATGCATCGCCGAGGCTCACAAGCGAAAGATGGGAATCGTAGCGATGAAAGTCGTAGGCGCCGGCGTCATGGGCGCCTGGGCCCCTTACCTCGTCCCGGAGTTTGACAAGAAACGATCAAAACTCCTGCCCGCGGCGGCGATACGATACGTGCTGGAAGACAAGCGATTCAACATGCTGGCGATCGGAATGCGACTCAGGCACGAGATCGCCGCAAACATCAAAACGCTCGCCGGCGACACTACGTTCACCAAGGCCGACAGGGCCCTGCTCGAAGAGTTCGGCCCGCAAGCCCTCAAGAGCAAAGCCATGAAGAACATGAAGGTCCAGTAGACCGACTGCGCAACGCCTCGCTGAAAGGAAATGGAATGACTATGTCACGCAAGAACAGCCTCGTATCAATCGCCCTGCTTGCGGTGATTTCGATCGGTTTACCGGGCGCGTGCGGCGCCGCACAAGCCGCGCCCGCCGAAGAGAAGAACGACCCGGCCGCCAAACTCGGAGCCGCGGCGAAAGACGGCGACCTGCAGGCGATCAAGAAGCTGCTGTCGTCCGGCGTGAAGGTCGATTCGCGAAAAGAAGCAGGCGTAACTCCCCTGTTCACCGCTGCACTGCACGGCAAGACCGACGCTGCGAAACTGCTCCTCGACAAGGGCGCCGAGATCAAGCTGGCCAAAGGCGGCGACGGAACCAGCGCCCTGCTGGCCGCAGCGTTCTTCTGCCATCGCGACACGGTTAATCTGCTCTTGAAGAAAGGCGCCGACATCAACGCCGCCAACAACAGGTCCGACACCCCGCTGGATGCGGTCTCGGCGCCGTGGAGCGATGAACTCGCCGGATTCTACACCGCGATCGCCAAGGCCACAGGCATGAAGATCGACCTGGATAAGATCAAGACGGCGCGCCCCAGAATGGCCGCCCTCCTGAAGAAACGCGGCGGCAAGATCGGCAAGAAGAAGGTCCAAAAGAGCCAACCTGGCGGGAGCATCAAGGAAGTCGCCAAACTCGGCATTCGCTGCTCGTATTTCTGCAACGGGCGGATCCACGTCGGCATACTCGGCACGCCTGACGGCAAACCGATCACCGAACCGCCGGTCAAGAGTTGGGAGGACTTCAAACCGTCATGGTCCAAGACCGGCGATATGCTCATCTTCTTCCGCCGCGTGAAAAACGATCCGGTCGTGGTCAAGTGGAAGACCAAGATCTGCATTATCAACGCCGACGGCACCGGCTACCACGAGTTGACTGACGGCAAGAGCACCAACTTCAACCAGACCTGGACCCGCGACGGAACCAACACGCCGATCTGGAACCGCAGGAACCTGAAGACCGGCGGGTTCATGATCATGAAGAGCAAAGTCGGCGCCAAGCCGGGCCAGGAAGTCTGCATAACCAATCCGAAATATCACCACTGGGCCTATAGCTGCCTGATAGACGGCAGAATCCTGGTCCAATGCACCCATCCCAAACAGGGCTGGGGTTACTTCCTGATGACCCCGAAACCCGGCGGCAAGAACATCTACCAGCGCATAGACACCGCCGGGCTGGCCAAGAAGGGTCTGCTGGATCGCATCAGCATATCGCCGAGCGAAGACAAGGTCTGTTTCGAACACCAGATTGGACACAGGCACGATCCGATAGGACGCACGCTCTTCGTCGCCGACTTCAGCGCCAAGAAGCTGGCGTTCAGCAACGTCAAGGCGATCGCGAATCCCGAGCGAAAGAAGCGCTGGTACGCTTACCCGCGATGGACCAAGGGCGAAAAAGCGATCGTCTTCCACGCAACGCCGGAGCTTCACCTGTATACGTTAAAAAGCGGCGTCACGACGAAAGTATCGACAAACCCGCGAGCCGAATACCGCTACCCCCACGGCGAAGGGATGCCCAAATAGTCGCGGAACTCCTGACGAGAATATCGACACAGCCCTGATTTCAACCCAACACTAATGTTCCACGTGGAACATTTATGCAACACCCAAGGTCAACAGATTCACAATAGGTTCACACCCTCGGACTGTGTATACCACCCCTATATTGACATTGATACTCCTAATACTCAGAACTCGTCCGGATATATACAAGCATATTTATTAACATAATACTTTACCCATACAATCCTTAACGATATCTGTTATTATTTACACTTGACATCTTACTATCGTTTGTTGTAGTTCACAGTCAGGTCAGTATTTGCGTACCTGTGAACGTCGCCGAGTCGGCCTCGAAATCTACCGGGGATAGTTGGCTGCATGCGATTGTTTACATGGCTTTCCTCGCACCCTAGAATTGCCATATGCATTCAACGACAGTAAAACAACTCAACGCGGCGATTGGGCTGATCTGTCTTGGTATGGTGTTGTGCGCCGCCGGGGTCGGAAACGCCGGCCAGATGATACTCCCGGTAACGCACCGATCGCCGAAAACGCCCGAGACCAAGCCGCTGACGCCAACCCAGGCCGAAGCGGCGATGCAGCGCGACTGGCTGTTCCAGGCGATGGGTCGGCCTCTGGCGAAACGAGCGGGCGAAGAAATCGCGTGGACTGGCCAACTGGCGGCCAGGCTCGCCGGCGGCGGGCATGCTGTAAATCTGAGCGATGAATTGGCTGAGTTGGAAGCCCTGGCCAAACGGCTTGCGAAGCTCCCGAACAAGACCGTTTCGGCGGGCCCGACCGCCCTGCCGTCCTGGATATGGTTCGGCGAGGGGAACCCGGCCCACGACGCCCCAATCGAATCGAGGTACTTCCGCGCCGCGGTTTGCATCCCCAAAGGAGCGAAGATCAAACGCGGCGATCTGCGGATCACCTGCGATGACGCGTTCGAAGTGTTTATCAACGGATCCCGCATCGGCGCCGGCGCATCGTGGAATCAGACCAGGGCGTTTGCGATCGACAGCAAACTGCTCCGGTCCGGGGCGAACATCCTGGCCGTCCGGGGCGAGAACAAGTACTCCAACGTCCCGAACAACCCGGCCGGGCTCATCGCTCGCCTGACGGTTTCCCTCGGCGACGGAAAGCCGGTGACGATCGTTTCGGACAACACGTGGCGAGCGGCGAAGGTCAAGCATGAAGGCTGGACGAAGGCTGACTTTGACGATTCGGTCTGGAAGAACGCCGCGATCGCCGCGAAGCTAGGCGGCGGACCCTGGAGGCGGATCAGCGGACTGCTCGGCCCCGGCGATCCGTCGGCGGCTTACGCTCACGAAAACCCGGCCGCACTAAAACTCTACCTGGACATTCGCCGCCTGAAGCGCCGCATCGCGCTAAAGAACCCGGTTCTGGATTTCAAGCGGCTGCTGTTCATCGATCAGCCCAAGCCGCGGGGCTCTCAAGTCATTCATCAGTCCATTCACCGCATGGGCATCTCGGCGACGCCCGGGGGGAGACTGCTTATGCTCGATGGCCTGGACCCCGGCGGCGCGATCAACCTGCTGGCTCCCGACAAGAAGCCGGGCAGCTTCTGGCGAGCGGATCTGTCGTTCGACGCCAAACGCGTGTTGTTCTGCTACAAGCCTCACGACGCCAAGAGCTTTGGCCTCTACGAGATCGACATAACTTCCGGCCGCACTCGCCGGCTGACCAACAGCGACTACGACGACATTGACCCGATCTACATGCCGGACGGTCATATCCTCTTCACCACGACCCGGGCCAATTCGTACGTTCGTTGCGGCCCGTTTATCTACTCCTATGTCCTGGCCCGTTGTGACGCCGACGGCAAGAATGTCTATCTCATTAGCAACAACAGCGAGCCTGATTTCGTTCCGGCGCTAATGGCCGACGGACGCGTGATATACTCGCGTTGGGAGTACACCGACAAACCGCTCTGGCGGATTCAGAGCCTGTGGACCGTCAACCCAGACGGAACGAACGTCAACGTGTTCTGGGGCAACCAGAGCGTCTGGCCGGACCACGTATCCCAACCCCGACAAATTCCCGGAAGCCAGAAGGTCATGTTCTGCGGCGTGGGTCACCACGACTGGTGGTCCGGATCGATCGGAATCATCGATCCGACCAAGGGATTCAACTTCCCCAACGGGCTGACCAAGGTCACCGGCGATCTTGTCTGGCCGGAGTCCGGAAACGGAGCCGTTGATCCGGTAGAGTCCAAACACTATCACGCATCGGGCAAATTCACCGGCTACTCGGCGCCCTACCCCCTTTCGGACAAGGACTTCCTGGTCTCGGCCCGGGGGCTGGGCAAGAAGTTCCGCCTGTACCTTATGGACGTTGACGGTAACCGCGAGTTGATCTACGAAGGCCTGCACGACGTGCTGCACGCGATGCCGGTCAGACCCCGGAAGAAGCCTCCGGCCCTGCCGGATCGCGTGACCTGGCCCGGGACAGGCAAAGACAGAAAGCCCCAGGCGCCGGGCTACTTCTACAGTTCCGACGTCTACCAGGGCGCCGGCGGACTTGAGCGGGGCTCGGCGAAGTACCTGAGAGTATTCCAGCAGGACCACAAGACCTACTCGACCTGGCGGAAGACCTACCGCCACTCCGGTCCGGCGATATCGATCGTACAGGAGGAATCGGTCAAGCGGATCCTCGGCGTCGCGCCGGTCCAGGCCGACGGATCGGTCTACTTCAAGGTCCCCAGCGGACGGGCCGTGTTCTTCCAACTGCTCGACAAGGACTACCGCTGCCTGCAGACAATGCGGAGCTTCACCGGCCTGATGCCCGGCGAGACACGGGGCTGCCTGGGCTGTCACGAAATGCAGAACGCCACCCCGGTCCGGCCCAAGCGGCTTCCCTTCAGCCGCGGACCGTCGGATCTGACCCCTGCGCCTTGGGGCGACGAGAGCATCGGCTACGAGCGGTTCGTCCAGCCGGTCCTCGACAAGTACTGCGGAAAGTGCCATCAAGGCAAGGGCAAGGGACGCAAAAAACTGGACCTGACCCTTCGCGCCGGACGCGGCCCGTTCAAGGAGCCGTACCTCACGCTGGTCGGCCAGGCCGGCTGGGGAAACCCCGCCAAACGCGGACCGGGTTACGGCATCGCCGGGGCGATCCCAGTCGAGGCGCGAGGGAACTACAAGACCATCAAACCGCGAACGTGCCTGTCCTACAAGAGCAAGCTGATCGAGATCGCATCGAGCGGAAAGCACAACAAGGTCAAGGTAGACCCGACAAGCCTGCGGCGGTTGATAGCCTGGGTCGACGCGTGCTGTCCATTCCGAGGCGAGGCCGAGGTCCGAGCGATTGCCGACCCGAACTTCCCCGGCATAGAGAAGCTGCCCATCCGCCCGAGGGTGCGCACCGCACCAAGAATCCAGCGGCCGTAAGTAGCTAACCAAAGGTCTATCATGATCCAACACACTATTAGGCGAAAACTGACTATCGCGGCGTTCTGCCTGGCGGCGGGCTGGTCGGCCTGCGTCGCTCGGGCCGGGCGGTCCGATGCGATCATTAAAGCCTCCGGCGTGAAAGGCGGGCTCGTCGTGGTGATCGGTTGCGACGATCCGGCGCTGCTGGCGAATCTGCACAACACCGGCCCCTATCTGGTGCGCGGCCTGGACGCCGATGCGAAGAAGATCGCCGCGGCGCGAAAGCTCCTGCTGCAAAACAACATCTACGGCCCCGTCGCTGTGTCGATGTTGCGCCACGGGCGACTGCCGTATGTCGATGGTCTGGTCAACATGCTCGTGCTCGCCGACGACACGCGTATCGCAGACCAGGAGATCAAGAGAGTCCTCTGCCCCGGCGGCGTGATCGCCGATATCCGCGAACCGAAAATCCGGATCACGCGTAAAGCCCGAGCGGCGAAGATCGACGAGTGGACCCACTACCTTTACGACGCGACGAACAATGCAGTCTCGAAAGACACCGTCATCGCCGCGCCGCAGGGAATTCGCTGGACCGCGGGGCCAAAATACGCACGCAGCCACGAGCATTTCGCATCAGTAAGCGCCATGGTCACAACCGCCGGGCGAATGTTCTACATCATCGACGAAGGCCCGATCAGTTCGGTCTACTCACCGCCGAAATGGCGCCTCGTGGCCCGCGACGCATTCAGCGGCGTTCTGCTCTGGAAGAAGCCGATCGCCAACTGGGAGTCGCACCTGCGAGGCTTCCGCAGCGGACCGCCGGAGATCGGGCGGGTCATGCTGGCAAAAGGCGACAGGGTCTACGTATCGCTGGGCCACACCGAACCTGTCAGCGTCCTCCACGCGGCCACGGGCAAGCAGATCGCCATACTCGACAAGACCGGCGGCGCACGCGAACTTCTGCTGAGCGGCGGAGTGCTTTACGTGCTGTCCGACGACATGAGCGCCGAGGCCCACGCCCAGCGAAAAGAGTGGATCAAACGCGCCTGGCCGAAGCTGGAGATATGGTATCGCTTCCCGCGCACGCCGGTGCGAATGTACGGAAAGCAGCGGATCATCGCGATAAACGCCGCGACCGGCAAGACGCTCTGGCGGCGACAGTTCAAAGAGCCGGGCGAAATCATGCCCGCGACGATGGCCGCCGACAAGGGCAAGGTCTGCCTGCAGACGATCACGCACACCGTTTGCCTGAACGCAACAGACGGCAAAGACGCATGGCGAAGCCCGCGCCCGGTGGCGAGAAGACGCCTGGGCTGGTCCACGCCGACGCTGGTCATGCACGACGGGGTCGTGCTGACGATAGACCGAACCGCCCGCAAGAACGAACGGACCGACTCGGCGATGAAGGGCAGCAAGTGGATCATCTCCAGCGGCGGCGACGAGACAGTCCAGAAAGCCCGGATGATCGCCTTCTCGGCCGATACGGGCAAGAGGATCTGGACCGCGCCGTACTTTGAAAACTACAACGCACCGCAGGACGTATTCGTAATCGACGGCGCGGTCTGGACCGGCGCCGTGCGACGCGGAGTAGATCCCGGATTCACCCACGCGCGAGACCTGAAGACAGGCAAAATAACAAAGACGATTCCCGCGCAGAAAGGCTGGGGGCACCATCGCTGCTACCGCAACAAGGCCACAGTCCGATGGATCATCATGGGCCGCGGCGGAATGCAGTTCGTCGATCCCAAAGGCGCCGCCGGACCCGGCGGAAACACCAGTTGGGCGCGCGGCGGATGCCAATACGGCGTGATGCCGGCAAACGGAATGATCTACACGCCCCAGCATTCGTGCGCGTGCAGCCCGGAGGCGCTGATCACGGGACTCAACGCACTGACCCCCAAATCAGCCGCACAAGAAGACGCCCCGACGCTGAAAAAAGGGCCAGCCTTTGGTTCTGAGGTTTCAAATTCCAAATTCCAAATTCCAAATCTCAAATCCCAAAGCTGGCCCACGTACCGCAGAGACGCCGCCCGGAGCGGGTTCCAGGACCTGCCCGCCCCGAAAAACTCCCGAGTTGCATGGAAAACAAAACTCCAGGCGCCGATCACGGCCCCGGTGTCGGCCGGCGGAATGGTCTTCGTCGCCGAAACCGATCGCCACAGCCTCTACGCCTTAAGCGCCGACGACGGCAAGCAGATCTGGACGTTCACCGCTGACGGACGCATCGACTCGCCGCCGACAATATCCGGCGGACTGTGCCTGTTCGGCACGCGAAATGGAGCGGTCTACTGCCTGCGCGCCGCCGATGGCGCCATGGTCTGGCGATTCGGCGTGTCTGCGACCCCTCGGCGGATATTCTCGTATGGGCAGACCGAATCGGCCTGGCCGGTGCATGGATCGGTGCTCGTCAACGGCGATCGCGTCTACTTCGCGGCCGGTCGTTCCTCGTTCAGCGACGGTGGGATTCGCCTGTTCGCACTGGACATCAAGACCGGAAAGGTGATCAGCAAAGCAAACGTGCTCTCTGCCCGGGGGCCGGGTCCGAAAATCCACAGGCGGATGCTTCCGGACATCTTGTCACTGGAGAACGGGAACATATGGATGCGCGCGATGGGCGTCGACAAGAATCTAAAAGCCGTCCCCGACGCGCCGCACCTGCAGGCGCCGCGAGGATTCCTTGACGACACCTGGTGGCACAGAACCTACTGGATATACGGAGCAAAAGTAGGCGGCGGTTACACGAACTGGCCCGACGTTGGAAACGCCGTCCCGGCCGGGCGACTCCTGGCCACCGACGGCGGGAAGCTCATCTACGGATACGGTCGAATGGCCTATGAAAAAGGCAAAGGACATGTGCAACCCGACATGATCAAAGATTACAAACTGTTCGCCGAGATCATGCCGAACGCATCCGACAAGAAACGCCAAATAAAGTGGACCGCCCAACTACCGTTCGTAGCCAGGGCGATCGTGCTGACCCGCGACGCGATCCTGGCCTCAGGCGGCAAGTCGCCGATCGAAACCGCAGCGAATCACTCCCCAGGCGTTTTCTGGATCGCCTCCCGCGAGGACGGAACTAAAATGGCGTCCTGCGTTATCCCCGCCCCGCCGATACTCGACGGGATGGCGATCACCGATTCAGGGGTATTTGTGTCCGCGATAGACGGAACAATCGTTTGTATTAGGAAAGTTGACTAGGAAGAAAACATGACTCACTCGCGACGCAATTTCATGAAGCTGGTCGGATGCTCGGCCCTGCTCGGCCCATCGCTGCTCAGGGCCGCGGACAAGACGGCGAAGAAGCCGAACATCATTTACATCCTGGCCGATGACCTGGGCTATGGCGACCTGGGCTGCTACGGCCAGGATCGGATCAAGACCCCCCGCCTGGACAAGATGGCCGCCGAGGGCCTGCGATTCACAGATCACTACTCCGGCAGCACGGTATGCGCACCGTCAAGATGCTGTTTGATGATGGGAGTTCACACCGGCCACGCATTTATCAGAGGCAATCGGGAAGTCAAGCCCGAGGGCCAGTACCCAATCCCGGCCGATTCTATAACGATACCCAAACTGCTCAAGACCGCCGGATACGCAACCGGCGCCGTGGGCAAATGGGGGCTCGGATTCCCCGGTTCGCACGGGGCTCCGAACAAGCAGGGATTCGACTTCTGGTACGGCTACAACTGCCAGCGGCACGCACACAGCCACTGGCCCAAATACCTCTGGCGCAATGAGAAGAAAGAAGTCATCAAGAAGAGAACATGGTCCCAGGACCTGCTGACCAAAGAGGCCCTTGGCTTCATCAGACGCGAGAAAGACAAACCGTTCTTCCTGTACGTGCCTTACGCAGTCCCCCACGCCCAACTGCACGTACCGGACGTGACGCCTTACGAGAACGAAGACTGGCCCAAGAACCAGAAACGGTTCGCCGCCATGATCACCCGCCTGGACGCCGACGTGGGCAAGATCCTCGACCTGCTGAAGGAATTGAAGATCGACGACAATACGCTGGTGATGTTCGCCAGCGACAACGGTCCGCACCGCGAAGGCGGACAGAAGCCTGCGTTCTTCAAGTCGTCCGGCCCATTCCGCGGAATCAAACGCGACATGTTCGAAGGCGGAATCCGCGTGCCGCTGATCGCACAGTGGCCCGGCAAGACGCCCAGGGGCAAGACGAGCAAACTAATCTCTGCGTTCTGGGACATGCTGCCGACGTTCTGCGACATGGCGGGCGTAAAAACGCCCAAAGGACTCGACGGAATTTCAATGCTGCCGACCCTCTTGGGCCAAAACGACAAACAGAAACTCCACGAGTACCTGTTCTGGGTTTACACCGGCACACGCACGGTTCGCAAAGGCAAATGGAAAGCAATCGGCTGGCCGCCGCGATTCAAACTCTATAACCTCGAAGAGGACATCGGGGAGACGACAGACCTTTACGCCAAATACCCCGAAGTGGCCAAAGACATCAAACGCATAATGATCGAAGCGTTTCCCCAGCCCAAGAAGAAAAAGAAATGAATAAGACCGGGCCCGGGGGGGGGGGGGGGGCGGGGGGGGGGGCCCCCCGCCGGGGGGG
>CAYMSH010000098.1:0-2155 GCA_964392945.1 uncultured Planctomycetaceae bacterium | reverse complement strand
AGGCGCCCGAACGCCGGAGGTGTTACTAACCTTTGTACTTGGCCCATTGCTCGGGCATCAGCGTTTCGGTCTGAACTTCCAACTCCTGATCGCTGATGGCGGTCAGTCGCCCTTCCTTCTCGTACTGGTCGATCACCCATCTGGCCAGCGGGGCGCATCGCATCTTGTTTATGCGATCGATGCCCTTGAGCCCGAAGAACTCGTTGACCCACAGAACCACGCCGTCGGTGCCGCTCTTGTCGGTAATCGCAACGCGCGGCGGGCGGGCCAGCAGTTTTTCGGTGTCGAAGATATTGTAGATTCGCTCGTTTCGACGCAGGCCGCCGGCGTGAATGCCCGCGCGAGTCGTGTTGAACGCCCTGCCGGCGAACGGGTAGTTCTCCGGTATCGGGAGCCCGATCGAAACCATGTATTCGGCCAACTCCGTGATCGCTGTGGTGTCGATCCCGCAGGTGTCGCCCTTGATGGCGATATAGTCGAAGATCGCCCCGGCCGTCGGAGGATTGCCCGTACGCTCGCCGAATCCGAACAGCGTGGTGTTGACCGCGTTGCAGCCGTAGAGCCACGCACTGGTCCCGTTGACGCTGACCTTGTGGAAATCGTTATGCCCGTGCCATTCGAGCCTGTCGGCCGGCACGCCGCATTCCTTATTGAGCTTGTAGATCAGCTTCGGGATACTCCTGGGCAGCGCCACGTTGGCGAACGGGAGCCCGAAGCCCATCGTGTCGCAGAGGCGAATCTTGACCGAAAGTTCCTCGGGAACGCCCTGGCTCATTTCCATCAGGCGATCTACGAACGGAAGCACGAACCCTTCGATGTCGGCCCGTGTGATGTCTTCCAGATGGCAACGCGGGCGAACGCCGGCTTCGAACGCGGCGTCGACAACTTCGCAGTAGCTGTCCATACAGGCCTTGCGGCTCTTGAACATCAGCTTGTCGAAGATGTGATAGTCCGACGAGCTGGTCAGCATCCCGGTCTCTTTCAGTCCGCACTCCTTGACGGCCCGGAAGTCGCCCTTGACCGCACGGATCCAGCCGGTGCACTCGGGGAACTTGTGACCGAGTTCGCGGCAGCGGTCCAGCGTCTCGCGATCGTTCTTGGTGTACAGGAAGAACTCGGTCTGGCGAATCACGCCGTTTGGTCCGCTGAGGCGACTCAGCAGATCGTATATCTTGACCATCTGGTCAATCGTATACGGCGGGCGGGCCTGCTGGCCGTCGCGGAACGTGGTGTCGGTAATCACGATATCGCGATCCTTGACGCCAGGCAGATCGAACTCGACGGGCTGACCGTCAATATGCTCAATCGCCGGCTGCTCGAACTGGATCAGCGGCGGCAGATCGTGGGGAAAGGTCTCCTCCACGAGATTCGGCTCGGTGGTGTCGACCAGCGGATGCGATTTGATCTTACTGTTTGCGTCTTCTGTCACGAGCGACTCCTTGTATTAAACATGCGCATAGAGAGCAACAGTTGCTTTGAATTCCGAGTCAGTAGTGTAACAATCACTGCTGCGATATGGAAGCTTACAGTTTGCGTTTATTATCCGATGCACTGCATATCAGGCTCGGCGAGCGATCAGGTTCGCACGCAGAACTCACTTGGACGGTTTAAGCGTTCGCCTTACATGCTCGGCGTCCATATCGACGCGTGGAACGGCATACAGTCGCTTCTTGCCGACCTCAATGGCCTTGAGCATACGCTTATAGTCGGCGTCGTCTCTGTTCTTGAAGATCGGCGAACCGTCTTTCGCTTTGCAGAGTCCCCATCCGCCGGCCTTCTTATCCAGAGGCGCCTGGAGCAGGGAGCTGTTGGCCGGATTGGTGAGGTTTATGCGAAGTTCCGGCCCAATCTTAGCGCTCATCGGATATCGCTGCGGAAATACGTGGGCCGTGACAGATCTGTCGGTCCACAGTTTGCTGGATACAGTAACCATCTGAGTCATCGGGCCGCCGAGCCAACCCCAGAAACCCTGGTTGTTTATCTGCCGACGATGGCACTCGAAACATCGCTTCTCGAACGGTTTCCATACGTCGCCGATGAGCCTAGCTTTGGTATTCCTTGCAGTAGCAGTCTCCCAACTGTCGCGAGCGCCTATCCCGCGGACCTTCGCGTAGGCGTATGTAGCGTAGTACGTGACGTTTGCGTCGATCAACGC
>CAYMSH010000097.1:12055-17632 GCA_964392945.1 uncultured Planctomycetaceae bacterium | reverse complement strand
GTACTCCGGCAAATTCGAACTCCGCTCCAAGACGCACAAGACCTGGTCGGCCGACATCGCACTGGACGTCTACAACTTCGTCCTGCCCGACGCCAGACCGATCGTGACAGTCGGCGGATTCGACAACGTCGACCTGTACAAGACGTTCGTAAAACGCGACGGCAAGCCGTTCATCCCGGTCCGAATGGACCGCAAAGACCCCAAAGTGCGGGAAGGACTCGTGCTGATGCGCCAGTTGATGCGACTGGGCCACAAGCACAGACTCGACCTGTTCGACAAGGGCATAGAACCGGTAATGCGTCGCGACACGTTCGGAAAAGTCGCCGTGGATTGGGACGACTACGACGCGATCGTCAAACCGTATCTCGACGGGTCGGCGTTTGACGACGGCATAGGCTCCGCGGCCTGGCCGATACCGATCAGCACGACCTGGCCCCAGGCCCAGTACTACGGCGGCGCGGCCAGCCAGTTGTACGCGACAACCGTAGGAGACGTCGTCGGCGAAATGCGAAAGCACATCCCGTCAACCGATCCGATCGGCAGGAAGCTGTTTTACTGGCCCTATCGCGGGGCCACCGCCCAGAGCGGGTATGCAGCCCAGTCGCGTCTGGCCCGGATCATTCGCGGATCAGATCGCAACAGACCTATCCTTTCGCAGTTGCCTATCAAGCCGCCGAGCATGACCGGATGGCGGGCTCCCAGCGACCTGGCGGCGTTTACCGACATCCAGGCCGCCCGGGCCGAATACTTCGATCCGAACACACCAATCGGATCCGGCGGAGCGACTCATCCGCTGTCAGGATCGTGGCTGGCGCCGGGCGCCGCGCCGTACCTTCCGTCGCTCGGCGTGATCGCCACGCCGGCCGACGTGCGAGCCATCCCGTGGTTTGCGATGAAATACAACTGCCGCGGTCTGTTCCTGCCGGAAGTGCTGCACTGGAGCGGCGATCCGCTGGCCCAATCCGCCGGAGCCCAGACGCGGCTGTTTTATCCCGGCGACAGCATCGGCCTGAACGCCGTGATCCCCTCGGTGCGTCTCAAGCGTCTTCGTCGCGGTCTGCAGGACATCGCCTACCTGTGGCTCATGCGGCAAAACGGCAGAGGCGCCGCAGCGTCTTCGATTATAAATGCGATGGCCCGCTACGCCGGACAGCCAGCCGCCGGCGACAACTACCTCGATCCGCGACTGGACGGATGGGTGCAGAACCCCGAGACATGGCGGATGGCCCGACGACTGCTGGCCGAGGAGATCAGTTCGGCGATCCGCGGAGAATCCGCCGACCCGGGCAAACAACTGATCGCACAGCGAATCGCCTGGAAACTCTTCGACGAAAAAGCACACAGCATCCGCATCCAGCAGTCGCGATCGCAGGTAACGCCAATCCGCGGTTCGAACGACATGAAAGTCACCGTGATTCTCGAACTGTACAACGAGCACACCCGCAGCGTAGACGTGGCGGTGAACCTCGGCAAGCTGCCCTCGGGCTGGAAGGCGATCAAGAACGACGTAAGAATCTCCCCGTTCCCCCCGGCCCAGAGCACTACGGTCCGCCTGGCGGCCCGATGCCGCTACGTGCCGACGGGCCAGACGGGAAAAATGACCATCCCGATTACGATCACCACTGACGTAAGCCGACAGAAGACAATCAACGCCACAGTCTCGTTCATCGTCGCCGGAAAAGCCAACAAGCCGATCAAGATCGACGGGACCCTGAAAGACTGGCCCATGCGGCAGGGCAATTCGTGCGACAGGTTCAAACTGATCGGACGCCGCGGCCGGAAAGGCGACGGACTGGCCAAACGCCGGACAATGGCGTTTGTGCTGAGGGATGCAAAGAACCTTTACGTAGCGTTCAGGTGCAGCGAGCCGAATCTCGGCAAGATGATCATAAAGCCGAACAACCTGGTGCACTACGAACAGTTGATGGCCTGCGGCGAGGACCTTGTCGAGTTGATTCTGGACCCCGGGGCCGACGCCAAAGGACCCGAGGATCTGCACCATATCGTAGTCAAGCCCAACGGCGTGCTGCTGGCCGAGCGAGGCGTAAGGACCGATCCGCCGCTGGGACGCTCGGCGCCCTGGCCCGTCGAAGCGCAGATCGCCGTGAAGAAACACAGCGATCTGTGGGTCGTGGAGATGGCGATTCCGCTGTCGTCGATGCCCGGCGGGGAGACCAGCAATTTCTGGGGCGTCAACTTCACGCGTTTCGCCACGCAGGGATGCGAAGCGTCAAGCTGGGCCGAGGCGCCTCGATACTTCTACGACCCGAAAAACCTGGGAACAATGTTCCTGCCGAACATGACAGACAAATAAACAGGCTTTGCAGTTTTGCATCGCAGATGAGTAAAATACGCTTGAATCGAGGCGCAAGCCGACACAAATAACCGCATACAGGAGTTTGAGAGCATGAATAAATGGACCGGTATCATCGTTGGAGCAGTGCTGGCGTTAGGCGTCGGCGGATTTGTAATAAAAACGTTCGTGTTCCCCTCGCCCGACGAACCGACCCGAGCGACGAAGAAGAAGGACTTCATGGAAGTCATTGAAGTGAAGGCCCCGATCACCCTGGTCGTCGCCGCCGAGCCGACGGGCTCCGACAACGCCGCAGATTATTACGTCAAGGCCGTCGAAGTGCTCAACGCCAACCAAGAGGCCATCGACAGCGCCGCGGCGGCGATCACCGCAGGCGATCTGACACAGGATTCCAAAGCGCCCCAGGCGCTGAAGGCTCTCGAAGAGATACTGGGACACCTCGCAGAGGGCGCCAAGCAGGCCAGTATGGACTTCCTGACCAAACACGCATCCGGCCAGCTGAAGGTCTCCAAACACTCCGACGAGGTCCAGCGGCTCGGCGACGCGTTCGACGTGCTAGACATGCTTGGCGATTACTACAGCAAGAACGAACGCCACGAAGACGCCAAAACGACATTCGAGGTGATGTTCATCACCGGATGGCACATGACCAACGATCGCTGCCACACACACATGGTCATGAGCGGACCGGACATCCAGCACAAGGCGTTGAACGGATTGTCCAGAACGATGCCGAAGGACCTCGACCCGGAAGAAGTCAATAAACGAAGAGGCCCCATGAGGGAGTATATCCACGCCCTGAACGACTTCACCGAGAAGTACGAAGACAAGATCGCGGTATTCCTGAAAAACCCCTTCGACGCCGGCGACGTCTGGAACATCGTCAACAACGACAAGGACCGGGCCTGGCGGGTGCTGGGAATCCTGGCTATGGGAATCATAAAACACACGCACCTGCCCAAACGCAACGCCTCGTACAACAACTCGCTGATCGAGAAGTTCCTTAAATCCGAAGACCCCCTGGAAAAGGCGGCCGCCGAAGCGGCGAAAGCCTACACCGAGGCCGACTTCCAGACCGCGGCCAACGACTGGTAATCTAACGCTAGACCCGCCGTCAGGCGGACAGGCGCATAATTTAGCGGCCGGCGGCGGGATTACGCCGTCGGCCGTTATCTGCTATCCGGCGGCTGATTAGACAATGTCTCACGAAAACGACAATTCCGACCCTCGCGATTCGGTCCATTGGATCGATCGAACCTTCGCGGCGAAGCTGCATACCGTAACAGTGGACCTGCCCTGCCCTCCCGGCGCCGTTCTCGATGCGCTGGACGATCATGTCGATCCGGTCATGCTGGACTCCTCGGCGCTTCATGAAACCTACGGCCGCCACAGCATCATCGCCTGCAATCCCTGCGAGGTTCTTTCGCTGAGAGATTCTCTCCTGCTCGACTCGCGCGGAGCGATCCTGGCAAGAGACGACAGCGACGCGATCTGGTCAGCGCTTTCCAGGGCTTTCGGGGCGGTCAGCGCTGAGCCCAACGCCAATTCGCCGTACGGACCCGGATGGATCGGATACTTCGGGTACGAAGTAGGAAGGTGCGTCGAACTCCTGCCCCAGCGAGCCAAACGCGATACGGCGCTGCCGGACCTGCGTCTGGCGTTCTACGATTCGGTGCTCATCTACGACGCGCTAAAGGCCAAATGGTCTCTGGTGAGTCTCGAATTCGACGGACCGGCTCCGTTTTCACACTCAAGTCGCGACGAGCTCCTGGCGATCGCCGCCGCGTCGGTAAGCCGTCAGGGCGACAAGCCCAAGCCCGTTGAACGCGCCGATGCGGTCACTAAACCCGCAGACGCCGCACAGGCGAACTTCGCGCCGGACGAATACCTGCAGGCAGTCGCCGCGTGCACCGACTACATCGCCGCCGGAGACATCTTCCAGGTCAACCTGTCCCAGCGATTCACGATCTCCGGCCCGCCGGAGCCCAAGTCGATCTACCAGTCGCTGCGAAATCGGAATCCTGCGTGGTACTCGGCGTACATGACGTTCGAATCCGACGATCGGTCTTGTGCGATACTGTCCAGCAGCCCCGAACTATTCCTGCGCGTGCGTCGGCGACACGTTACGACCCGCCCGATCAAAGGCACCCGCCGACGAACCAGTGATAAACTGGCCAACTCACGGGCCGCATCGAGCCTGCTGGCCAGCCCCAAAGACAACGCCGAACTGGCGATGATAATCGACCTGCTGCGAAACGATCTGGGACGAGTCTGCCGCTTCGGATCGGTGCGGGTGACCGATCCGCGGGCGCTCGAAACGCATCCAACGGTCTTCCATCTTGTCGGGACAGTGGAAGGCGATCTGAGGCCCGAAGTCGGCCCGGCGGACCTGCTCAAGGCGACGTTCCCAGGCGGATCGATCACCGGGGCTCCGAAGATCCGGGCGATGGAGATAATCGACGAACTGGAGCCCGTGGCCCGCGGACCGTACACCGGATGCGTCGGGATAATCGGCGTAGACGGATCCTGCGAGTGGAACATCGTAATACGAACTATCGTCTGCCAAAACAACCTGGCCCACGTGCAGGTCGGCGGCGGCATAGTCGCTGACTCCACGCCGCAGGGCGAGTACCAGGAAACCCTCGACAAGGCCCGGGCCATGCTCGAAGCCATCGCAGAGGCGCGAGCCGTCACGGCGGCGAAAACGACACAACAACCGGAGACCACCCCATGAAGACCTACCCGATAATGATGGACGTAAGAAACAAACGCGCAGTCGTTATCGGAGCCGGCGCCGTAGGACGCAGAAAAGTCGTCTCGCTGCACCAGGCCGGAGCGATTGTCACGCTCGTCGATCCGGAAATGCCGGACCAGCTCGACCTGCCGCCGGTTACTGTGCTGGCTGAGGCGTATCAGCCAGCCCAACTACAGGGCGCGGCGATGGTGTTCGTGTGCACCGATAATCGCCAGCTCAACGCGCGAGTCGCAGCCGACGCGAGAGCGGCCGGAGCGATCGTAAACGCCGCCGACCAGAACGAAGACTGCGATTTTTTCGCACCGGCCACGATCCACGACGGCGACGTAGTTGTCGCGATCGGAACCGGGGGGGCGTCACCGGCGCTGTCGGCGTTGTTAAAGAACATCCTGAAAACCGCCCTGCCGGAGAACATAGGTCAATTCGCCGCCCTGCTGGCCGAGATACGCCTGGAGTTGAGGGATCGCCTCGAGACCCACGAAGCGCGCGGGGCGGCTCTCAAGCAGCT
>CAYMSH010000097.1:0-12045 GCA_964392945.1 uncultured Planctomycetaceae bacterium | reverse complement strand
GATGGGGGGGCGCGAGAAGCGGGCGATGCAGATCGGGGCGGCGCTCAAGCAGCTGGTATCGCCGGAAACAATCGACGCATTCGTCAAGGACGGACCCGAGGCGGTCAGAGCCAGACTGGAGCAGATACTCAGCGACAGTTGAGCCAGCGGTTGTTATCTGCCCATGCAGATAACGTAGGCCCAGTTCCCCAGCAGCACCGCGGCGAATATGACCCACGCGCCGATGCGATGGCGAGCCGAAATATGAATCCTGACAGTTCGAGCGAAGAACAGGCGAAGCGCCAGCGCCGCAGAGACCACAAGTATCGCCGAAAAGACCAGGGGGTTATACGCGATCGCGGCCGACAGATCGCCGCCCAGGGCGCTGAGTACTCCGCGCGTGGCCCCGCACGTGGGACACGGAAGCCCCGCCAGCCGCTTCAGCGGACACAGCACAACTCCGCCGGCCCGGTCCGGGACACACAGCCGCACCGCCGCGACGAGCGCCAGCCAGATCAGCATCCAGACCGCCGGCCAGAGCGCCCATCGTGGCCAACGTTCAGTTTTTTCCAGTTCTATCCGCATATGCGCGTTTGTCCCGGGATTAATGAGACGCCGCCACGGACATGAACACCAGCAGGTAGAACACCAGGACGACGGAGGTCAATATAACCCCGATCATTCCGCATATTCTGCTGGCCACCGTCATGCCCTCTCCGCTGCGGTCCATTCTGCCGGCCGCCATTTCCTGCAAATCAGCATTGCCCATGGTCCATGCGATTATTCCGCAGATGCAACAGACCGTCAGGCCGAGGATACCGAGAGTCAGCACCGCCGCACCGCGATGGGGCTGAACGTATCGGCGGCGTCCCGGAGCGGCGCCCGGGGCCGGGGCGGCATGACCGGCCTGGGGAAAGCGCCCCATGAAGGCCGTAACATTTCCAGCCGGAGCCCACTCGGCCATCCCTTCGCACCATACTGAATCGGCGGCCGTTACGCGGCCCTGCTGAATCCAGCTCAGGAGTTCGTCTTTCGAGACAGGACCGTACTGTTGACCGTTAATACTGCAATACCAGTTCTCCACCGAACAACTCCTTTCAACGCCGAAAATTCGATTACATGCCCGCTTGCAACTACTGCCGAACGCCCTGTTCCACTTGCAGCCAGACAGTATGCGGCCTGGACGAAGATGCGTCAAGAACCGATATGCTCAAACGCAGATTCAACGCCGGCTCCGGCGACGGGGCCGAGAGAGGAACTGGCCGAAAAAGTAGTTGGACATATCATCATTCCGACGCGACACTTGCATTTCACGCTCGGGACTGGCTCGAGCGTAATTCCAAAACCGCACGCCGATCAGCACAGAGTCAATCGGATCGGCGGCGAATTCGAAAGGACGGGCGTTATGTTGCTGGCGGTCCCAATTTTAGCGGTATCAAAGATTCTCACGCATGCGGCCATCGGCGGCGCTATAGGCGGCCTGGTCGGCGTTGTCATATGGTTCATCAAGAGGAACCAGGGCAAATAACGCCGGAGCGCTGAACAACTTGGCGTTTATGCCGAAACAACCTATCTGACTGACGGTGCGATTCTGTGGACAACACCGCTGCGGAACGGTAAATTATAGGTGTGGGAAAACTCAGCCTGAAAACACTGATGCTGTCGCCGGGCTCTGCAGTTGCGTTGTCGTCGATCCTGATCGCCGCGGTCTGTGCATCGTCGGGACAAACGCCGGAAGCCGATCGGAGCCGAACGACCACCCGCCCCGCCGAGCCGGCGTTCACTGTGGCCAGTTACAACATCAACTACGGCAACGCCGACTTGAAGACCGTGGCCGAAACGATCAGGAAAGCCGACGCCGATCTGGTCTGCCTGCAGGAAACCAACCGGGTCTCGCAACGCTACCTGCTCCGAAGCCTGTCGAAGGCGTACCGTTACTCGTTTTTCCGGGGAGGGAATCGCGCCGCCGACGGATTCGGCTTCCTGTCGAAAACGCCGATCCGAAAACCGTATCGCCTTCCGGCGAAGTACAAGTATTTCGAAACGTGGTTCTGCACGGTGAAGCTTGACGGCAAGGATGTGCGAATCGTAAACCTGCATCTCCGACCGTTCAACGCCAGAGGCCTGAAGACTATCGGCCAGGCCGTCAAACGGATGAGCGAGGCCGAAATGTGGCGAATGAAGGAAATCGCCTACATACGCGCGGCTATCGGGAAGAAGACGCCGGTAATAGCGGCCGGTGATTTCAACGCACCGCCGACCATGGCCTCGGCGAAGTACCTGAGCGAAACGGGATTCATCGACAGTTTCGCCGCGACCAACCCCAACGATACAAACCAGGTGACGTGGCGATGGAGGCATAAAGGCATCGTGTGGCGATACCGCCTGGACTACATCTTCGCGACGAAGGACATCCGGCCCTGCACCTCACGCGTAATCAAATCCAGTGCATCGGACCACTATCTGGTGCTCAGCGGATTCCGCTGGCCCAAGACCCCGGAGCCGACCACCGGCCCGGCGGACGAGTAAAGCCCGCCGCGGCGCAGGATCGTGCGGTTCCTTATCGTCGCCGGGGTCGCTGACCTGACGGAGGCCGCCTGTCGGGCGGACCGGTCGGGAT
The DNA here is from genome assembly GCA_964392945.1 of uncultured Planctomycetaceae bacterium. Classification (GTDB taxonomy): domain Bacteria; phylum Planctomycetota; class Phycisphaerae; order SM23-33; family SM23-33; genus BS750m-G57. The sequence goes on along the minus strand of CAYMSH010000097.1, from coordinate 9,446 downwards.
CTCGGACCCCTGAAGGTATCCGTCGGAATTCTTGTCCATGTGATCGAAATGACGGTCCGGTCCGTCGAACTCGCGTTTGGAGATTTTGCCGTCGCCGTTCTTGTCCAGGCGTTTGACGAACCGGTCGGTCATCGATCCGGAATCAGGGCGCGAAGGTCTGCGATTGCTCGCCGGTTTTACCACGGGCCCTTTTCTCTTCGGCGTCGCGGCTCCGGCCCGCACGCAGCGAACGTAGTTATAAATGCGTATCTCGTCGCCCTGGGGACCCTTGCCGTTTGGCCACTGCTTCGGGTCGCCGGACTTCGGATCGCTCCGCACACAACCCGCGCCGTGTGCGTTGATCTTCTTGCCGCGGATCTTCCTGGCCGACAGACCCTGGCCGAAGCATACGTAGTATCCCCCGCCGTTTTCTATGTGCGTTGTCCCGGACCAGAACCACGATTCGGTCGCCGTCAGCTTTAATATCGAGTCGATCGCCGCGCGGCGATTCCTGGGGTCTACGGCGTCAGGCGCGAATCGGTAATCGACGATCGTCTGGAGTTCCTTTACGTTAGGCAGCCGCCAGTCGTCCCGGCCGGCGAGTTTCAGACCCTCGGCATACGCAAGGGCCTGTTTCCAGTTCAGCGCCTTGGCGCTGTCGGCTTTCTGCCATACCAGCCCTGTCGATGCATCGGTGATGGTGCCGTCGCGGTTGTCAGTGAAGCGATTTTCACCGTACCCTTTCGGCCCGCGCACGCAGCGAACATATTGCCGGGCCCGTTTGGGATAGCTCTTGATGCGCCCGTCGGCGAAGTTGAACCCCATCACGCTGCGGTCCCGCCCCATCGTGATCCCGACGTATTGGGTGGATGAGCGATATTGAGCGTCCATGTCTCTCTGGCCCGGCCGGCCCGATTCGCCGGCGGACGCCTTGGGGTATGCGAAATCGAACGCGCTGGTATCGATGTACGGCGTGCGCGTATTCATATTCCCGCGAAAATCGGCCAGCGAGAACAGTTCCTTTATCGTCGGCACTCGCCAGTCGTCGCGGCCGCCGAGTTTCAGGCCCGCAGCGTATTTCGCCGCCTGGTCGTGCGTGCGTTTCACGAAGTCAGGGGTCTTCTGCCAGATCAGACCTGTGACAAGATCGGTAACGGTGCCGTCAGCGTTGGGTTTGTACTTCGGCGTATTGCCCTGGTACTGGGCGTCCTGGCCGAAATAGGCTTGCGACGCCTTCGGATAGACAATTTCCGCGCGATCGGAGTAGCATCGAACCTGTGCGGTGTCAACGACAGGCGATCGAGGCGTTTTCGTCCAGGCCGGATAAACCGCCGTAAGCAACGCCATTGCGGCGATTGCGAGCTTAGTCATAAGATCATATCCTTCATTCAGTGTAGAACAGTCGGCGTCGCATCGGCGTCGCAATACTAGTGTATCAGCACGGATAACTAGTAACATAATTCTCCTCAATTGCCGATATTATGCTAGAATATACTGGATGAGCCCGGGCTCGTTTCCCTCCGAATGCTTACCCCTAGAGGAACCGCATGATGAAAGCCGCACTGACAACCGCAATCCTTGTAGCCGCAATGGCCGGCCTCTCGTCAGGCCAGGACAAACCCTCGCCCGAGGCGGTCCTTACACCGGAGTTCCTGACCAGCATATTCGACGGCGATCGCACCAACGCCGGACGCGCCGAAAAGCTCTCGGACGCCGCCGCCGATCTCAAGGGCGACAAGAACGTCAAGATCGCACTGTTCAAGAAAGCCGTTGAATACGGACTCAAAGGGCTGGCCACAGACAAGGGACGCAGGACAACCCTGTACGCGATAAACCAGTTGTCGATGCTCACCGATACCGACCACGACGGCAACTTCGACGAAATCAAACGGGTCGAGTTATACAGAATCTGGTACGCCAGATACGCCAGAGGCCTGCACGTCAAACGCAGTGTGAAGGGGCATTACATCGACGCGCTGATCGACGCGGCCAAGATGTACGAACAGAAACAACGATGGCCCGAGGCGATCAGGACCTACACCGATGCGGTAAGGCTTTCGTCTCGCCCCTCGACTCCGAATCTCCCGAGGCTGCAGAACAAGCTGAAGCGCGTTACCCACATGCGTAAAGTCCAGAAGCAGATCGACCTGTCGATCCGGCAGCTCAAGATCAAGCCCGAAAACGCCTCGGCGAGAATGACGGTTGTGAAGCTGTATATAATCGAACTGGACGATCCAGCCAAGGCCAACGCCTACCTGAGCGAAGATGTCGAAGAAACCTGGCGAACGTACGTCCCGCTGGCGATGGCCAGACCGTTCGAGATCAAGCCCTCGGCCTGGCGGGAGCTGGCAAGTTGGTACGGCAAGGTCCTTCTGCCGATGTCCAGCAAGTTCGCCAAGCCGCACATTCTACGGAAAGCCCTGGCCTACTGCGGACTGTTTCTGGCCGACAAGGAAAGAGACACCCGCGGCGCGATCCTCCTGGGCGGCCTGAAGACAAAACTCCTGAAGGAACTCGACGATCTGGGCATCGAGCCCCCCGCGCCGCCTAAGCCCGAAAGCCTGGCCGGCGGAAAGCTCACGCTGAAACTGGGCAAGGGAGTTTCGCTGAATCTACGCGGAATACCGCCCAAGCAGGTCGATGCTGTAGATAAAATGAAAGGCAAATCAGTGGCCGCCAATCCGTTCTACATTGGCGTTACCGAAGTGACCCAGCAGCAATACGAAACCGTAATGGGCGAAAACCCCAGCGCCTACAAGGGCCCCAAAAACCCTGTCGAGCAGGTCTCCTGGATCAAGGCCCGCGAGTTCTGCAAGAAGGTCTCGAAACTCTCAGGACGAACCGTGCGGCTCCCGACAGACGCAGAATGGCGCCACGCACGAAGCGCCGCGACCAACGGCGAATACTTCTTCGGCGACAAAGAACGACTCGGCGAATACGCCTGGTGCAAGGCCAACACAAAAGATCTCGGCGCCAAGCACGATCACCATCGCCCGGTGGCCGGCAAGAAGCCCAACCAATGGGGACTCTACGACATGGACGGAAACGTCTGGGAATGGGTCTTCGATCTCCACGAGCCTAAATCCGGCGATGATCCTGAAACATCCAAAGGCCAACGCCGAGCCTGCGGAGACCACTGGGGCGGACCGTGCAGCCCGTACGCCTTCGGCTGGGGCGACGCAGACGCCGGATACAAAACCTGGGGCTTCAGGATCGTAGTTCAATACGAGTAACGGCGGAGCCGGAAGCTGATCCGACCCCGCCGCACACTCTCACGCGTCGTTCAGCCGGTGATTACGCCTTGCGCCTCCTGCGGCGAAGCACGGCCAGGCCGCCAACGGCCAGAACCGCCATTGTCGCCGGTTCGGGAGTGCACTCGTGGCAGATTTCGCCGACGATGTGAACGCCCTCGGAGCCGAATTCGGCGGTTATCAGTCTCACGTCAATCGAGACCCATTCGGGATTGTAGTCTTCGATGAGATGGAAACCCTGAAGGTGTTCTCCCAGCGCACTGAGCGGACCGTTGAATATCTCCAGGCGCTCGATAAAGGCCTCCTGGTTCGGATCAGGCGGACTGCTCGGATCATTGTAGTTTTCATTGCTCCAGTTGATCGCGATTTCGACCCAATCGCCGGGTATGCCGTCGGGCGTCAGATTTATGTCCCAGTAGATCTCCTTGCTGCGACTGGTGCTCAGCGGATCGTTATAGAACCACTGGTTGTACCACGGCGGTCCCGAGCCGGAGTTGGGATACTGGATCCAGTCGCCTTCGCCGCCGGGGTCTGGACCGTCGAAGCCCGTCCCGCCGCCGTCATCCACGCCGTTTGCCGTAATCAGACCAAAGAACTGATCGCACCGCTGGCCGGCGTGCGTATTGCCCGGGACCAAGGTGACAGTGCCGCCCGGGGGGTTTCTCGGCACAGAGGCGCCGCCGCCGACCGGAGGGGAAACGATAATCTCGTAGGCTATGTCAAAGAAGCTGTCAACGGACCATGCGCCGCCGCCTATGTCTCGCAGCGTGGTCTGACCCGGCGAGGGCAGCGTCGGGCTCTGTCGAAGCACTACGCCAATATCCGCCCCGCCGCTGGGGTCCGGCACGTTGCCGGTCAGGTCCATCGAAATCATCTCGGTGTCCCACGTGCCCCGCTGGCCGCTCCGCTCGGCGACCTGAATCACAGTTGGAATATTGGCTCCGGAAAGTTGCGACGGCGGACCGCCGTTTATGCTCAATTCGGTGAATATGTCGAAAAAGGAATCGACTACATAAGTTTCTCCCGGCGTTCCCTGGACCGACAGTTCCGTAAATATGTCGAAAAACGAATCGACCTGGAAATCGGAACCAGGTCCCAGGGTCACCGTCGTGGGATCCGATCCGGGCGCGTACGTAGCCTCGGTAAGCACGTGCTGGCCGGTATTGTCGTCAAACGTGATCGGATGCCTCTGTGCAAACTGCGTTCGCGGGACCGCGGCCGCGTCGGCATGCGGCAGAACGGCCAGACAGCCGGCGATCAATATCATCATCAGTATTAGCGTCTTGTTTCTCATGGTTCTTCTCCATTTCCTTTCGGCGGGCTCATCGCCCGGATTTGCGATACGACGAAACTTCGACTTGGATTGCATCTTATTGACACGGTAACTATGTGCTCATGCCATAGGCTCCGCTCCTCTCGGACGACGAATCGACCTGAATGCTCTTTGCGGCGACAACAATAGCGATCAGAGTTGCTTTGATTTGCGACGATCAGATTGTCAATGTTTCCGACTCGAGCGTGTCGGAGAGAAACAACAACGTCTGAGCAAGAACGCTCCTGCCTCATTACAGATTCGACCGGCCCTGGTCGAATAAAGTCGCTCCATTCGGAACGCCATATATACTCTATCCCTCTAATCGGAGATCACCAAATTAAAATCGGCGGTTTTTTGACATTCCTGGGCCCATAAAACCCAACAAATGCTGCCATCATGTGTTACACAAGCTCTTTTCCTGGTGATTCCCAATACTTATTCCGATGCTTTTAGTGTATTATTCCGATTCTGGCTTGGGACAGCGGAAACACCGCGCGATCTTGAAGGTATCTTCGAGAAAGCCCAACAGCGTGCCGAGACGACTGACGCAACACACGACAAGCGCGTGAGCCGGTGTTTGGAGCGGTTTTGTCGCTAATTGCCGATTGCCGAGCCGATAAAGTCGCTAATCATGGATCAATAGGCGCATTTTCCGGCGATAGTCGCTATATTACATGTCGGAGATATATCTTATGCCTGAAGTTGAACTTGAATTTTTCGGCGCTGCGCGGACTGTTACCGGATCAATGCACCTGCTGCACATTGACGGAAAAACAATATCAATGGACTGCGGTCTGTTTCAGGGTCGGCGGATCGATGCGGCCGAGAAGAACAGAAAGTTCCCGGTACGGTCCGACCAGATCGATTCGGTCCTCCTGAGCCACGCACACATTGACCATAGCGGCAAGCTCCCGGCGCTGGTCAAACACGGGTTTACCGGTCCGATCTACGCCACGCCGGCAACGGTTGACCTCTGCGAGATAATGCTCGCCGACTCGGCGCACATCCAGCAGGAAGACGCTCGCTTCTGGAACGAGAAACGCGCTCGCACGCCGAAGGACGAGATCCAACCGCTATACGCAATTGAAGACGCCAAGCAGGCCTGCGAGCAGTTCAAGCCCACACCCTACGACGAACGTTTCCAGTTCGCCGAAGACTGCTACGCAACATTCATCGAGGCCGGTCACATTCTCGGTTCGGCGTGCATCTTCGTAGAGATCGAAGGGCCCAAGCCCGTCAAGCTGCTGTACACCGGCGACCTGGGGCGATCCAACGTTCCGATACTCCGTGACCCGGCTAGCCCCCTTCCCGACGTGGACTACGTGATCACCGAGACCACGTACGCCAATCGGCGCCACAACAATCCGACTCACATGAAGGAGCAGTTGGTCCAGATAATCGAGCAGACCCGCGCCGCCGGCGGCAAGGTCATTATCCCGTCGTTCAGCGTGGGGCGCACCCAGACCGTGGCGTACTACCTTACCCAGGCGCTGTCTGAGGGAATGCTCGAGCCCCTTCCGATATATGTTGACTCGCCGCTGTCAGTCAACGCTACCGAAGTGTTCAAGAAGCACCCCGAATGCTACGACGAGGCGGCCGCCGATTTCTGGCAGGCGAAAGGCGACATCTTCGGCCAGCCCATGATCACGTACATCACCGACGTCAACGACTCCAAGGCCCTCAACAATCGCGACGAACCGTGCGTGATCATCGCATCGTCGGGCATGTGCGAGGCCGGTCGAATCAAGCATCACCTGAAGAACAACGTTGAAGACGAGGCCAACACAGTGGCCATCGTCGGGTTCATGGCCCAGAACACGCTTGGCAGGCGGATTGTCGAGCGGCGCGAAGAACTGAAAATCTACGGGCGAATGTACCGCCTGCTCTGCCGCGTGGAAATCATGAACGGCTTTTCGGCGCACGCCGATCGCGACGAACTGACTAAGTCCCTGGCCCCGTTGTCGCCGAAGTTGAAAGCCGCCTTCTGCGTTCACGGCGAGGGACCCCAGCCCGAAGCGATGAAGCAGATATTCCAAGACGCCGGATGCCAGCAGGTGCATATACCGGCTCCGGGAAACAAGTTCAAACTCACGTAAACTCAAAACGCAACCATGACAGTCTCGGCTGACATCTCGATTATCGGGTGCGGCAAGGTCGGCTCCGCCATAGCGCAACTCGCCGCAAACGCAGGGCGCAAATCGGCGGCCCTGGCCGACAGAACCGAATCGATCGCCCGGGGGCTCGGCGATCGCATCGCCGCTCCGCAGGCTGTATGCGATGTCCAATCCGCGGCCGGAGCCGCACAGATCGTGCTGCTTACCGTCAACGACGATGCAATCGAACCGCTATGCAACCAACTTGCCGACGCCGGAGCCTTCGGCGCCGGGAGCATAGTAGCACACTGTTCCGGCGCTCTGGGTTCCGATATTCTCTCGGCGGCGAGAGATCGCTGCGGATGCCGGATCGCGTCGATGCATCCACTGACCACGTTTCCGACCGCAGAAGCGGCGATCGAAAGATTCGCCGGCACATACTGCTTTTGCGAAGGCCAGGCGTCGGCTGTCGAGGAGCTAATGGAACTGGCCCGCAGCATCGGCGGAAAGCCGGCAAGCATAACCTCAGACGGGAAAGTTCTTTATCACGCCGCGGCCGTGATGGCGTGCAACTACCTTACCGCCCTGGTCGATGCGTCGATAACGCTGTGTCAGCGCGCCGGAATAGATCGGACGACAGCCTGGGACGCCTTGAGCCCGCTGGTCGGCGCGACGCTGGAAAACATCTCGAAACTGGGCCCCGCCGACGCCTTAACCGGGCCAATCGCACGCGGAGATTCGCAAACCGTCGCACGCCATATTGACGCCCTGGGCGCATGCGACGCCGACTTGCAGGCTTTCTATCGAACTGCGGGAAAATGGGCGCTACAATTGGCAATGACTCGCAACGATCGCAACAAAGCAGGCGATGACGCAATAGCAGAACTGCTCAATTTAACCAACCAGCAGGAGTAAACAAGTGACAGCTGCAATTATCGACGGCCAGACAGTAGCAGATCAACTCAAGGAACAAGTCGCACGTGACGCCGCAGAACTGACCGCCGCGGGCAAGACGCCCCGCCTGGTCGCAGTTCAAGTCGGCGAGAATCCCGCCAGCAAGGTCTACACCAACATGCAGGCCAGGCAGTGCGAATCAGTCGGCATCGAATACACGCTGAAGAACCTGCCCGACGACATCACCCGCGATCAACTCCTTGCGGAGATCGACGCGTTAAACGGCGATCAGAGCGTCAACGGCGTGATCCTGCAGATGCCGCTGCCGGCCGGCCTCGACGCGCGCGAAATACAAGTCGCCATCGCGCCGGGTAAGGATGTCGAAGGAATGGGCGCCACGAACATGGGCCGCTTGTTCTACGGCGGCGACGGATGCGCACCTTGCACGGCGGTGGCCGCAGTCGAACTGCTCAAAGCAACCTGCGACGACCTGGCCGGCAAGGAAGTCGTTATTGTCGGACACTCCGAGATCGTCGGAAAGCCCATCGCGATGCTTCTGCTGCAGAGCCTGCGGGAAAGCCCCACGGTAACGGTATGCCACATCGCCACGCGAGACCTGGCGTTTCACACGCGGCGTGCGGACGTGCTGTTCGTAGCGGCCGGGGTGTCGCAGGCAAAATGGCGAGGCGCGCGAGCCAAGGCCAAAGCCGCCGGCGAGGACGTGATCGTGCCGGATCTCAGCCCGCTGATCTCGGCCGACATGGTCAAAGAAGGCGCCATCGTGATCGACGTGGCGATCAACCGCATCCCCAAGGGCGCCGACGAAAACGGACATCCCCTGCGGAAGGAAAACGGAAAACTCGCCATACACACCGTCGGCGACGTGGACTTCGAGGGCGCCAAGGAGAAAGCCTCGGCGATCACCCCGGTGCCAGGCGGCGTGGGACCTGTTACGGTTGTCATGCTCCTGAAGAACACCGTAGCCTGCGCCAAGGCGATGCAGTAATACCGCCGTGCTGATTTCCAGACAAAGATTCAGGTTGGAGTTTTGCGGCGCGTTGATCCTGGGAGCCGCAGCGATGGTCAACTGCTCGTGCGTTGACACACAGTTGCACAGTTCCATGATGCAGGCCTCGACAATCAAGTACGCCGACGACGAGGCCGGAGATTACTGGCAGAGCCCCCAGGAGACCATTGCCCGCGGGACAGGAGACTGCGAGGACCAGGCGATCTACCTGCACCATCTGCTGGCCGAAAAAGGCATTCACTCCGAAGTGACGTTCGGCATAGAGGACCTGAGGCACATGAAGTCCGGACACGCCTGGGTCGAGCACCCGATCGACGGCGACGCCTGGGTGCTGGACCCGACAAGGCGGCTGATGACTCTTCGCAGCAATCTCGCCAAACACCAGTACTACAAGGCGCTGGACCAGAAGCGAGTGCGGCACAAACTCCAGGTTTACATGACCCGAACCGGCGCCAGCGGTCTGAACCGGCACTACGAAGACAACATCCGCGCCGGACTCAAACGCAAGGAATGACCTGTCACATGCGTTTAGCCGATGGTACAATCTATCTGATTGGCGATGTACTCCTGCATCGCCGATGTTGACGGTTATCAAAACCTCAGGAGCGATTTGGATATCAAAGCCATGACAAGCAAGATCAATCTCACGATCAAATTCGCCGTCTCGCTGACACTCATCCTGGCGATCGGGACCGGAGCACTGGCCGGACCGCTGAAGAACATCGCCCCGGCGGCGAAGATCACCGCAAATTCAGAATACAACACTTCATATCTGGCCAAATTCGTCGCCGACGGGAAGATCCCCGGAAACAACTCGAAAGCCGACCTGGAGAAAGTCTGGGCTGTCAAGGGCGACACGCATGGCAAGGGAGCCGAGATCACATTCC
>CAYMSH010000096.1:0-17642 GCA_964392945.1 uncultured Planctomycetaceae bacterium | reverse complement strand
ACTGACCCGTCTATGACACCCGTGGAAATTTACAGAAAGAATCTTGCGTGGCCCCTGCAGAAGAAAGCGCAGGCTTCCATCGGTACTGTTCCACACTCCAACTGCCCCATTCCTTGTGGTGCCTACAATATGGTTGCCAGCTGGTGAAAAAACAGCACAGTTCACACGGTGATCCCCCTCTAGTATACAACAAATCGCACCATCATTGGCATCCAATAGGCGTGCACGTCCTCCCGTCCCGAATAACAACATTTGCCCATCCGGAGCGAATACCGGTTTTGGGGCCCAAGATCCCCTCTCTCGCAACTCCCAGCAGATATTGAGGTCGTCCAATCTCCTCAATTGCAGTTGCCCTTTGGTGCTGAAATCGTCCCTGCTTGCACTGACGATACAACATTCATCGGGTGACATGGCGACTCTATTCACCGAGTCCCTGCGTTCAAAAGTCGATACAATATGGCCGGTCTTCGCGTCCCATATACATACCTTGCAGTCATACGCGCCGCTAACAATGTGGTGTCCGGCAGGCGAATAAGCTACACAGCCAATCGCTTCCTGATGTCCTTGCAATTGGAGAGCGGCGCCACGGCCTTGCACCCGCCACAGACGAATCGTGCCATCAGCCGAACTGCTGGCGACAAAACACCCGTCTGGAGAAAACGCCACCGCCAGGATTGAAGAATCGTGCCCTTTCCAGTGGTGCACTTCGACGCCTGTTTCGATGTCCCACAGTCGGACCGTCTTGTCGAAAGCGCCAGTTGCCATCCAGCGTCCGTCTGGAGAGAATGCAATGCAACTGCGAAGCTCTTGCTCAATGGTCCACTCTCTCGATTCTTCGCCGGCACGTTGGGTCCAGATCTGTATCAATGTGGTAAGTGACCCATACGCGATATGGTTGGCATTCGACCAGTATCTTATTACGAGCTTAGCCTTCTTTGTGGTCGCTAGTTCACGGAGTTGGCGGTAGTCAAAACCCTCTTGCTTTGCGTCTGTTAGGCGATTCTCTCCCGCCGTGTTTGGTTGGTAATCGGGAAACTGATTACGTCCCTTCAGCTTGGGTTCCAGATCAGGGAGACAGCATAATTCCGCTCCGGAGTCTGTATCCCAGATACGAATTGTCTTATCTTGCGAGAAACTCACAGTCTTGCGGCTGTCCCCGATGAACGCAACTCCATCGACTGCATCTTCGTGCCCTGACAAGCAGCATAGCTCTTTTCCGTTGGCAACATTCCAAATCCTCATCGTATTGTCATCCGAGCCAGAGATGATACGCAGGCCATCGGAGGAGAAACCGACGCACGTGACCTTTCCATCGTGGCCTCGGAATACTCCCGTTTGGCCTGTCCCCAATTGCATTGTCGGCGGACGAAGCGATCGAAGCCATGGAACACCAGGGGTTGCCTTCTCCCTTGTTGCTCGCCAAGATATCAGCAATTCGCATAGCTTGGGTCCCGAGCTCTCCCAGGGAGGCAGATCAGCCCAATCTCCCTCAGGTGCTTCGTAATGCGCGGCCGCCTCGGGGCAGTCATACCACCAACAGGTGTTCCACATGCATTGGAATAGTGTGGTGGGATGGCAGTCAATTAAGTGGATGTCGCGGCGAACGGCCTCTTCCAGCAATCCGAGCATCGGCCGCTTGGGATGCTCGGCAGGCATCGCCGCTACGGCATCGGCAATATCTTTTGCAAGTTCAAAAATCATCGATCATTCCACGGTGACGCCTTCAAGAGTGATGATGTCAAGATGATTGGAAACGCGGTCGAACCAGACGTCGAATCCGGCGGCGATCAGGTCGTCATAGAGGCGGCGGACGAACGGTTCGTCGTCATCGCGGGCGTATGAAAGGAACAGCGATGTCATCACAAGCCTCCCGGTTCACAAGTCGTTATCGCGGCGATAAATGTCCTTTAAGCGTAGTGGTCCTAGCCATGATTGTACAGCGAATATTGCGTTATGGCGATTTAACGAGCCGACGGAAGGCACCCGACAACCCCAGATTCGCGCGGAGCGTTGGGGGCGGCGAGAGTCGCCAGCTTGTTGGGCTTCTCTACAGGTTGGCTCTGCTCCGTTTTTGTTTCTTCCGGATCATCAGCAATCCGCCCAGTGCGAACAATCCCAAACTGCACGGTTCGGGTACCGAGGCGACGCGGAAGCCGATGTCAACGTACTCGCTGTCCGGGTCGTAGCCGCTTCGGTGAGAGGATACGACGTAGTCTTCGCCGTAAGAACCTAAGTACCCTCCGCCACGCAGTCCCCGCTTCGAATTTGCTCCGTAGTTCGTGTCGCTGTAGGGGCTTTCCATCCACTCCCACATGTTGCCCATGATATCGAACGTGCCGTTGAGTTCCTCGCTGCCGCCGCCAACCGCCCAAGCAGCCGTGCTGGGGACGCCCTGCACGCCACTATCGTCGTAGAACCAACCGGTGCCCGTCGTAGCATTGCCCTGATGCAGGCTTTCTCCCGCTTTGGTCGCATGGAGTTGGAGGGTTGTTCCATTCCAGTACCCGGCCTTGACCCACTCGTCCTCGGTAGGCAGAAAATAAAAGGCATCCTTGTGGCGGTACAGATTTGAGCCGTTATAGGCGTCCTCGGCGTCCCATGTGTCCAGGGCGTAGTTGGCTGTTCCCTGCGTGCCGGTGAAGTTGTAGGCGGCGTGACGGCCGGTAGACGTGTTCAACCAGTTTACGAACTGCGCCGCCTCGTAGTAACTAACGTTACTGGCGGGCTGAAGGGTTTCGGGCCATTCTGGGGCTTCATCATACGCGCCAGAGGGCACCCCGGTCACCGTCGTGGGGGAAAGGCTGTTTTCGAACTTGTCCCACTGGTCGTTGGTTATCTCGTAGACGCCTATGCGGTAGTTATCAGTGACTATACCGTAGCCGCTGGCGGGGTTCGTGGCGGCCGAGATAGGTGTAAAGTCGATAGTGAACTGATTGTCGCCTGCGCCAAAATCGTCCGCGGGCGCCGCCGAACCCAAGGCTGCAATGATTGCCGTTACACATACGAAACGAAATAATATATTCATCCGTCTGACCCTTCTTCTGTAAGGACACAAGAAATACGCCGCCAATAAAAACTGGCCGATGCGGCCCGATACAGGAAGAATACGTGTGAGCGAGAACGCTCCTGCCTCATTTTAGATTCGATCCTCTCGGCTCGATAGAATCGAATGTAGCCCGCAGTTGATAAACGGGTTATACGTAATAATCATACCACAGGCGCCCGATATCTCCAAATGAAAAGCACGGAAACTGGCGTTGTGGGAGCGGGGGGGGGAATGGCGGCAATTAATGCTGGGCGGGACGCAAAACGGATCTGCTCGGTCTTACCCGCCAGAGGGGGCCAGACAACGATTGCGACTCTGCGGTGCGGCCGGCTCTTGGGCTTGTTCAGGCGCGGATCGACGATCTTTGACCGGCGCGGTCGGTATGTCACCGCCAGGTTAGCTGTGAACCTCCAAACGCGGCCGCGGGCGGACGCTACCGCCACCGTACACGCAACATAACGACGGCGCCCCAAACTCGTAACATGCCCAAAAGAAAGTACGTTACCCCCAACACCCCCTTCGGCGCTACCCATGGTGCGGAAAAGTAGTACCGGATATCCGGACCATGTGTCACAGGCTGATAAGTGTGACATGATTGTGACAATCGGCAGCGAAGAATGTCGAGTGCAGGGTGTTGCAAAAATGGTCCACGTGGAACATGGGTGATCGTTTTGGCGGTGTGGAATTGGCGGGGCCAAGGCAGGCGGAGGAGCTTGTCACAGGGCGGCGTGATTCCAGACGGTTCGGCTTCGTTAGACGCTTAGCTGGCCGCCTTGGCCTAGTTCGTCAGCGTAGCGCTGTCGGACTGGGGCTACCAGGTCTGCCAGGAATTCGTCTACTTGCTGGGGGGCTCTGCCTACGAAGGCTGATGGGTCCAGCAGGGCGTCTATGTCGATCGCGGTGAATGCCGGGTCGTCCTTGAGGCGTTGGATCAGGTCGTTGGGCTTCCCAAGTCCCTTTACCTGCTGGGCGGCGGCCTGGGAGTGGACGCGGATCTGCTCGTGGAGGCCTTGGCGGTCTCCGCCAGCCTGGACTGCGGCCATCAAGATGTTCTCGCTGGCCATGAACGGCAGCTCGGCTCGGATGTGTGCATCTATGACGGCGGGGTAGACGACCATTCCGCGTGCGACGTTGGTCACGATGTTGAGTATTGCGTCGGCCGCGAGGAACGCTTCGGACATCGCGATCCGCTTGTTGGCCGAGTCGTCAAGCGTGCGTTCGAACCACTGCTCGGCGGCGGTGTGCAGCGGGCTCTGTGCTACGTCCATCAGAAAGCGGGCAAGTGCGGTCGCACGTTCGCATCGCATCGGGTTGCGTTTGTAGGCCATCGCCGACGAGCCGACCTGGGTCTTGGCGAACGGTTCTTCGAGCTCTTTCAGATTGGCCAGCAGGCGAACGTCGTTGCAGAACTTGTGTACGCTGGCGCCTATTCCGGCCAGCGTTTGTGCGGCCAGTGCGTCGATCTTGCGCGAGTAGGTCTGGCCCGTTATGCAGATTCTCTTTTCGAATCCCATCTCGGCGGCGACCAGCTTGTCGAGCTGGATCACCTTGTCGTGATCGCCGTCGAACAGGGCCAGAAAGCTGGCCTGCGTGCCGGTTGTTCCCTTAACGCCGCGGAACTCCAGCGACTCGATCCGGCGTTCGACTTCCATCAGGTCCATGACCAGCTCGGTGCACCAGAGCCCGGCCCGTTTGCCGACGGTGGTCATCTGGGCCGGCTGATAGTGCGTAAAGCCCAGGCACGGCAGATCGCGATGTTCCTGTGCGAAGTTCGCCAGCGCGTCGATCGCGTTGGCAAGCGATTTTGCGATAAGTCCCAGCGCGTCGCGAAGGATCATCAGATCGGTGTTGCAGTTTACAAACTGGCTTGTCGCGCCGAGATGGATCACGCCTTTGGCGCTGGGCGCCACGTCGCCGTATGCGTGAATGTGGGCCATGACGTCGTGGCGGAACTTGCGTTCGTATTCCCCGGCCGCTTCGTAGTCGATGTCGTCTACGTGGGCCTCCAGCTCGGCAAGTTGCTCATCGCTGATGTCCAGCCCGAGCTGCTTCTGTGCCCGGGCAAGTGCGATCCACAGGCGCCGCCATGTGGTGAATTTGCGCTTGTCGCTGAACAGTTCCCGCATCGGGGCCGAAGCGTATCGCGACTCTAGTGGGCTTACGTAGCTGTTGTGTCTATCTGTCATAATGCGGGCATTCTAACAAGTCGCCGTGCGGCTGTCACGATTCGAGCGGTGCTTTTGGCGCTGCGGGACGGTATTATCTCGTCATGAAACGATTCGTACTCCACAAACACAGCGGACACGGCCCGACGCACTGGGACCTGATGCTAGAGATTGACCAGGCGCTGGCGACATGGCGGCTGGGCGAAGATCCGCTTGCGGTGTCGCCGGGTTCCCAGGTCGATGCGCTGAAGATACACGATCACCGCAAGGCGTATCTCGATTATGTCGGCCAGGTGAATCGCGGGCGAGGGCGTGTCGATCCGCAGGATGCGGGGCGGTTGAACGTTGTCTCATGCGACGAGGGGTTGTGGACGTTTGAGTTGAGCGGGGCGGTTCTTCAGGGGCGGTTCGAATTGCGGCGTGTTGACGCCGGGACGGACAGTTGGACGCTGCGGGGAATTATGGACCAGTGAGCGACTCCGCGAGCAGAGACGCCCACCGATCCGCGGGCTGCTAGTGTCTGTATCGCCTATAGTGGTAGCCTCGATCGCAGTGTCGTCGGCGAGAGACGTGCACGTCGTATCCGCGGTGATGTCGATCGTAATCGACGACCTCGATGCGTCCGTGATGACCATGGCGACTGTGATGGCGGAACCGGTGTCGTTTGCAACCGGCCAGGCCAAGGGCTCCAACGCCCAGAATAACGATTAACAAGATTTTCGCGATAGCAGTCATGATTATGACCTCCAGCCCGGTCGTTCTATTCGCCGGTTCGACATGCTAGTGGCCCGAGCGGCCGAAATGGTTACACCACGCGACGGATTTGTTTATCTGCTCTTCGGTCCGATCGGTCGGACCTTTAGCGTAAGCACGCCGTCAGCGATAGTTATCGCTTCGATTCCGACTTTGACTCTCGCGATTCGCCACAGGTCTGGCGGGCTGATCGGCTCGCCGTCGATTGCCGACAGCAGCCTGGCCAGCGTGTCTGAGATTGCGTCGGATCGTCGCCCGCCGAGCGTGCCGGCCAGTTCCTTGATCCTGTCTGTCAGTATGCTCCTTGGCACAGGCAGCCTGCCGATGCGAGTGGCGCTGAGCGACAACTTCAACTTGTCGTTGTCGAGCACTTTCACCGCGATCACCGCCGACAGAATCTTGTTGTACTCTGTGGATCGGATCATCAGGGTGACCTTGCCGTCTTGCAGCCCGACGGCCGGATCGGCCAGGCCCAGGCGGTCCATCTCCTTGTTGAGCTTGCCTCTTGGGTTGTCGGTCAGATTGAAGGCGATCTCGTCCATCGAGGCCAGGTAGGTGTTGGCTTTCTTCTGGGTGATCGACCATTCGAACGGTTCAACTAGCTTGACGTTGTTTGAGAATCCTTCGCCGACGTCCTTGATGAACTGGTGCGCGGCTCTGTCGGCTTCCTGGGCCGTGAGCCTCTGGACGGGGTGGTAGTTGTCGGGTTTTCGGCTGGCCTGTATGTACAGTACGCCGGCCAGCACCATCAGGGCGATGAGTATCCAGACCAGGTTGCCGAAGTTGAACACCTTCGATCGCCACGACTTCTTCGCCGGCTTTTCGGGGCGTGTTTTTATCGGCTTGGGTTTCCTGGTCTTCGGGCTCTTGGCCCCCTTGATCTTCGAACCCAGCGCCCCTCGCCGGATCGTTGTGATCCCGTTTTTCGAAGCAGCGGGCTTGGCGGATTTGGCCTCGGGCGATCGCCGCCAGGGCGCCGCCAGCCGGAACTCAGGCAGCTTGATCGCCTTGATCTTCGAGCCAAGCGATTTCCAGGGAATGCTCCTGATCTTCAACCTGATCGACAGGACGCAGATTTTGAGGCTCATTATGATGGGTTTGAAAGCTCGCATGCGGAATTCCATATCGTCGGCGGGATTGTAGCCAATCG
This sequence comes from uncultured Planctomycetaceae bacterium, assembly GCA_964392945.1. Taxonomy (GTDB): domain Bacteria; phylum Planctomycetota; class Phycisphaerae; order SM23-33; family SM23-33; genus BS750m-G57. The sequence continues at coordinate 10,528 of CAYMSH010000096.1, read as the reverse complement.
GAGATTCGAATGCCAGTGGCGCCGGTTCGGGACGCCGGATTTTGAAATAGTCGCAATTGCTGTTATCATGTCGCGATTCGGCCCGGGCCGGTATATAACAGGACCGGATCGCAACGGCGGGGCATGAATCATGGAGCTTGAAAATGTCAGAAAGTAAACGAGTATTGATCGTCGGCGGCGTCGCCGGCGGAGCGTCGGCCGCGGCTCGGGCCAGGAGACTGTCCGAAGAGGCGCAGATAGTGATGTTCGAACGCGGCGAGCATATATCGTTCGCCAATTGCGGGCTTCCTTATCACATCGGAGAGGTGATCCCACAGCGAAGCAGCCTGCTGATCCAGACGCCGGAGTCAATGGCCAGGCGGTTCGCCATCGATGTTCGCACGCGCTGCCAGGTCGTCTCGATCGACCCGCAGGGGCGCACGCTGACCGCCCGCGATCTCGAAAGCGGCGCCGAGACCGTAGAGCCGTACGACAAACTCGTGCTGAGCCCCGGGGCGGCTCCCGTGTCGCCCCCGATCGGCGGGGCGGAGCTGGACGGCGTGATGACGCTGCGGAACATCGCCGACATGGACGCCATAAAAAGCGTTGTCGATCAGGATGCTCCGAAAAGGGCTGTCGTCGTCGGCGGCGGATATATCGGCTTGGAAATGGCCGAAGCACTTCGCCTTCGCGGGCTGGAAGTGGCGCTTGTGGAACTGGCCGAGCAGGTGTTCATAGCCGCAGATCCCGAGATCGTCGCCCCGGTCCACCAGCAGCTTATCAGCCTCGGTGTGGACCTGCGGCTGGGAGTTTCAGTAACCGACATCAAGGCCGGCGACAACGGTCTTCATGTCGCGTTGAGCAACGATGATTCCGTAGACTGCGGGCTGGTGATACTGGCCATTGGCGTAAGGCCTGAAGTCGGTCTGGCTCGCGATGCGGGTCTCGAGATAGGAGCCACAGGCGGGATCGCCGTTGACGAGCACATGCGAACCAGCGATCCGAATATCTACGCCGTCGGAGACGCCGTGGAAGTTACCGAGTTCGTCGGCGGAGGCAAGGCGCTGATCCCGCTGGCCGGACCGGCCAACAGGCAGGGACGAATCGCCGCGGACAACATATTCGATCGGCCCAGCGTGTACCGAAACACCCAGGGCACGGCGATCTGTAAACTGTTCGAACTGGCGATCGGAATGACCGGACTCAGCGAAAAAGCGCTCGCGCGATCGGAGATGAACTACGAGAAGATTTACATTCACGCCGCCAGCCACGCAGGCTACTATCCCGGCGCGGCGCCGATAAGCCTCAAGCTGCTGTTCGATCCGGAAAGCGGACGAATTCTCGGCGCCCAGGCCGTAGGCGGGGCCGGAGTCGACAAGCGGATCGACGTGCTGGCGGTGGCGATCCGAGCCGGACTCACAGTCCAGCAACTCCAGGACCTCGAGCTTTCCTACGCGCCGCCGTTCGGCTCGGCCAAGGATCCGGTCAACTACGCCGGCTTCGTGGCCGGCAACGTGATCGCCGGCGACGTGAAGCTCTGCCATACGCCGGATATGCTGGCGCCGCGAGCCGATCAGCTCCTGCTGGACGTCCGGACTGACCCGGAAGTCAACGCCGGTACGATCGATCAGTCCGCGCATATTCCGCTGGACGATCTGCGCGATCGCCTGGGCGAATTGCCGAGCGAAAAGGAGTTGCTGGTGTTCTGCGCGGCCGGGCTGAGAGGGTATCTTGCCTGCCGAATACTCTCGCAGAACGGATTTGCCTGCCGAAACCTGACCGGCGGCTACAAGACATTCCAAGCCGCGACAGGCAGAGGGCTGTCGTAGGGGGTATAATGAAAGGTATGAAGGGCCAGTCGCTTACGGCCCCGATTGCCCCGCCAGTGAAGCTCAAGCGCCCATATGTGGAGCCAGACGGTGCGGGTGCGCGGCTAAGTGATGGATATGCAATAAGTTAGAAACAGAAACCCCTGGCGGCTGCCCGGCGATTGGATTCGACTGAGCCAGCTTAGCTAAACCTCTTTGCGTGAAGTGGATGGAAAAATTCAAGATTTTGCCCCGAGTAATTGGAATTGTCTGTTGTGTTACCTATACTCCTATTTGAAAGGAGTATGCGGGCGGTATTATTGCCCCGTACACATGACGCATGATAGCAAGCGAGGCCCAGCAGATCGGATGTATTGGCATGCCTGATGTCAAGAGCCTAAAAGCATTGAAGATAGATGGTTATCTCACTGAGCCGATTGTCTCTGAAGGTCATTGGCAGTGGGAGGGGCATCACGCGACTAACCCTACGGTGTTGCGGCTTGACGGAGACCCGCGAGTGTTCCTGGGTTACCGTGCCGGCGGGAACGACGATCACCATTACCACAAGTCGGCCACATCGGCTATGGGAAGCCATTTCGGCATGGCGATTCTCGACGAGCGGGGCGAAAACGTCCTACACAGGCTCCCGCTGCCGATAATGACGCTGCGCCACGGTATTGAACTTCCCAAGAATCGCGAAGAATACGAGCAATATGTCGAGGAGCACGAGCACGAAATCGTCTTGTTGCACGATTTCCACATGCATTGCGACAATGGTCATCTCTACGTGGTCTACCACGAATCGGAGCTTCACGCCGCGTTTGACTGCATTGTCCGCATGACCCAGGAGGGGTTCCTGGCGCGTATCAGGCGTTCGATAGAGCTGATGGATAAGCCCATCGCTGAGATCTACGAAGCCTGGGAGGAAATCTGGTGGAAGCCCGGCGTCTGGGAGCCGTGCGGCACTGGCGATACGCACAGGGTCTATGCTTCCGAGGCCAGCAAGAACGATATCTTCTTCGTTCGCCTGGCCGACGATACGCTTCGAATGTACCATCGCCCGGCGCCGGACATCGCCGTTCTCGACACCGGTAACGATACGTTCACCCGCCAGACTCCTGACGGGATCACCGCTATCGGTTCGCTGCAGACCTGCATTCGTCCCGGCTTCTTCGATAATTCGCACATAGGCAACAACGGAGCTCCGATCCGCGCGAAGATCGGCGATGTTGACGTCTACATCGACGTGACCCACGGCGTGCACAACGAGCAGATATCCAATCCGAAAATCGATTCGTGGCTGATGACGTATCTGCCGTTCCTGCGCGTGATCGATTTCCAGACCGGCGAGTGCCTGTATTACTCTGAAGAGCCGATCCTCGATCTCGATGAAATCTGGCGCGAGTACGTTGAAGAGGGCGCCTGGGTCAACCAACTCGATCACCTTCGCGGCGTAATGTTCGCCGGCGGACAGATCGAGACCGTTGCCGGAGCCAACGGTCTGGACGACATGTTCAGCGTTTACATCGGCCTGGGCGACACCGCCATCGGTCGCGCCGAGTTCAAACTTCGCGATCTGCTGCCGGATCGAGTGATTCAAGACATCATCACCCGCAAGCAGCGTCGCGGGATTGAACTGGAAAACCCGTCGTGTGCGGCGTGGGGTTTCCCCGAGGCGTTGTGCGGCTGGCAGTGGACGATCGTGAACGACATCCAGGGCCGATGCATCAACATCATCCGCACGCTCCGCAAGGACGGACACACCGAAGGCGCCGTGCGCGTGATACCGTCTGCGCCCGGGACCTTCGACGCCGACGGAGTATTCTTCGAGGAGGACTGCGTTCGCTTCATCGAGGACCTCGGCTGGACGATCGTCTACCGCGGCGTGAGATGGGAGACCGGCGCCGACGGTCCCGAAACGCAGATCGGTTACGGCGTGATCGTGCTCGACAAGGAAAATCCCGAGCGGATCCTGTATCGTTCGACTGAACCGATCGAAGGCAAGATCAAGACTCAGTCCGGCTGGACCGGCGGCCGGGACAACGGCCAGGCGTGGGTCTTTCTGGAAAACGCAGAAGAGCATGTCCCTGAAAAAGTGAAGTTCGAAATCAAACGAATATACGACATAGCGCCCATGCCGTCAGACCTGACTAAGTGGCTCAAACACAAGAGCGGAAGGCTTTAACGGCTGGCAGTTGGCAGTTGGGTGTTGGCAGTTGGCTCAACGACTCAACGGCAAAGGCGATATCGACGTGACGTCGACTGAAATAGAGTATGATCCTCCCGACGCGCCGCAATACGCGCCGGGAGGATCTGCTTGTTTACAGGGGCTCCGGCCGGGCGCTTCGATTCAGGTGTATAGGATCAGCATCGCCGTGCCGAGGCATAGCATGACGCTGGCGGAGATTATTGTCGGCCATTCGTCCAGCCAGTCTATGATAACCGTGGTGTTTTCCGCCGACGTGGCCAGTCGCATCGATCGCGGGTGGATATCCGTCGGATACGGATATGTCTGCGGTTTGGTGTAGTGCTTCAGGAGCAGGTCGATCGAATCGAGCATCCTATTACGCTCGATTCGCCGTCGGCGATACGTGGCGATGGAGATCGCGGTGAGCACCACGCCAAGCGCGGTGTAGTACGCCGCTGCATTATGGCACAGGGTTGCGTCTTTGGAATAATCGAAGTACGGAATGCACGCCGACCAGCCGGCGGCGACCCACGGAGCCAGACACAGCGGAACGCCGAGCGTTGCGATTCTCTCTTCGGGAAACTTGTCCTCGTCGCCGCTGAACGTCAAAGCGCTGACCACTGCTCTTACGAGATACCCGACAAACCAGCGAGCCCCGCAGCGATCGGTGAGCGCCGCGCCCAGGCCGCATACGCCTGTCAGTACAAAGATGCCAGTGGCGAATCCTGTGAGTCCGGGCAACGCGAAGTTCACTCCGACCAGAATGCTCAGAATCATCGCCAGCGAAAAGAAGAACATGCCTCGGGCGTTGAATACTATCATTACTGTCCGCCTTTCAAGTCATGTTATTTAATACCTCGCTGACGGTCGGCGGGCAACAGGCAAATGCAAAAGGACAGCAAGCGTTCTGGATTGTCGCCGCTGGTGTGCGTTTGGACCTCCTGGTGAAATTATCAATTCATTTTTGCTTTCGATAGCATGGCGTTATTGTATAGTGGGCCGGGCGACAGGTCAGGTCGTGTGGAAAACGCGGTGAACTACGCACTATGCAAAGGAAGAAATAATGAGTGATATCAATCCGAGTCCCGACAAGCCGTCAATCATTCCGGGGATTACTATTGTCGGATGCTTGATCGTGGGCCTCGCCGGTCTGGTCGGGGCGCTCTATGCAGTGGATCGCAAGGACGCTAATGGCGTAGGGGCTTGCCTTCTGGCCTCGGCGATCGCTTTCGGACTCGGCGCCAACGCGGTGTTCAGGAAGTGATATGATGGAACCGCCGGCCCGGCTTATTAAGGCTGGCGACTGTCGGCCGGTTGTGTATGATATGGCCAACCCTTGATATGCGACTATGTAATGCGAGTGTCGCATGCATGTCATTATGCGAATGTCGAATAGGTGCTCTAGGTCCGCGAGATAGCAATTATGGCGGCGTCATTTGATGATTACTTAAAACCTTGGTCGGCGGCGGAGGTGCTTCTTCGAATAAGAAAGGGGCAACTGACGCGGGTAGGGGATGTTCCAGAGCCCCGTCACCCAGAGGCTGGGCTGCGTTTCGGGATTGACCTCGGGACTACTAACCAAGTTACTCTGCACCAACTCAGGGCTATCGTCAACGGGTTGAAGGACGCAGGTCTCGTTGCCGAAGAGGATGGCGTGCTGTCGGTGACTCCGCTCTTGAGCAAAATACAGGGCGCCTTGGGACTAAGCCTTAGTGAACTTGCTTCGGCCGATGGTACATTCCGGGTGCGTCCGCTCTTTGGTATTCCAAGGGCAGGCGTGTTGAAAGTCGATGTGTTTGTGCTGATGCCCTTTGCTGAAGATTTCGACCCTATCTACCAAGACCACATCTCCAAAGTTGTGAGAGAGGCGAAGTTCACGGTGGCGAGGCCCCAGGAGATATTTCGGGCTTCCGGCATCATGGACGATATATGGGCGGCTATTTCCGAAACCCGTGTCATTGTCGCCGAGTGCTCGAGGCGTAACCCTAACGTGTTTTACGAAATCGGAATTGCTCACGCCATAGGCAAGCCGGTGATCCTGATTACCCAGGATATCGAAGATGTTCCGTTCGACCTTCGGCACCTGAGAGTGATCAAGTACGACACCTCTCCGCAAGGCCTCGCTGCGTTCGAACACACATTGTCGGAAACGATAAAGGCGACATTTTCGGGGTTAGACGCGGGAGGATCTGCAACTCGTCTTCCGAACGTAGTGTATATTAAGGACGATCAAATTGTCGTGGATGCTGTCTTTGACGCAGAGTCGCCTATGGTGTCTGGGGTGAAATTCTGTAAACACGAGCGGCAATCTGAGAATTCCGACTCGAACGCGGATGATGAAACGTGGAAAGATGGGCGACTCCGCCGACAGGACGATGCCGCCGACGCAGATGAGCATACGAGCGGTTCGTGAACCTGGTCGTTGGGCGACCTCGACCCGGGCGAACTGGCGCCGGGATACGTCTGTTTGCGATGCGCGTTATCGGATTGGGATGAGAGTTTATGAGCATTGTTACGCAACCATTTGAGTACTTTATCGTTCTGGATTTCGAGGCCACTCGCGATCGGCCGGCGCCGGTTCCGCAGGAGATCATCGAGTTTCCTTCCGTACTGCTTTCGGGGGAGACCTTCGAGGTCGTAGATGAGTTCCGCTCGTTTGTCCGGCCGAAGTTTCATCCGCAGCTGGCGCCATTCTGCACGGAGTTGACCGGCATCACGCAGGAGCAGGTCAATGATGCTCGTCTGTTTCCCGAAGTGCTGGGCGACTACCTGGCGTGGCTTCGGGGCAAGGGGCTTCGGGCCGAATCCCAGGACGACGGCGTCGAGGCGGCTTTCATAACCTGCGGCGATTGGGACTTGAAAACAATGTTCCCGTCGCAGTGTCGCGTTTGTCGCCCGTCGATCGATCCGATCCCGCATGCCTTTCAGCGATGGGTCAACATCAAGAAGCACTTCGCCGCCTGGGCCGGTGTGAAGCCAAGAAAGGCGCCCGGAATGTCCGGCATGCTGCGCAGACTCCGGCTCGAATTGACAGGGCGCCATCACAGCGGAATTGACGACTGTCGCAACATCGCCAAGATCGTCAGGCATCTGGCCGAAAACGGAGTGGTGCTGTCGGCGACCGCCGAGCGGCCGGACGTTGAATAAGAAGATTCTTGCCGGATCGCTCCATGTTAGTATTATCGAGGTCTGCCGCGGCCGCTCCGTCGCCCGGCCGGACACCGGATAATTACGCCGACAAGGACCGTTTAGATGTTCTATGGTTTACATCCCCTGGACTGTGCGATAATCGTCTCGTATATGCTGCTTGCCCTGGGCATCGGCGTTTACTTTTCCAAGAAAGCCTCGAAGAGCACCGAGAACTATTTCCTCGGCGGGCGATCCTTCCCCTGGTGGATGATCGGTTTCTCGATGGTCGCCACCAGCTTCGCCTCAGACACCCCGCTGGTCGTCGCAGAAATAACCCGCACAGACGGACTGCAGAGAATCTGGTGGGTATTTGTCGCGGTGATACCGCTGATCGTCGGGATATTCCTGTTCTCCAGGCTCTGGCGTCGGGCCAACATCGTTACCGACGCGGAGTTCTACGAGCTGCGGTACGAAGGCAAGAGCGCCGCGTTTCTTCGCGGCTTTCGGGCCTTCATGGCCGGGGTCGTGCAGAACCTGGTTGTGATCGGCTGGGTGACGTACGCTATGACAACCATCATAACCACAATGACCGGTATAAACGTATGGTTGGCCATCGGCGTCTGCATGTCTGTGGCGCTGGTCTACGCGACATTCTCCGGCTTCTACGGCGTAGTCGTAACCGACTGCATTCAGTTCTTCATAGCGATGTTCAGTATGTTGACCCTGGCGTTTATCGCCGTGGACAAAGTCGGCGGGATGGAACATGTGCTGGCCACGATATCGGCCACAGAGGAGGCCGGCAGGGACACGCTTTCGATCTTCCCGAACTTCGCCAGCTTTGACGAGAAGCTCTGGAAGTTCATCATATTGATATTCGTGTTCTGGTGGTCCGATGCAAACGGCTATAACATGCAGCGGATGAGCGCGTGCAGGAACGAGAAGGACTCCGTTAAAGCCACTATCTTCTACGCGATATTCCAATGCTGCCGGCCGTGGCTTTGGGTTGTCGTCGGGTTGGTCTCCCTGGTTCTGTTCCCCGAACTGACAAAGCACGATGAAGCATATCCGATGGTGATGAACACCTATCTCGGCGCTGGTCTGCGCGGTCTGCTGATCACCGCGTTCCTGGCCGCCTTCATGTCGACAATCGATACGCATCTTAACTGGGGCGCGTCTTATATGATGACTGACGTATACCAGCGGTTCATCAATAAAGACGCCTCGCAGAAGCACTACATGTTTGTAGCCAAACTGGTTGTCGTGGCCATGATGCTGGCGGGCGTTGGCGTTTCGCTGTACATCTATTTTGTCGTTGGGTCAGTGGCCAAGGTGTGGGAGTACATGGCGTTCCTGATGGTCGGAGCGGGGATCATAAGCGTCCTGCGATGGTTCTGGTGGCGGATCAACGCCTATGCGGAAATAACCGCACTTGGACTTGGGCTGATAATCGGAATCGCGAATCCGTTCATCCCGGATTCGTTCGCGCTGTTTGGATACTCCTGGGCCAAGACGCCGGATATGGTGACTATGCCGTTTGAATTCAAGATCGCTCTGTTTACCGCGATTGTCCTTCCGCTGAGTATCCTGTCGTCGTTCGTGACGCCGCGCGTCTCCAGGGCGACGTTGGAGAAATTCTACCGGCGAGTTCGTCCCGGCGGGTTCTGGGGCGGTGTCGATCCGGAGATACGCAACCTTCCCGGAAAGGCGGTTTCACTCGGCACGATCTTCGACGTGATCGGCGGGTTGATGCTGTGTTACGGTCTGTCGGTTGCGATAGGCTACGGGATACTTCTGGATTTCGCCAAGATGGGAGTCTGCCTGCTGCTGGCCGCCGTGGGGGCAGTGATCGTTTACCGATGGTACAAGCGGGAGGTCCGCGTATTGGCGGCGATCAAGTCATCCGATCCCGAAGGGTTGAAGTGTGATTGATATGCTCAGGCGAAGCTTTAATTCGGCGTTGGTGTTGATGCTGCTGGGCGTTTGCTCCTGCGACGTGGTCGATCGCCAGCGGATATCGATAGAGACCGTCGATGCGATGCCCGATTTCCCCCGGCCGTACGAGATGAGGGACTGGGACAAAGTCGCGCGAGACTTCGATACGATTGTGTTCGATGCGGCGAAGAAGGGCCCGTATCTTCCCCTGGTCACGTTCGCGCCCAGGCCCGGGACGAACAAGCTGATGTTCTTCATGCCGGCATACGTCGGCTTGCAGCGCGATACGACAGAGACTATCACGTGCTTCGGAGCCGTCAGCGGCGCTCTTGCCGCGGGCGTCGACAGGGATCCCGACGAGCCGAACCGTATTGAACTGGCCGCCAACTTCTTCGATGACAAACGCGGGCTGTTTCTAAACGATCTGGATGGCGCTACGGGCAAATCGTTCTGGTACGAGGTATATCCCAGCGTTCTGTTCTATCGCATTTATCATTTCGCACCGGAATCGGACCGGATGCGGAAGCAGTTTTACCGCACAGCCGACAAGTGGCATGCCGCCTGCGCGGCTATGGGCGGAAGCATCTCGCCCCCGGCTACGCCGGACTTCGACTATACCGCGTTTTCGTTCGAGGACATGGAGCCTGTCGATAACAAGATATGGAAGGAGCCCGACGCGGCCGCAGGCATCGCGTGGCTCGAATACCTGGCGTACGCCAAGGGCGGAGGGAAGGACCAGAAGTACCTCGACGCCGCCGTGTGGTCGATGGACTATCTCCAGCAGTCGAAGGAGAGCCCGTTCTACGAAGTGCTCATGCCGCTGGGCGCCTACGCCTCAGCCAGGATGAACGCCGAACTGGGAACGGATTACGACACGCGGCGATTCGTTAACTGGTGCTTTGACGGCTCGAATCGCAGGGGCTGGGGAGTCACTACCGGCAAGTGGGGCGTCTACGATTGCGCCGGACTCGTCGGAAGCGTTCGCGACAGACAGAACATGTACGCCTTTGCGATGAACTCTTTCGATATGGCCGCCTCGCTCGTTCCAATGGTGCGCTACGACGACCGGTTCGCCGACGCGATCGGCAAGTGGATGCTGAATCTGGCCAACAACGCCAGGCTGTTCTACCCGCAGAGCCTGCCGGAGAGCCACCAGACCGACTACAACTGGTCGCGGCGATACGATCCGCAGTCGTGCATAGCCTACGAGGGATTGCGGCAGGTCAAGATCAGTATCGACAGGGTCAAGAGCAATCGCGAGACAGGCTCCGGCCGGGTGCTTTCCGGGACAGTTAAACAACTGATCGGAACAGATCGAATATACCAGTGTATTGAAGAGAACTCCCGGGACAGCCTGCAGCACGTGTGGGAGCTGAAGCTCAGCCCGGCGGCCGGGCGGGAGTTGTTCCTGGTCGGGAAGACCGAAGGCGTCGATGGAGGTAACCGTTCAGGCGAAGCCTCCGACGTTCAGATGACCTCGCCACTGTGCCGA
>CAYMSH010000095.1:0-17807 GCA_964392945.1 uncultured Planctomycetaceae bacterium | reverse complement strand
AACAGAAACCACAAGATCACGCTGAATACCGAAAAGACAGCAAGGAACGTAAAAATGAAAAGCAACACAACCCTGATACTCCTGACCGCGGCGATACTGGCGATGTTGACCGCCGCTACGGTCTGCTTCACTGTGGATTCAACTGAATTAGTGCTCGTGCAGACCCTTGGCAGAACAACCAAGGTGCTGGACGGCAAGACCGACGCCGGGCTGCATCTCAAGTGGATATTCCCCATCGAAAGATACGTGCGATACGACAACCGCATCGACATGTTCGAGGACGTCCACAAGGAACTCAGGACATCCGACAACCAGAAGATCCAGATCACGATGTCATGCGCCTGGAGAATAGACAAGCCCAGGAAATTCCTCAAGGAGATCAAGACCAAGGAGGCCGCACGAGGACGCATCCGCAAACTCCTCCAGGCCGCACAAGGCGACGTGATCCCTAAGCACCCGATGCGGGAACTGGTGAACACTGATCCCGACGAAATGAAACTTGGCGTGATTGAAGACGAGATCAGCAAGAAGCTAGGCGAAGTTGAGGCCCAACTCGGCGTGAAAATCGTAAGCGTCGGCGTAAAGGCGCTCGGACTGGCCCAAGACGCCTCCAAAGAGGTCATTAACGCCATGAAGGCCGAGCGTCAGGAGGAGATCAAGGCCCTCGAAACCACAGGGCAGGCCGACGCCGACACCATAGTCTCCAACGCTGAAAACGCCTCCCAGCAGATTATCGCCTTCGCCGGACGAAAAGCCGAAGAAATCAGAACCGCCGGACACCGCCAGGCCGCCAGGTACTATAGCAGATACAAAGATGAACCCAGATTCGCAATGTTCCTGCGGAGCCTCGACACGCTGAAGTCGGGACTCGGACAAAACGCCACTATATGGCTGGACGGGACGAAGATCCCCGGCGTTGATTTCCTCTGGAAGGGACCGTCTCTGCCCGGAGCCAGCGAGAAGACCGCCAAGAAAACCACCGCAAAAAAAGACGATAAATAGCGATCAAAAATGAGCAACGAAAATCAAAAATCAGATAGCGATCTGCAAGTCGAACAGATGGATCCGGCCCAACAGCAACTGGCAAAGGCGCTGCGATCCAGTTTTCGACTTCTATCGGCAATTATGGTCCTGGTGCTGATATTCTTCGCCGTCAACGAAGTGACAAGTATCGGGCCCAACCAGGTTGGAGTCATATACCGGTTCGGAAAGATCCAGGACCAGGTCGTCGAGGAAGGCCTTGCGTACGCATGGCCTTTCATGATCGGCCGGGTCGAGGTGATCGACGTATCCCAACAGGAGATCGAGATCAACGACTTCTGGGTATTTGAAACCGCCGCCGACCGGCTCAAACCCCTGCAGGAGCGGCGAGTTCCCGACGAGGGACTCAGGCCCGGATACGACGGGGCTCTGCTCACCGGTGACAACAGCCTCTACCACGTGCGACTGCGCTGCGGCTACAAGAGAGTCCGATCCGGCGGAGTCGAAGCGTCGGCCGACGGAACCCATCCGGCTATCCTGTACCAGCGTAACGTAGCCGACGCCCCGGAGATGATCAGATCGGTTATCTGCAGGGCGGCGATACGAATCGCCGGCGGGATGACCGCCAGCGGTCTGAACAGCAACAGGGGATACTTCTCCGACGAAGTCAGGACCATGGCCCAGGCCCAACTCGACGAGATGCAGACCGGCATGGAGATCGTAACAGTGTCAGTGACCGACGGATCCTGGCCGCTGCAGACGCTCGGCGATTTCGCAGCCGCCGACGCCGCACAAAGGAAGAACTCCGCCGTCAGGGACAACGCCAAGGCCCAGGCCCGCGGGATTCTCCAACTCGTCGCCGGGCAGGCCTACACACAACTTGTCGGAGACCCCGTAGACAACAAGCCCCAGGACCCCAAGGACACCGAGCCGTACGACCTGATCGGCCAATACGCCAAAGCCAGAATGACCGAAGACGGCGGCGAGAACGAGGGGTCCAGGAAGCTCCTGAAGCAGATCAACGAAGTGCTGTCGAGAACCAAGGGCTCGGCCAGGAAGCTCATCAGCGACGCCGAGACAGAAAGCACCGAATTTGTCGAAGGCGTCCAGAGGCGGACCAAGAGATTCACCGAACTGCTGCCGCAGTACAGACAGAACCCGGAATTCATGATGACCGCCGAGTGGACCAAGGTCCTGTCAGAGATATTCGCCTCGCCGACTGTCGAGCTGATCGTAGTCGGATCCGGCAAGCATAAAATCAACATCCAGACCAAGCAGAACCCCGACACCGTGGCCAGGATCGTGCGTGAAATGGCGAAACTCAAGGCCCAGGAAAGCATGGCTGGCGGCGGCAAGTAACCGCGATCGTAAACCGGACCAACCGAGAACAGAACAGTGGCTAATGAAGAGACATCAGTAGTTCGAACGGCCAGGCTTACGAAGATATTCAGGGACTTCTGGCTGCGTGAAAAGGTCACTGCGGTATGCGATCTGGACCTGGACATCGGCAAGCACGAAGTGTTCGGACTCCTCGGCCCCAACGGATCGGGAAAGAGCACCACGCTGAAAATGATCCTGGGGCTGATGTTCCCGACTCGCGGGCGGATATCGGTGTTCGGCCGCCGCCCCAGCGACGTGCGAACAAAAGCCCGAATCGGTTTCCTGCCGGAAGAATCGCACCTCTACCCGTTTCTCAGCGCCTACGAAACTCTGGATTTCTACGGACAACTCTTCCGCCAGCCGCGCCGTGAAAGACGCCGCCGAATCGAGATGCTGCTCGACATGGTCGGTCTTTCCAGCGTGGCGTATCGAAGGGTCGGCGAATACTCAAAGGGAATGCAAAGGCGAATCGGACTGGCCCAGGCCCTGATAAACGATCCGGACCTGCTGATCCTCGACGAACCGACAAGCGGGCTCGATCCGATCGGGACCAGGCAGTTCAAGGACCTGATCGGAACACTGGCCAGGCGGGGCAAGACCGTGCTGCTGTCAAGCCACCTGCTGGGCGACGTCGAAGACGTATGCGATAGAATATGCGTGCTCTACGGCGGTCGCCAACGCCGTGAAGGCGGCGTAAGCGAACTGCTGGCCCAGCAGGATCGAACGCAAATCACAACTGACAAACTCGACGACGAAACGCTCGAGAAAGTAATTGAGGTAGTCGAAACCCGCGGGCGGGAAGTGATCGACGTGACCTCGCCGAGAGATAAGCTGGAAACGCTTTTCCTGGACATAGTCCACCAGGCCCAGGCCCGTAAGCTCGACACCGGCGGAGCCGTCGCCGGCGGAGACGTCGCACAGTTCCTGAAGGCCTCCGACGAGACCGAGCCGCAGGGACGCGGCCTGATCGAGCAGCTAGTAGCGCCTGTAGAGCCGATCGCCCCAGAGCCGGAGCCGCAGGAGATTCCCGAACCGGGAGAACCGGAACCGGTTCGCACCGCAGTTGTCGATGAACTCCTGTCGGCCGCCGAGCCCCCCGCCCCCGCCGAGATACCCGCGAAAACCCCGCAAGAGACCCCCGACGCGGACCAACCCGTCCCGACTCCGCCGCCGGCGGCCGATCGCGGCGTTATAGACGATCTGATCGCACGCGGCGAAAACGACGATGAAGGGGCTCGCTAGATGATCGGTATCTGGTCAATCGCAAAGCACACGCTGGCCCAATGCATACGGATGAAGCTGGCCGCTGCGTTTATCGTACTGCTTGTCGCAGCGCTGATGGTGCTGCCGGCGCAAATGACCGGAGATGGAACACTGGCCGGGCAGATCAAGACGCTCCTGTCTTACGGGACCGGGATATCGCTGGGCCTGCTGAGTATAATGACGATCTTTGTCGGGGCGTCGCTGGTGTCAAACGACATCCGCACCAGACAGATATTCTCAGTGGCCGTCAAACCCGTGGCCAGGTGGCAATACCTGCTGGGCCGATGGGTCGGACTTGTGGCCTTCAACGCGATACTGCTGGCTGTAGCGTGCGGGGCGATCTACGTAACGGCGTCTCATCTGCGAGGCAAAACGTCCACGGATATCGGGCGGGTCTCGCTTTCCGATCGCCGAGCCGTGGAGACTGAAGTATTCGCGGCGCGTCGCGTGATAAGCCCCAAACCGATCGACCTGAAAACCGCCCTGATCGCGAGAGTAACGGAACTCAAGGAAAAGGGACGATACGAAACCGCGATCGAAAGATGGATGAGCAGGACCGGTTTGAACAGAGAAGAGGCCGAACTGAAGCTGCTGGATCAACTCGGCGTGCAACTGGCGGCCAAGATGCAGTCGATCGCCCCGAGCGAGAAGAGAATGTGGGACTTCTCCGACGTGCAAGTCGCCGGCCGCGACATTCGGCTCAACACCTCGGTCCTGGCCCCTATCGACAAGGTCGGCATTATCAGGTTCCTGGCGCCGGAGAGCTTTGTCTGCCGCCTCAGACGAAACGGGCCGATAAGCGTAAACGGGTTCCGCGGCAGAGTCGCCGCGATCGACAGGCGCGGGATCGCGGTGGGCTTCCCGGACTCCAACGCCGCGCGCTAGCGAATATCAACGCTGGCCGCCGGCGACAGGGCCGAACTGCGGATCAATCCGATTCTGCAGGTCACGTATCTGTTGACGCCCAGCGAGGCCAAGGCTCTGCCTGACGGGGAGCTTCCGATCTGGTGGGGAGCCAACGACGGCAAGAATCCCGGCATGAAGTGGATAAGAGCTCGCAACGCAACGAAGCAGAAGGTCTCGGTTTCGATCCCCTCAGAACTGGTCGGCGAGGACGACATGCTGAGATTTGAGATTCTAAACAGGTCTTCGACCAGACTGGAGGTCCTGGACCAGGACGTGTCACTGCTGTACAACGTGGACTCGTTCGAGAGCAACTTCTTCCGCGCCTCGCTGCTTATGCTTTGCCAGTTGGCGTATCTCGCCGCAGCAGCGGTCTTCACCGGGAGCTTCGTTTCATTCCCTGTAGCCTGCCTGCTCTGTTTTGTGCTGGGACCGTTTTCGCTGGCGAGAGAATTCCTGATCACCGCGGTGAAGATCGACGTCGGCGACGTAAACTTCATCACAACGTTGGCCCACTACATATTCAAGCCGTTCTACACGCTGCTGCCGGACTTCGCCCGCACTATGCCGGGCGACAGGCTCATCGACGGAATGGATATCTCCTGGGCGTTCCTGGGCGAAACCGCCCTGCTTGACGTTGTCGTCAGGGCCGGAGCAGCGATGCTTCTGGCGTGCCTGATCTTCCGCAAACGCGAACTGGCCAGGGTGCAGGTATGAGGTCTTATACGACATGAGCGAATTGCGTCCGAGAACTCTGCAGATAATATGGTTGCTCGTAGCGGCGATGTTGTTCGGCGGCGCGGCGATAGTGCACGGTCCGATGGACCAACTAGGCCGTCAATACGACCTGGCGCCCGCGGGGCAGGCGGCGCTGGCCAAACACCCCGAGCTGGCGCTGGTCAGGATGGCCCCAGGCGGGCTGAGAGCACTGGTGATCAACTACTTCTGGATGAGATCCCAGGATCTCCATCGCCAGGGACGACACTTCGACGCGCTGCAGCTGGCCGAGGTGATCTGCACGCTGCAGCCGAGATTTCCCGGCGTCTGGGAGTTCCAGTCATGGCAATTGGCCTGGAACATATCGGCGACAGCCGACACCGGGCCCGAGAGATGGCGATGGGTCAGGGGCGGCATAGAACTGCTCCGCGATCGGGGAATACCCATGAACCCCAGATCGCTGGGGCTCTACAAACAGCTGAGTTGGACGTTCATCTCGAAGATGGGCGACAACACCGACGAGAAGCACGCCTACTACAAGCAGATATGGGCTCGCCAAATGCAGAACCTGCTTGGCTCTCCGGAAGTGGCCGACAGCCAAACGATAATAGCGGCGTTCGAGCCGATAGCCGACGCACGACTTATCGACAAGAGCAAGTATCGACCCAGGAGTGACGAAATCCAGGCCGACAAGAGGCGAGAGCTGCTGGAGAACAACCCCGACCTGGCCGCCCTGGAGGTCGAACTTCGCCGCGTGGGCCTGGCGATAGATGAAAGCCTGCTGGAGGCGTACAATTTCTGCACGCCCGAGGATGCGGTCGACCTGACGCGGCTGGAGTCGATCAGGGATCGCGATATCCGCCTGAGAACATACGCCAACTCCATCAAGGACGAGACCGAACGGACCCACCGGCTCGACGAGATCGATCGCAAGGCGCAATGGGCCGGCGTGATCAACAACCCTGAGCATGCCGAAGCCATGGGCAAGGCCCTGGCGTTTATCCGGGCGCAGATACTCTGGGGCCGATACAAGATGGACCCGACGTACATGTACGAGTGCATGCAGAAGTACGGACCGCTGGACTGGCGAGTGGTCTGGAGCCACGGATTGTATTGGTCTGCGTACGGATCGGCCCACTGCAACGACGTCGCGTCGGATCACATAGACAGACTGAATCTGGACCGAACGTTCTTGAGCAGCCTGAAGAATCTCTGTTGGCAGGGAAGAATGGACTACTTCGAACCGATGCGCAGAACCGGCTCCCAGGAAGCCTTGCCGGACATCGGATTCCGATCCGACTGGCGATTCGTCGAGGCCACTCACAAGGAATATATAGAGTTTGGCAAACTCTGGGCCACCCGAAAGAGCGAGAAGTTCTCCGACAATCCCCTACGGGACGGACACATAAACTTCCTGGCAAACGCGATCGCGGCGCTGCATGTCAGGGGTCGAAAAGCAGAAGCCCAGAAATATTTCGACTGGGTCAAGGCGAATACCGAACTGGCCAAAGGACAGAGCTGGGCCGTTGACAATGTTGACGAATTCGTAGTCGCAACCCTGAGCAACCAGGAGTATCTCGTGCCCCGCGTGGTCATTTCGCAGGTAACCGCAGCGTTGCAGACCGCAATGATATGGGTCGCCAGGGGAGATCGACAGGCCTCAGACGAACACATAAGCTATGCCCAGAGGATGCACGCCGCATATCACAAGAGACCCAATTCAATGACCGATCGGCTGCGACTGCCGAAGCTGGACGTAATGGGCGCGAGAATCTTCGGCGGACTGCTGGTGCGTCCCAAACTGCTTGACGTGGACCTCTCCCTGGCCGAACGTTCGGTAATGTACCGGGCGATGGAGCTGCGCTGGCCCAACATGGTCGCCGCCATGTACGACCCCGTTCGCCGCTCTCTCATGCGGCAATGCCAGGACGAGAAACTCGACTTCGACAAACTGTTTCCCGCGCCTAGAGGTCTCAACGAAATCCGCCGCCAGCGAGCCGCACAACAACAACGCCGGTAGTAGAAGTCCGCCGGCGAACGTACCAAATGCCCTTATGACGATTGCATCCGGCCCGAGGGTCGGATACTCTTTAATCGTTCGTTTCCTTACTTGGCAGGAAGCACTTGCCGATCCGCGTTAACCAACGTCATATCAGAAAAGGAAAAGCAAATGGCAAACTACTCTGTAAGTCCGGCCGGCGAGAAGTTCGAGATCCCATCCCAAGCCGATCACGCGGCAGAACTCAAACGCCTCAAGAGGCTGGTCACAAAAGCCCGCAAGGAGAAGAAGGAAATCGTAGTGGTCATGGGCGTCGGGTTCGTCGGGGCCGTGATGGCCGCCATCGTAGCCGACACCACGAACAAGAAAGGCGTCTCCAGCAAGTTTGTTATCGGATGCCAGAGACCATCGACCAGGAGCTACTGGAAGATCCCCCTGCTGAACCGCGGCGAGTCGCCGGTGAAAGCCGAAGACCCCGAAGTCGATCCGATGATCGCACGCTGCGTACTCGAAAAGAAGACGCTGACCGCCACGTTCAACAGCGACTGCCTGAAACTCGCCGACGTAGTGGTTGTCGACGTACAGTGCGACTACACCAAACACGATCTGGGACAAATGAAAACCGGCGAAGCCGAAATGAGCGCCCTGGAAGCTACGATGCGCACCATCGGCCAGAAAGTCGAACCCAAGTGCCTTACGCTGATCGAAACGACTGTCGCGCCCGGGACGACGGAGTTCGTGGCCTGGCCGATCATGAAAAAGGCGTTCGCCAAACGCGGAATCAAAGCCACCCCCCTGCTGAGCCACAGTTTCGAGCGCGTGATGCCCGGCAAGGAATACGTATCGTCGATACGCGACTTCTGGCGCGTCTGCAGCGGATGCAACGCCACGGCCCGCAAACGAGTGGTCAAGTTCCTGAAGGAAGTGCTGAACACCGAAGAGTTCCCGCTGACGGTCATGGATCGGCCGATAGAGTCCGAGACCACAAAGATCGTCGAAAACTCATACCGGGCCACTACGCTGGCGTTCCTGAACGAATGGTCCCTGTTCGCCGAGCGAAACGGCGTGGACCTCATAAAGGTAATCAAGGCTATCGGGATGCGCCCGACCCACAGCAACATAATATTCCCCGGACCCGGAATCGGCGGATACTGCCTGCCGAAGGACGGCGGGCTGGGATACTGGGCCTATCGACACATCCTGGGCTTCGAAGACGGCGACAGCGTATTCCAGATCACCCCCACCGCCATCGACGTGAACGACACTCGCGGGCTGCACGTGGCCGAATTGGCGCGAGACGCACTGCGAAACATGGGACGATACATCGCCGGCGCCGATATCGTGATCTGCGGCGCCTCCTACCGCCAGGACGTAGGCGACACGCGATACAGCGGTTCGGAACTCGTCGTGCGGAAGCTCACGGAAATGGGCGCCGAGATCCGCGTGCACGATCCGTACGTCGAGCATTGGTACGAGCTGGAGCAGCAGGACGTGTATCCGGCTCCGGGCCATTCCTGGTCCAGGTTCTTCCGCAACCAGGAGGGGCTGGCCGACGTTCGCATGAGCGATGATCTGCAGTCCGTGCTTAAAGGGGCCGAAGCGGTTATACTCGCCGTACCGCACGCACCGTACCTTGAGCTCGATCCGGCGCAAGTCGTCAAATGGGCCGGGTCGCCGCTGGCGGTGATCGACTGCTTCGGAATACTCAGCGACGAGAGCATCGCGAAGTATTTCGAACTCGGATGCGAAGTAAAAGCCCTCGGACGCGGGCACATCCAGCGCATCAAGGAAGAGGTCAGGAAGAAAAAGAAGTAACTCGCCCCGCATGATGCGGGAGTCGGGAATTCGGTTTTATGGAGATCGCGTGATGGATCGGCAAGGACGCATTGTGCTGTTGACCGGTGACGGCAAAGGTAAAACGTGTGCGGCTCTGGGCATGTCGCTCAGGGCCGCCGGGCATGGAATGAGAGTACTGTTCCTGCAGTTCATCAAGCACGACGCCTCGACAGGCGAGATCGCCGCGCTGGCGAAGATTCCCGAGATCGACATCGTCCAGGAAGGCCTGGGCTTCGTGCCCAAACCGGATAACCCGCGATATTCAGCGCACCATCACGCCGCGGAAGTCGCGCTGGCCAAGGCTCGCGACGCGATCGAATCGGGTCAGTATTCCACGATCGTGCTGGATGAAGTCTGCGGCGCCGTCGGATGCGGACTCATCACGGAAAACGAGGTCCTGGAGCTGCTCGATTTGATCCGGGCCGATCAGTGCCTGGTGCTGACCGGTCGCGGCGCGACGCCTGCGATGATCGAGGCGGCCGACACGGTAACTGATCTGACGCACGTCAAACACGCCTACGAAGCCGGTGTTCCGGCACAGAAGGGAGTAGAACTTTGATCGCCCTGACGCCGGAGGCCGTAGCCGGAGATTTTGGAGCCCTGAACTGGATGGTGCTCGCCGGGTATCTCCTGGCGATACTCATGATGGGCGTATACTTCTCCCGACGCGAAAAGAGCACCGACGATTTCTTCCTGGCCGGGCGCCGCATACCCTGGTGGGCCGCTGGACTGAGCATCGTAGGCACCGGCCTGTCGGCGATCACGTTCATGGGCTTCCCGGCCAAGGCGTACGCCGGCAACTGGGTGCATTTCACCGGCAACATGGTCCCGATCCTGATCGTGCCGGTAGTGATACTGTTCTACCTGCCGTTCTACCGGCGCCTGAACGTGACCACCGCGTACGAATACCTGGAAAAACGTTTCAACGTCGGAGCCCGACTCGTCGGCGGACTGCTGTACATATGCTTCCAGTTCCTCCGAATGGCCGTGATTCTCTACCTGCCGGCTTTGGCGCTGCACACCGTCGCCGGGCTGGACATCTACGCGTGCATACTGGCTATGGGAGTGCTCTGCACTATCTACACCGTCCTCGGCGGCGTCGAAGCGGTGATCTGGACCGACGTGCTCCAGGTCGTTGTGCTCATGGGCGCGGCGATAGTTTGCCTGGCGATTATCTCCGGCGAAGTTGACGGCGGACTTGCCGCGGTGATCGAAAAAGGTCGAGCGGCCGGTAAATTCAAAGCCGCAAATTTCACATGGGACCCCAAGACCGGAGCGTTGTGGCTCTTCATAGTCGGACGATTCTTCGGCGACTTCATGCCGAACACCGCCGATCAAGGCGTGATCCAGCGCTACCTTACCGTACCGGACCTCAAGTCGGCCAGGCGGGCCGCGTGGGTCGGCGGCTTGAGCGTTATTCCCGTTTCGCTGCTGTTCTTCTCGCTTGGCACCGCGTTATGGGCGTTCTACCAGACTCGACCCGAATTGATCCCGGCGAACCTGCGCAACGACCAGATTCTCCCGCTGTTCATGGTCCAGCAGATGCCCGCGGGCATAGCCGGGCTGGCGATCGCGGGCCTGTTCGCGGCCGCTATGTCCAGCGTTGACTCCAGCATGAACTCGGTCTCCGCCGTCGTAACCACAGACGGCTACCGCCGCTTCAGCCCCGGAGCATCCGAAAAGAGCTGCCTGGTGCTGGCCAGATGGGTCACGGGCCTGACCGGGCTGATCGGAACGATCGCCGCACTGATCATGGCGTCTTACGCCGACAGTTTCAAATCGACGTGGGACCTTTTTCTGTACATACTTTTCTGGATGGGCAGCCCGCTGGCCGGGATGTTCGTACTGGGCATCTTTACGCGTCGAGCAAACGGTATCGGCGCTTGCATCGGAGCCGCCGCCGGAGCCGCAGGCATACTGGTCGTCAGAGAATGCACCGGACTTCACGGCATGCTCTACCCGGTAGTCGGTCTCGGCGGATGCGTGATTGTGGGTTACCTCGTGAGTTTGCTGCTGAATCTCATTCCAGCCTGCAGAACTCGCGACTTGTCGGGACTCACGGTTCACACAACGAACAAACAGAACTGATGGGCAACGAAACAGCCCACAGATAGATAGCTATCTGTGGGCTGTCGTTTGCGTTGGGAGTTAATCCCGATCGGGATGGAGTTTTACTTCCTGTCGGCCAGGATCTTGATGTTCTGCAACTCGATGGCGGCCATGTCGTCGCGCTTCTTCTGGAAGTGCTTGTACTTGGCGATGCCCTTTGCGTCCCAGGCGTTGGCTTCCATGTAGTCGCCGCAGTACGGGACCAGCAGGTCGATCCAGCATGCGATCTTCTCGAGTTCTTCGGTCGACAGCTTCGTCTTGTTGTGTCCCGCCTTGAGCATGACCATCAGCTTGCTGTGCTTCGAACCGGCGAAATACGGCGGCAGCATCGGCGGGATCGACTGAACGTTCATCCACTTGACGATCTCGTTGGGTCGGCCGTTCTGGGTGAGGTAGATGTACGAATCGCTCCACTTGCGCCCGCCGCCGGTGCGTGAGGTCTCGCTCAACAGGCTGAAGGCCTTCTTGATCTTGGGATCGCCCTTGGAAGCCGGCTTGGCGGCGACTTTGGGCTTGGAGCCCTTCTTGGCCGGGCCCTTCTGCGTGCGGCCCATGTGGCACTTGATGCAGTGCTTGTCCAGGATCGGCTGGATCATCTTGGGATAGCTGAATCCACGGGGCTTTCCGTAGAACTCTTTCAGCGGCCTGGGGCCGGCTTTCATCGCCAGGGTCGTCTTCGTCGGCGGCGAGGTCGCGTTCTTGTCTTCGTGGCAACCGAGGCAGGCGAAGTTTTCGCCGGGCATCAGCGTTGACCAGCTTCGCATCGACTGGACGACATAACCGTCGCCGTCTATGAGCTGGAAGTACAGCGGCGTCCTGGCCGGAGCGGTGAAGAACGCAGAACCGTCTTCGTGCACTTTCGCCTCGCCGATGACGGTCTTGGTGTCCCACGTTCCGTTGCGAATGGCTACCGGGGTGCTCACAAGCGCCCCGCCGCCCGGCCCGCCGTTTCCGTTGGATCCGACGCCGGCGGCGCGGAAGCCGATCGAAACAACACGCAGCTTCTTGACCACGCCGCGTTTGATCTCACTGACGATCTTGCCGTCCTTGATCTCCTTGAGGCCCGGTCCGAAGTAGACGTCCTGCACGTAGTACGTACCGGTCTTCTTCTTGTAGTCGACAACGCTGGGCCGAACCGGCGGTCTCTTGCGGGCCATCAGGAATACAGGCTGGTTGCAGGAGATCTTAGGATCGTCGACCAGCAGTTCGCGAGCTGCGTCCTGGCGTACGTAGTAGATTCCGTATCCGTCCTTAGAACGGCGCCGTGTCTGGTGGTCGCTGTAAGCGGCGACATATTCCTTCTCGTTGATCGGGTAGGGATACTGGAAGTGGCCGTTGAAACCGGTGTAGCCGTCAACGCGACGGTAGCGCCGGTCCTTCTTGTCTTCGACCAGCGGAGCGACCAGCGTTACGCCTGTGCGTTCCTGGCGACCCTTCTTGATATCGATCAGGATCAGCGCGCCGGTCTGGATGCTGTGGTGCCCCGTGGCGATCGCCAGGATCTGATCCGAACCGGGGATACCGCGAGCGTGGCCGATCGTAGTGGGGAACCACGAATTGTTGCCGTAATACTCGGTCTGGGCGGTTCCGTCGATATTCATCTGGTACAGCGGCTGGGGATAGAGCTGGCCGCGGTCGTTATAGTCCCAGCGGGTGTAGATCACTCGTCCGTCGGCCAGGACCTGCGGGTAGTTGGTGTGTACCTGGTCAAACCCGACACGACGCATCAGCTTGCCGTCTTTATCAACGATGTAGAAATTCGACACTTCGGTCCACCAGCAGTCGACGGTCTGCACGCATCGCGTCGAATTGAATAGGATGTTGCCATTGGGCAGGTAAACGCCTTCGTAGTCGGCGTGTCCCAGTCCGGAGGTAAGCTGACGGATCTTCTTCGTCGCCAGATCCATCTCGTACAGGTGGTAGTCGTCCTTGCGATCGGACTTCTTCCAGGAAAACAGAATTCGCTTCCCGTCAAACGAGACGTCCGGATCGCGGATCACGCCTTTGGGATCGTCGATCAGCGTGGTGACGCTTGTCTTGGTTCCGTCAAGCTCCAGGACGCACAGCGCCGTGCCCGGGATGAAGTGACGCTCGGCCTGGGCGTCGGAAAGACCTTCGGTGTAGGCGTAGTGCGAGGCGCCCATGTTGTAGTGCTTGGTGAAAACGATCCGCTTTGTCGTGGCGTTGAGGCTCTTGAGGCGAGCGGCGCGGCGAGCGTTGCATGCGGTTATGTACAGCTTCTTCCAGCGGGGATCGTTACCGGCGACTTTGCCCTTGACCAGTGCGGCGGCCTGGGCTTTCAGTGCGGCGTTGGGGGTCTCGGCCAGGACCTTTTCGAGCATCTTTGCTTCGACGTCGCAACCGGCGGTTGAACTGAAGCATCTCTTGATGTCCTTGTTGCCGAGGTCCTGGATCATCCAGTCGTTGGTGATCCGATCGGCCTGCAACGCGGGGATCGGAGCCGGCGCGGGGCGTTTCTTGCGAGCCGCCAGCCCGGTCATCGGACCGGCCGCCATCACAAACACAACCGATACGAGTACTGCAATTCTAAGTTTGCCTGTCACGGTAAGTCTCCATTTACTAAGAGGTATCGACAGCTTTCCTGTTGCGGCGGTTTCCGCCAGGGCTGTCATGGTCGGTATTATCACAAAGCTAAACGCAAGTTGTCAAACGTAATTGCCTGGCGCAAAAAACAACCCGCAGATAGCTGTCTGCGGGCTGTGATTCGCATTCGAAATCAACTTCGATATCTATCTAATCTACTTCCTGTCGGCCAGTATTTTAATGTTCTGCAACTCAATCGCCGCCATGTCGTCACGTTTCTTCTGGAAGTGCCGGTACTTCTTCTCACCGGCTTCGCCCCAGGCGTTGGCTTCCATGTAATCGCCGCAATACGGGACCAGCAGGTCGATCCAGCAGGCCAGTTTCTCGAGTTCTTCAGTCGACAGCTTCGTCTTATTGTGCCCTTTCTTGAGCATCGCCATGAGCTTGCTGTGCTTCGAACCGGCGAAGTACGGCGGCAGCATCGGCGGAATCGACTGAACGTTCATCCACTTGACTATATCGTTAGGCCGGCCGTTCTGGGTGAAGGCGATGTAGGAATCGCTCCACTTTCTCCCGCCGCTGGTGCTGTGGATCTCGCCGAGCAGGCTGAAGGCATTCTTGATCTTCCCGTCGCCCTTGGGCTCGGGTTTGGCGACGATAACCTTCGGCTTTGTCTCCGGCGCGGTATCGTACAGCGCCACGTCGATATACTGACCGCCGGAAGTCTGGCGGCATCGTACGGCAATGGTGTTCTTGCCGGCCTTGAGAGCAGCCAGGCCCTTGTCGTTCAGCTTGAGTGCGACATAGTCGGTGACATAGTGTCCCGCGGCCGCTGCGTGAACGCCATTAACGTAGATATCCACATCTTCATCATGACAAACGATGAACCTGAAGCTGTCCTTTCCGCATCCTGCAAGATCCAGCGTAGTCCGCATCCAGATCGTCTTGGTTCTCCAATCAGTATTGCGTTTTCCGCCGGGAGTTCCCGCCGTTCCGAATCCGGCGGTTCCCTGCTTCCACGAAGCGTCCTTGAATTCAGGCTTCATCCAGTCGGTTTTGGGCTTGGTTGTGGTGTATCGCCACTTGGCGCATTTGGGCAGGATCGGCTTGGCCTTGGCGAGATTCAGCTTGGGGGTCCGTCCGCCGCGGCGGATCGTACCGGACGCCTTCGGCGATTTGCTGCGGTCCTTGTGGCACTTGATGCAGTGCTTGTCCAGGATCGGCTGGATTTCCTTGATGTAGCTGAAACCGCGCGGTTTTCCGTAGAAGTCCTTCAGCGGTTTCGGACCGGCCTTCATCGCCATAGTCGTCTTCGTAGGCGGCGATGTAGCGTTTTTGTCTTCGTGGCAGCCCAGGCACGCGAAGTTCTCACCGGGCATCAGCGTTGACCAGCTTCTCATCGACTGGACGACGTAGCCGTCGGCGTCTATTAGCTGGAAGTACAGCGGCGTCCTGGCGGGGGCTTCGAAGAACGCAGAACCGTCGGAGTGCACTTTGGCCTCGCCGATAACGGTCTTGGTGTCCCAGGTTCCGTTGCGAATGGCCACAGGAGTGCTCACTAACGCCCCGCCGCCCGGTCCGCCGTTTCCGTTGGATCCGACGCCGGCGGCGCGGAAGCCGATCGCCACGACGCGCAGCTTTTTGACCACGCCTCGATCGACGCCCTTTAGACCCGGGCCGAAGTAGACGTCCTGCACGTAGTAGGTGCCGATCTTCTTCTTGTAGTCGACAACACTGGGCCGAACCGGCGGAGTCTTTCGGGCCATCAGGAAGACCGGCTGGTTGCAGGATATCTTCGGGTCGTCAACCAGCAGTTCGCGTGCTGCATCCTGGCGAACGTAGTAGATTCCGTATCCGTCCTTCGAGCGACGACCGGTCTGGTGTGCGCTGTACGCGGCGATGTACTCTTTCTCGTTGATCGGATAGGGATACTGGAAGTGACCGTTGAAACCGGTGTAGCCGTCAACGCGACGGTAGCGGCGGTCCTTCTTGTCCTCGACCAGAGGAGCGACGAGCGTTACGCCCTGGGTCTCCTGGCGCCCCTGCTTGACATCGATCAGGATCAGCGCACCGGTCTGGATGCTATGGTGACCCGTGGCGATCGCCAGGACCTTGTCCGAACCGGGAATGCCGCGAGCGTGTCCGATCGTGGTCGGGAACCACGAGTTATTACCGTAATACTCGGTCTGGGCGGTTCCATCGATATTCATCTGGTACAGCGGCTGGGGGTAGAGCTGCCCGCGGTCGTTATAGTCCCAGCGAGTGTAGATCACGCGCCCGTCGGCCAGCACTTGCGGGTAGTTCGTATGCACCTGGTCGAAACCGACGCGGCGCATCAGCTTACCGTCCTTATCGACAATATAAAAATTCGACACCTCGGTCCACCAGCAGTCAACGGTCTGCACACAGCGCGTTGAGTTGAACAGGATGTTCCCGTTGGGCAGGTAGACGCCTTCGTAGTCGGCGAAACCGAGCCCGAAAGTAAGCTGGCGAATCTTCTTGGTCGCCAGATCCATTTCGTACAGGTGGTAGTCGTCCTTGCGATCAGACTTCTTCCAGGAAAACAGAATTCGCTTCCCGTCAAACGAGACGTCCGGATCGCGGATCACGCCTTTGGGATCGTCGATCAGCGTGGTGACCTTCCCGTAATTGATGTCCATTTCCAGGATGCACAATGCGGTTCCCGGAATGAAGTGACGCTCGGCCTGTGCGTCGGACAGGCCTTCGGTGTAGGCGTAGTGCGAGGCGCCCATATTGTAGTGCTTGGTGAAAACGAACTTCTTCGTCGTGGCCCGGAAGTTCTTCAGGCGAGCGGCGCGCCTGGCGCCGCAGGCGTTGATATACAGCTTCTTCCAGCGCGGGTCCTTGCCGGGGACCTTGTCCTTGACCAGGGCGTCGAACCTGGCCTTCAACTCCGCAACAGGCGTTTCGGCCAGGGCCTTTTGGACCATCTTGGCTTCAATGTCGCAACCAGAACTCGCCGTGAAGCACTTGCCGGTGTCCTTACCGTGGTCCTGGATCATCCAGTCATTGGTAATTCGTTCCAGTTGCCCCGACGGCTCTGCGGCGATCAGCGGTCCGCACATAGCCGACAGGAGGAGCGAGGCGATTACTGCAGTTGTGATTTTGCTTGTCACTTTGATAACTCCGTTAGCTCAGGGCTATGAGTAGATTATCCACGGCGACGGACACGGCTCTGTCGATGCTCTCGGAGGTGAATCCTCCGATGTGCGGCGAGCTTACTACTTTCGGGTGAGCGGCAAGGGCCCACTCCGTAGGCGGTTCGGGATCGAAGGCGTCTACCGCGACGCCGGCGATCTTGCCGCTTTCCAGCCCTTCGAGAACGGCCTTGTCGTCCAGCAGGCTCGCCCGGGCGGTGTTGATTATGTACACACCGTCGTTCATTTTCTCGATCGCGCCGGCGTCGATCTCCGGTTTCCCGTCCGGCCCGGCGGGGCAGTGAAGGCTTATAATGTCCGAATCCTGCAGCACATCATCGATCGAGCGGAAGTTGAACCGCGGCGAAGGCTTGAAGCTCATGTCGGCGTACGGATCGCAGGCGATGACGTCCATATCGAATCCCAGCGCAAACTGGGCCACTAACCGCCCTATCATTCCGCATCCGATCAGGCCCAACGTGCGATCGGCCAGTTCGAGCCCCTTGCGACGCTCCCATCGCTGGTCCTTCATCGCCGCATCGCTGAACGGGATCGAACGAACAGCGGCGAGAATGTGACCGAACGTGAGCTCGGCCACGCCGCGTGCATTGGCTCCGGCGGCTCGCATAATCTGCACGCCGTTACGATCGACCGCACCGAGGTCAACGCTGTCAACGCCGGTCCCGTTGCGGCTGATGACTTTCAGATCGCCGGCCGAATCCAGCACTTTGCCGGATATCTGCTCCACGCCGGCGAGGTAGCCGACGCAGCCGGGCAGGAGTTCGAGCAGTTCGTCTTCGCTCGGGAAGGCGCCGGGGGTCGAGAAGACCAGTTCGAAACCGGCGGCTTCCAATTTCGCCAGCGACGGATGCCCGTCGCGTGTGAGAGATCTTGGCGTTATGAGTATCTTCATTATT
>CAYMSH010000094.1:0-17854 GCA_964392945.1 uncultured Planctomycetaceae bacterium | reverse complement strand
CAATCGATTCGCCGGCCACTATCGATGCGTGCCCGTATCGGTTTCGTATCGCATCGAGTGCCCCGCTGAGGTTGCGGCGTTTGGCGTCGGCAGGCGTCTGGAATAATAGAGCTTCAGACCCGGCCGCCGAGAATTTCGACAGCGTAACGCCGATATGCCTCAGCGCCGTCCGGCGTCGGTGCAGCGTTTTAAGAAGCCCGGCGGCGACATCGAATATCCGCCACGCACAGTTTGTCGGCTCGCTCAGTGTTCGACTCGTCGCATCACCTTTGAAGTCGATGTAACGTATGGACGTTTCCAATCGCCCGGCCAGTAATCCCGCATCGCGCACCGCGGATGCAGCCCGCTCGGCCAGGTAAAACAACATCCCGCGAACCCAACTCATATCGCATTGGGGTTTATGGAACGTAGTCTCGCGCGAGATGCTCTTGGGTTTGCTTTGAGGCCGAATTTCCGACGGGTCGAGCCCGCGGGCCCGATCGTAGAGCAGATCGCCGCGTTGGCCGAACATGCAGCGGAGCACCTGGCGATCGAGCCGGCGCAGATCGGCGATAGTGCTGACATTTATGTCCTCCAGCCGCTGGGCGGTCTTCGGCCCTACGCCAAGCAGCTCACTAACATCAAGCGGGTCAAGGAACCGGCTCTCATGCCCGGATGGAATATGCACAACGCCATACGGCTTGGCCGCGTGCGACGCCAATTTAGCCATCATCGCATTAGCCGCCAGCCCGATCGAGACCGGCAGCCCGACCTGTCGATCGACTTGCTGCTGGAGCCGGCGGCCCATGGCGACCGCCCCGCCATATCGATCGGCCAGACCAGTCGCGTCGCCGTATGCCTCGTCCAGCAGAGTCTGCAGCGAATAGGCGTAGCTGGCGCATATCTCCCAAATATGCTCGGCGAAACATCGGTAAGTCTGGTAGTCACCCGCCAGGACCACTGCCTGAGGGCACAACTCCAATGCCCTACCGAGCGACATGCCGGCATGCAGTCCGAACCGCCTGGCCTCATACGAGCACGAAGCAATACAACCGCTGCCGACAATAACCGCACGCCGGCGCAACCCAGGCGCCAGCAACTGCTCAACAGAAGCAAAAAACGCATCAACATCAATATGGAAGATTAAGGGGGTCATAACGGCGTGGCAGTTGGGAGTTGGCAGTTGGCAGTTGGCAACGGCAGCGGCGAACGGCGACGGCAACATCGAACGAGCGAGAGCTGGTTAGGCGTTGCCTTTGCCTTTGACTTTGCCTTTGACTTTGTCGTTGCCAACTGCCAACTCCCAACTGCCAACTGCCAGCCGTCAAAAACCCATCTGTTTTTCCAGCCACCATTGGATTTCGGATCCGGAGAAGCGCAGCAGGTACGTTTCGTCGCCGACTTGTACGCTGTAGTGCAACGAATAGCTTCCACCGCTGCGGTCGGTCCAGCGGGCGTTTACCGACTGAATCTCATACGTCCGCCCGGACCATTTGAACCGCAACGGCTTGACGCGACCCCCTGCGCATGACGCTAAAACTTCGATACGCTCGCCGATATCTTCAATATGCATAGCATAACACCCGAGACTGACAACACTTACACTCTTTCAAGCCCGTCGGAACCTGGCCGCAACGACACGCTCAAATACCCTAACATTTACCAAGCAAATTATAGCCCGCCCCTACCGATCGGTCAAGCTGATAACCGCAAAAAAAATCAGAATCGAACACGTTCAGCACCAGGAGACGCGCCGAAACACCCTGTGGCGTAGAGTTAGGATCAAAAGTGGCCAGTGGTCTGAAATGAATAGCTTGCCTGTCGCAATTGTTATCAGTTATCCTTACGGTGTGGGATTACTGAGGAAATCAAACATGAGAAACACGAGAAGATCGACTGTCGCATCCGGCTTCCGGTTAGTACTGGTTTCGGCTAGCATGCTGCTTGTCGGATCGCTCCTGGTTTCATCGGTCCGGGCCGACGAAATCGAAACAAAAGACGGCACGGTCTACAGGGGCAAGCTGCTAAAGGAACTGGAGAACAAAGTCGTCTTCCAGGCGAACCTCGGCGGCGTCATGGTCAACATGGACTTCCCGTTTTCAAACGTCAAGGCCGTAACAGTAAACGGAGTTCGCCGCATGGCCAAGCCCGGCGCTAAAGCCGGCGTCAAGCCCAAGGCCGTCAAGCCGGCGGCCGTGGCGAAAAACGAGCGAACCGAAAGCCAGGTAGACGAACTGATCGACGACGTCGGGCGCACCAAGCCCGACTGGTTCGACGCTATCACGATAAGCCCGCCGCCTACGCTCAAGCTTAACTGGCTGGTCACCAGGCGCGGCATACAGCCGCACGTCAACCTCAACCAGTACATCGACATGATCATCACGCCGTCTCCGAGCAGGTGGAAGGAAGGTGTGAAACTGATGTACCACGTAGGGTCTGTCAACAGGACCAGCCTGATCAGGCTGAAGCGGTCCCAGACCGCACTGGCCAAGATGTACTTCAACTACTTCGGCGACTACGCTCGTGCAGCGTACTGGTATCGCAAGGCTGGCGGCAGGAACAATCTCCAACTGGCCACGTGCTACTATCGCCTGGGCTGCAAGCCGCTGGCGGCGAAAATGCTGAAGGCATTCCGCGACGATCACACGCCTGACGGGAACGTGATAAGGCTCTGGGCCGAGATGGGCGAAACCAGCAAGGCGGTATTCTACGGCGAGCAGACCGCCCAGGCCGGTCGGCCCGACGTGGGCTACCTGGCCGCGGGCGACGCATTGCGGCGCGACGGGCAATTCTCCAGAGCCCAGACCTACTACCAGAAAGTCATCGACGCACAGAAAGGCAGCGTAAACATAAAGCGCAACACCGCACGCGCCACGGCGAATCTCGAGGCGACGAAGCTGCAGGCGGCGCTGAGGCTCTCGCAGATACCCGACGGAACCTACGCCGCCCAGGGCGCCGGATACCAGACAACCGGTCCGATATCCGTATCGGTAACCATGGCCGGCGGATCGCTGGAGGCCGTCAGGGTCCTGGCGATGAAGGACAAACGCGGTTTCATATCCAAAACCGAGATGCCCAAGCGCATCATCGCCAAGCAGGTGTTCCTGGCTCCCCCGGCTCCGGATCCGCTGATAAAAGTCAGGCGAAAGAGCCCGCTGGTGATAAAGGAAGAGCCCGGGTCGGTAGTCGAATGGTTGGCGTTCAAGGACCTGGACACCGTAAGCGGAGCCACGCACACATCGTCGGGAATATTCAACGCAGCGATAAAAGCCCTATCGACGGGGCAACCGGCAAAGAAGGAATAGGCCCAACTACGCGGCCGCCAGAGCCAGGACCGCAGGCTAGCTGTCTGACGGTTCTTCGGCGGCGTCATCGCCGGCGGCCATGTCTATCTGCAGACTGGCCAGCGCGATCGCCACATCGCTGGTGAACTCGAATATCTTGTCCAAACCGGTGACCAGGAATATGCCCCAGACCTGCGCGTTTACATCGCACAGCACCAGTCGCCTGTCGACAGCGAGCATGACCTTGCGGACGCGAAGCAGCTTTGCGACATTTGAGGAGTTGATGAATCCGACCGCCGCCAGATTCAATACTACGTCAGTAGCGTTGCTTTCAACGCTGTCCATTAAGGAATCCAGATCCTCGGTGAACTGAGGGTCGTCGCTGAGTTCGACAATCGTTATTTCGTCAGACCATTTCTGGATAGCCATAGTATGAATCCTTTTAAGGCAAGTTGTATTACACGCACTAACCTAGGCGTCTCCGCGTGCGACGTCAACAATAAACTTGCCGTCAGCGGCAGCGGTAGACCAGGTCCTCGTCAATGCCGACAGTCGCCATGACGTCTTTGATTTGCCCGTAGAATCTGCGCCCGTCAGTGTAGTAGCCGGCCGTCGGGGCGATATCCTCCACATGCTGGGCCCAGAACTCGTTGAATCTCTCCATAAACAACTCGCGAAGGTACTTTGCTGTCATCGACGCCAGTGCGATCGGCATGTGCTGGGCCTCTCCGCCAACCGAAAACGTGATCCTGGCCGTGCGGCGCGCGTCGGACATCTCGTAGGCGCTGCAGTCGGGGTCCTCCTGGATTATTTTGAAGCTGCACCCCTCGAACGCACGCTCCAGGGCTGACAGATACCTCATCCTGCCGCCCTGTCGATCAACGTGAATCTGCATGAATCCGGACTCGAGGCGGTTGAAGATATAGTGGATCAGGCGGAACGTTACGCCCAGGGCCGTGGTTGACTTGTTGCCGGTAGCCCGAATTATCCTGTTGAACTCGCCGACGAACACGCATTCGGCTCGAAGATCGAGCATGCGGGCGCCGGCTTTTTTCATCGCCGCAGACAGTGCGTTGCCCGACAGGGAAATGTCAGTGGCGCTCAGCACTCCAGGCACGGCGACATCCTGCAGGTTGTACCACGGATAGTTCATCGCTCGCGCGTTGGCGTCGGATGAGATGATCGAAAGGAGTTCGGCCAGAGTTCCAGGGTGATGATCGCCGCAAGCCAGAGTCGCCAGCACCGCACGCTCCAGATGTCGCAGACCCTTCGGAGATTTGCGTTTGAAGAGCTTCTTGCTGTCGCCGATGGCCAACGCAGTAGACTTCCGCCCCGGCTTGCGAACCACGGCCGGGGCCAGAGTGTCCCACAACGGCTGGTCGGCCAATTCGTCGGGCACTTCAAAGACCGAAGCGCACATAACAAGCGGGCCCAATATCGGCCCCAGACCCGCCTCGTCAATACCCGCAAGAATAGCCACAATCGTTCTCCCGACAAACCAATACCGCCAGCCGACACCGACGACTATACCCCGGTGAGCGTTTTTGGGCAATATCCGCCGCTGTCGAACAGTTGATTTTATTGATGGACCAGCGCGCGAAAGCTAGACTGCTTCATCTGAATAATTGGCAATGCTTAAATAACCGGGAGATGCAAGCATGAACAAGCGAACTGTAATTCTGTTGGCGATCTGTTTTGTAACTTTAGCGACAAGTTCAGGCGTCTTGTCGGCCGGCGCCAAGACCGCCCCGCCTAAAACAGCGGAAGAAGCCGAACTCCGCATGCAGATCAACATCGCCGGAACTGACTTCCGGGATCGCGCCAGATACAAAAAGCAGAAGGATCAACTGGCCAACCCGCACTGGGCCCCACTCGATACCGAAAAAGACGCCGCGGCGCTGGTGGCCCGTCGCACCGGGCTGCTGCTGGCGGACATCCGCAAAATGAAGGGCGCCCCGAATCTGGCGGCCGAGGCCAGGACGCTGGCGGCGCTGACGGCGAAAGCCAAAGCATCCGGCGGCGATCGGACCGCTCTGCTCGGCGAGATACTCAAGGTGCGTCGCAAGATCGCCTTCGCCAATCCGCTCCTGCGCGGCATCGACAAGATCCTGTTCGTCAAACGCAACCAGACGAGCAATCATATCTGCGATCAGTATTTCGGATGGGCTCAGCGCGACGGCGGAGGGATTTACGTTCTGTCCGACCCGTTCGGCTCCAAGCCGACACTCCGCGACGTGCTGGCCAATTCGACGGTCAGCAAGGGACGGCTCAAAGGCAAGAAACTCGCCGGCGGCGGGTTCATCACCCCGGACCTGTCTTATGACGCCAAGACGATAATGTTCGCCTACGCACAACCGGGCAGAGGCCGAGCCTGGTCCCCGGAGCGTTCGTTCCACATATTCAAGGTCAATGTCGATGGAAGCGGGCTGGAGCAGATCACAGACGGGACCTGGAACGATTTTGATCCGTGCTTCATGCCTAACGGTCGAATCGCTTTTATCTCCGAACGCCGCGGCGGATTCGGGCGCTGCCACCCGCGACCCGTGCCGACATACACGCTGCACTCGATGCTGCCGGACGGGAAAGACATCATCGCGCTGAGCTACCACGAGACCAACGAGTGGAACCCGAGCATCGACCATAACGGGATGATAGTCTACTCGCGATGGGACTACATCGATCGCGGCGACTGCATCGCGCACCATCCGTGGATAACCTATCCCGACGGGCGCGACCCGCGAGCGATACATGGCAACTACCCGTCGAATCGCCGGGCACGACCCGACGCCGAGCATCACATACGGGCCATCCCCGGTTCGCGACGATACTTCGCAACTGCGGTCCCGCACCACGGCCAGGCGTTCGGTTCGCTGATCATATTTGATCCGAGATTTGAGGACGACGGAGCGATGAGCCCTGTCAAACGATTCACCCCGGAAGAGAAGTTCCCCGAGACCGAGGGCGGTTCGGGTCGTTACGCAACGCCGTGGCCCCTGAGCGAGAACTACGTGATCTGCAGCTACAACGCCGGCGGACTTCGCGATCGGAGCAATCGCCCCGGGCTCTACCTGGTCGACGGATTCGGCAATCGCGTGCTGATCCATCGCGACGCGCAGTTGATCAGCCAGGACCCGATCCCGCTGCAGGCCAGGAAAATGCCTCCGGTCATTCCCCACAAAACGCAGAACGGTTTCCCTGTGGGTCATCCCAGCCAAGGCAAGTCCGCGACGATCAAGACCGCGACGATACAGTGCATGAACGTCTACAACGGCCAGAAGCCATGGCCCAAAGGCGTCAAGATCAAATCGCTGCGAGTCGTCCAGATATTCCCCAAGACCACGGTCCCGATCAACAGACCCGATATCGGCATAGGAAGCGAGACACTGGCCCGCGGCGTGCTGGGAACCGTGCCTGTTGAAGCCGACGGAAGCGTGAACTTCACCGTACCGGCCGGCAAGTTGATCTACTTCCAGGCGCTCGACGAAAACGGCCTGGCGGTCCAGTCGATGCAGTCGGTTACATACACCCATCCCGGCGAGACGCTGACGTGTCTGGGCTGCCACGAATCGCGGCACAAGGCCTCGGTCCCCGCCGCGTCGGTAAAGACCGCGTTGCGGCGCAAACCGTCGGCGCTCAAGCCGGCCGGCGTCGGATCGTATCCGGTATGTTACCCGCGGCTGGTCCAGCCGGTGCTCGACAAGAAGTGCGTGCCGTGCCACACCAAGAACGCAAAGAAGAAGGCTCCGGATCTAACGAGCGGGCCCGGCAGTTGGAAGCGCGGCGGATACGGCGGCGGGACGCGGGTCTGGAGCAAGTCGTACATCTCGCTGACGATCGACAGCAAGTACACCGAAGGCGGTCCGCAGAAGGGATTCGCGTTCGCCTTCAGCGGCAG
The DNA here is from genome assembly GCA_964392945.1 of uncultured Planctomycetaceae bacterium. Lineage (GTDB taxonomy): Bacteria > Planctomycetota > Phycisphaerae > SM23-33 > SM23-33 > BS750m-G57. The sequence continues at coordinate 10,696 of CAYMSH010000094.1, read as the reverse complement.
GCCTCCGGGACGAACCCCTACGCGAACCGTGCCGGGCCAGTTCGGAGCGCGCGGCTCGAAGTTGTACAAGCACCTGCAGAAACATCACGATTTGAAACTGACCCCTGATGAGCTGAGCCGCATTACGCTCTGGCTGGATTCCAACAGTTTGTTCTACGGCGCGTATTTCGACCTGGAAGCACAGCGAAAGGGCCAGTTGGTTATGCCGAAGCTCCAGTAGGCCCAGGGAGCCATTCATCCGCTGGGCCGGCATTATTCGCGGTAATTCACGAATTTCTCATGACATTGCCGCGTACAATGCGATATAGATAGTAACCAACCCAGGATGGAAAGGACTCCCAACATGCGTTATGCCGCAATAATGGCCGGCGGTGTCGGCCAGAGACTCTGGCCGTTGTCGAGAAAGCATCGCCCCAAACAACTGTTGAGCCTCGTCGATGGCAGGAGCCTGCTGGACGTAGCAGTAAGCAGGCTCAACGGCGTGTTCGACAATGAGAACATCTATATCATCACCAACGCCGAGTACGTTGACGACATAGCAACGGCGCTGCCCCAACTGCCGCGCGAAAACATTATCGGCGAACCAGTCGGGCGCGACACCGCCAACGCAGTGGCGCTTGGCGCGGCGATACTGGCTGGAAGGGATCCGAACGGAACGATGGCGGTCTTCACCGCAGATCACGTGATCCGCCCGGTCGAGCAGTTCGCCTTGACTGTCGCGTCGGCCTGCCAGGCCGCCGAAGACGAGTCAGACGCGCTGGTGACTTTCGGAATCAAGCCGATGAGTCCGCATACGGGCTTGGGCTACATTCATTGCGGCCAGTCGTCTGACAGCGGCGTGTTCGAAGTAAAGGGCTTCGTCGAGAAACCCGATCGCGTCACCGCACGACGCTACGTAGAAAGCGGAAATTACTACTGGAACAGCGGAATGTTCGTCTGGACGATACCGGCTATCCAGGCGGCGCTAAAACAGTTCCTGCCCGATTCGCTGGAGAAACTCGGCCCGATCACCGAAGCAGTCGCCGCCGGAAACGACATTACCGAACTGATGGGCGAGATCTATCCGCAACTGGAGAAGATCAGCATCGACTACGCAGTGATGGAGAAAGCCGACAAGGTCCGAATGGTCCCGCTGTCGTGCCAGTGGCTGGACATAGGCTCATGGCCGGCGATTGAAAATGTCGCCGAGCAAGACGATCTGGGCAACGCGGTAGTCGCCAGCACGACAGTGTTACTCGACAGTTGCCGCAACGTGATCGTCAGCGAAGACGATCATCTCGTGGCCGTGATCGGCATGGACGACTGCGTGATAGTCCACAGCCCGGACGCCACACTGATCTGCAAGAAGTCCGACTCCCAGAGGCTCAAGGAACTGCTGGCGATGATCGAAAACAAATCACCGGGCAAGTACTCTTAGACCGGAGCGCCGGGCTATGGACAGATGGCTGGGAATCGATCACGGCAGCAAGCGAGTCGGAGTGGCTGTCGGAGACGCTTCAGTGGCGATCGCCACTCCTGTGACGGTCCTTGACGGGGCGAATCTCGATCATATCATCCGGCGAATCGTGGAACTGGCCGAAGAACACGGCGCTTCAGGCGCCGTTGTGGGCTGGCCCTTGAACATGGACGACACCGAGGGACCCCAAGGCAAAATCGCCAGGGCGTTCGCGGCGAATCTCGCCGATCAGACCGATCTGGATGTCAGGCTCTGGGACGAAAGGCTCTCGAGTTTCCAGGCCGATCAGGCCCTGGCCCAAACGTTCACCAGAAAAAAGAAAAAGGCCCGCCAGGACGCCATCGCAGCGGCGGTGATTCTCCAGGACTTCCTTTCGGCCGGAGGACCTCAAGGCGCACCGCGACCCGATCAGGTCACGGACTGAGGTTCACTAGTTCGACTCCAGACGACTCGGGATCTACGCTTACTGGCCCTTCTTGCGGCTTTCGGCGGCAAGAGCTTCCAATGCGGAAATCGGATCGAGCGGCTCACTGGCGGGCGGTGCGGCTGCGGGCGGCGCGGGGGCCGGAGCAGCAGGCTTGGGAGCCGGAGCTGGTGCGGGCTTGGGCGCCGGGGCCGGAGCCGGAGCCGGAGCGGCTTCGACAACTTCGACTACCTCGACAACTTCGGGAGTCTCCGCCGGTTCGACAACAACCGTGGGAGCGGCGACGACTTCAGGTTCGGGAGCAGACTCAAGTTCCACGACCACTTCTTCAGTGACGACAGTGGGACCGTCGATCGCCGAACCTTCGACGACTACCTGTCCTTCGCTCTTGATCGGCGAGACTTCACCGGGCTGACCGTCAACTTGAACGGTAAAGACGATCGGGCCGATCGACAGGCGATCACCCGCCGACAGTTCGCCTTCGCTTATCCGCTGATTGTTGAGATAGGTGCCGTTGCTGGAAGCAAGGTCCTTGACACGTATGACGTCCCCGTCGAGACGAATCTCGGAGTGACGGCGGGAAACGTTCAGGAGCGGAATCTGCAACTCGCACTCCTCACCGCGACCGACTACGGAAACAGCGTTTGTCAGCGGGAAATCTTTCCTCTGACCGTCCGGCTTGAACATTACAAGATTAACATCCATTGGGAGTCCTCTGTATATCCTGGCGCCTTCAACAAAAAGCCACATTGTCTAAGCCGTGTGGCCAACAACGGTTTATTGTATAATCCGTGCGATTTCATGCAAGCATAATCAGACCAGAGTTTCAATGCAAGACCAAAGCTCCAGCCATCCCGCGCCCCGTCAGAGCGAGCGACAAGTCGCGGCGCTATACGTGCACGCGCCGTTCTGCCTGAGCAAGTGCGGTTATTGCGACTTCTACTCGCTGGCCGACGCCAGCGAGTTGGCGGTGCCGTACCTGAAGGCTGTCGGGTCAGAACTGCAGCAAAACGCAGAACTTCTGGCCAGACCGCTGGACAGTATTTTCATCGGCGGCGGCACCCCTACCGCACTGGAACCGACGCAGCTGGGGCGGCTCCTGGCGATGCTGACGGGCCTTGGCGACGACAAAACGGAATTCAGCATCGAAGCCAATCCCTGCACGGTGACCGACGAAAAAGCCCGGATGCTCGCCGACGCCGGCGTCAATCGGGTGAATCTCGGAGCCCAATCGTTCGTCCGGAGCGAACTTGAGGCCATGGGCAGGATCCACGATCCCGATCGCATAGTCGCCGCGTGGGACACTCTTGGCGGCGCGAGAATCCAGCGGCTCGGCCTGGACCTGATCTACGCGGCGCCGGGCCAGAGTATCGATTCGTGGCGAGTCTCGCTGGACAAGGCCCTGGGCCTGCGGCCCGATCACCTGAGTTGCTACGCGCTGACGGTTGAGCCCAACACCGCGATCGGGCGGCTGAGAGACAGCGGCGAGTTTGTCGAGATGGACGACTCAGACCAGGCCGACTGCTACCACGCCGCACTTCAAGCCGCACGCGCCGCGGGTCTGGAACGATATGAAATTTCCAACTTCGCCGCACCCGGCAAGGAGTGCAGGCACAATCTGACGTACTGGCGAAACGAACCTTACCTGGGCCTCGGGCCGGCGGCGGCCAGCTACATCTCCGGCGTGCGGCGAACCAACAGCCCCGACGTAATCGCCTATATCAGTGCTATCGATTCGGGGCGCCGCCCCCCCGGCGAATCCGAAGAACTTACCGGACGCGCCGAGATGGGCGAAACGCTCATGCTCGCACTGCGAATGAGTCGAGGCGCGGATCGACAGGCGTTTATCGAGAGGTTCGGCATGGACCCGACAGAAGCGTTCGGCCGGACCATAAAACGATACTGCGATCAGGGGGCGATGCTGATCGACAGCGAGCGAATCCGCATAGCACCCCAGGCCATGCTGGTGTCGAACACCATTATCGCCGACATACTGGCCGAAATCTGATTCTCCGCCACGATGAACCGCACAAGATCAGAGAGTCAACGCCAGACAACTTGCATTGGCCGATATCCGAAGGTATGCTCCCGGCATGCAAAAACCAGCGTTGCTTACATGTATGCTAGTACTGGCCGCCGCGACAGGGTGTCAGAACAAGCTCGAATGGAAATGGCCCGGCCGGGCGAAGACCCCCACCCCCGCCGCAGCAGCAGTAGCCCCCGATATCGCCGCCAAGCCGACGCCTGAGCCCAAGGCCGCAGTCAAGAGCAGCCGGCCGCTGGCGACGAAAACTGCCGCGCCACAGGGGATCGCCGAACTGAAACTGCAGATCAAAGTGCTGAGACAGAAACTAGACACCCTGGAGGCCGAGAACCGCACGCTGCGACAGAACAACGCCGGCGTACGAACGCTTCGCGCAGAGCTTGAGAAGCAGACGTTCATCACAAACATGCAGGCCGAGGATTTGAAGGTTCTCAGAAACGCCGCGATGGAACGCGACGTGTACAAAATCCAGGTCCAGCGCCTTGAGAGGCGGCTTGCGGCCCAGAAGCCAAAAGCGCCGACGACGAGACCGGCCGGATCGTGAACTAACCGTATGTAACCCCAATCGCGCCGATACTAATCGATCATTATTCCCGCCGTGGCGAGAGCAACCCCATGCGTATAGTCGTTACCGGACAAGTCGGACTGGACAAGAAAGCCTTCATCGCACGCGTCTCGGAACTCGCCGCACAGCAGGGCTTCGATCTGACGACATGCAACATAGGCGACATGATGTACGCCGAAGCGCCTGACGTAATGCCGGGAAGAATCCTCGACCTGCCGCTGTCACGCCTGAACTCGCTGAGGCGAAGCGTGTTCAAAGACGTGCTTACCGCCAGCAAAACCAAGCCCAACGTGCTGGTCAACACCCACGCAACATTCCGCTGGCGACACGGACTGTTCTCTGCGTTCGATCACGATCTCATGGGTGAGCTTGACGCGGACCTCTATCTCGTCATGGTCGACAACGTCGATAGAACACACTTCCGACTCGTACGCGACGGGCACCGCGAACATACGCTCAAGGACATCATGGTCTGGCGCGAGGAGGAGATCCTGGCCACCGAGTTGCTCAGCCAGATCGTTCGCGGGCACGGCTGCTGTTACATAATGGCCGTCGGCGAAGACGCCAGCACCGCTCAAAGCGTAGTTGACCTGATCTTTCGACCGCAGAAGAAGAAGGCCTACATCAGCTTCCCGATGTCGCACGTGACCGACATGCCGAACCTGCTTACCGAGATCGACTGCTTCAGGCGCGAACTGAAGCGGTGCTTTACGTGCTTCGACCCCGGCGACCTGGAGGAGAAGTACCTCACCGCCACCGCCCTGGACGCCGCACAGCAGGGACTCCGCTCAGTCGAGACCGGCCCTCCCGGCCGGAAGGTCACACTCGACACCGCACAACTGCTCGACATCATCGCCGACATCGACGGCCAGATCTACGCACGCGACTTCAAGCTGATCGACCAGGCCGACATGATAGTCTCGCTCGTGCCCGCCCTGGCCGACGGACGCCCCGGCCTGTCAAGCGGCGTGGAACGCGAACTCCAGCACGCACACGAAGCGACGCGAGAAGTGTTCGTAATCTGGAAGCCCCAGGCCGAGCCGTCACCCTTCGTCACGGAAACCGCCACGAGAGTTTTCAGTTCAACCAGCGAAGCAATTCAATATTTCCACGACAACGACTACATCTCCGCCGACTCAACCGGCACGCTGTTCGAATAGGAACCAGCACCAAGCCCATCGCACGCCCCCGCGGCTCCGCCCTGTCGCGATTGGCGCCGCATGCATACACGACGAAGCGGCACGCTCGAATTTGAACTAGGAATCCGACGGTTCTATTTCTATGAAGCTGATTTCCGGGCGGCAGTAGAATCTCACTCGGGGCGCTACGCTTCCTTCCATGCCGACTCCGCGGTTGACGTACAGGTGCGTGCCCTGGACTTCGTATAGTCCAGCCTCGAATCGCTTTTCATAGACCGAAGCGGTGATCAGGGCGCCGTAAAACGGCATGGCGACCTGGCCGCCGTGGGTGTGTCCTGCGCATACGAGGTCAACGCCGCGTTCGGCCAGCGTGTAAACTCCGGATGGGTAGTGATATGCGAACAGTTTGAAGTCTTCCGGGGGAGCGTCTTCCAGGGCCCTGTCGAACATCTCCTGGGCTCTCGGGCAGTAGACCGTGCCTATGGTGGCGACGCCGCCGACCCAGAGATGCGTGCCGGCCGCCTCCACACGCTTGCCCAGACCGTCCAATTCGACGACACCCGTAGAACCGAACAGATCGACCTTTCTGTGTCGGTAGACCGTATCCCAGTTGCCCCGGACGGCGAAAGTCGGCGCGATCTTCGCCAGAGCCGTCATGCAGGTCCGGAATTTGTCCAGGCCGGCGAGAGAGTTTATCGAATCGCCGGTGTAGATAATCACGTCCGGCTCGAGTTCGGCGATTCTCTTAGGAAGTTCGAGCTCATTTCGTATCACTGGGTCGCAGTGCATGTCGGATATGTGCGCCACCCGTATCGGCCGGGTCGCGCCCTTGAGCCTCGGCGAGCTGATCCGCGTGCGAGTGACCTCAAGATAGTACGGCTCGATGAAGTATCCCCACATCATGCACCCCACCCCGCCGCCGGCCAACGCCAGAACGTCGCGCCGAGTCCACTTGGCAGGCCGCGAACGCTTCGGAGCCGGCTTGCCGCGAATCTTACGCCATGTCGAGGCCAGCAGATAGAGGCCCGCAGCGCCGTACACCGTAGCGAGAGTGATGAGAAACACTTTCGAACCCAAAGTAAACGTGAGATTGATGCCTAGCATAATCGCGACCTCCGATTTCTATAAGTAACTACGGCGAACAGCGGCGATGTGTTCCACCGGATTATCGGGTGAGTTTGAGAATCTGAAAAATCCTTCGCGTCGGCTCGCACTTCGAATGACAATGTAACGCCAAAGCGAGGCGTCATTACCGATGCCCCGCAATTTGGAGCTAAAGGACATTTCAATGAAGAAGACAAACATCGTGCTGCTTACCGCCAGTGTGCTGTTCCTGACCCAAACCGCCGGAGGAGCCAAGGCTCCGGGCAAGCGTCCGCCCAAGCCGAAAACGACTGCCGAACTTATCGCCGCCAACGACGGATTGAAGGAGTTGACCAGCAAATCGACGCCCCTGAAGGCCGGCGACAAGATCGCGATCTACGGCGATTCGGTCACTATGCAGGGCGGATACATAACGATGATGAACAAGGCCATCGCCGCAAGCGACAAGACCAAAGGACTCAAAGTCAAGCTGCTGAAGCACGGTCTCAACGGCGGGCGCGTGCCGACGGTCCTGGCCGGAAAGTGTCCCTGGGGCACGCTCGGCGGTACGATGAAAGAATTGCTGAAGAAGGAAAAGGCCGACGTCGTCGTGATCTTCCTCGGCATTAATGACGTATGGCACGGCAAGAAGGGAACGAGTCCCAAAGAGTTCAAGTCCGGCCTGAAGGAGATGGTCTCCATGGCCCGCGCCGCAGGCGGCAAGGTTGTGCTCGCGACGCTGACGATGATCGGCGAAAAGCCAGGGCGAACGAATCCGCTGGACAAGAAGCTGGACCAGTACGCCGAAATCACGCGGGACCTGGCCCGCTCGGAAAAGTGCGTGCTCGTGGACCTGCGAAAAGCGTTCTGCGACTACATCGAAAAGCACAACACAAAGAAGGACGCCAAAGGCAAGTTCCCCCGCAGCAAGATCCTGACCTACGACGGCGTGCACATGCTGCCGGCGGGAAATAACCTGATCGCAGAGCACGTGAGCAAGGGAATCGTCAAGGCGCTGAAAACCGCCAGGAATTAAATCACGCCGGACGACAACGACCTGGAAAGAACGACATGATGCATGCTTTCAGAAAGACTCTCTCAATAACATTGATCGTGGCGGTCCTGCCTGTCGCTTCACTCTCTGCCGCCGAGGGCACGCGCCGCTTACCTTTGGTCCCCTACCCCCAGACCGTCAACCTGAAAAAAGGCGACTTTGTCCCTGCGAAGAACCTTGTCCTGAAATTCGCCGAGGACGACACGAAGATCAGACCGATCGCCGAGACCTTCGCCGAGGACCTGGCCGCCCTGGGATTCTCAACAGCGCCCAGCAAAGCCGTTCCCGACGTCATTGAACTGGCCATACAGGACGACAAGTCTCTTGGCGCCGAAGGCTATCGCCTGGCGATCGACTCGAAAGTATCCGTATCGGCGGCCACTGCCGACGGGCTGTTCTGGGGCACTCGCACTTTGCTCCAACTGCTGGCAAAGGGCCCGGGCAAACCCGTGGCTCAACTGGCCATTACCGACAAGCCCAGTTTCGGCTACCGCGGAATCATGGTGGATAATGCCCGAAGATTCCATTCACTCGAGTTCCACATAAAGATGATCAAGCAGACAGCCTCGTTCAAGCTGAATCGATACCAAGTGCATTTCAGCGACGATCAGAGCTATACGCTGCCGAGTGCGGCGTTCCCGAAGCTACCGACTAAAGATCGCCATTACACCAAACAGCAGGTAAAGCAGCTTGTCGCGGCCGCGAAGAAGTATCACGTGATGATCGTGCCGGAGATCGACGTGCCGGGTCATTCGCGGGCGATGCTCCGCGGCATTGGCTCCCTCAAGTGCACCGACAAAAACAAACTGTGCATCGGAAACGAAGAATCTTACCAGACGCTGGAGAAACTGTTCGCCGAGGTTATGGAGATGATCCCGGGGAAATACTGGCACCTCGGCGCCGACGAGATTCACTACAAGGGAACGCGGTGCGACGCCTGCTGCAAGAGGATCAAGGACGAAAAGCTAGCCGACGGCGATCAACTGTTTAACTACTTTATCAACCGCATGCACGGCGTAGTGAAACCCACGGGTCGCAAGATGCTCGTGTGGGAGGGTTTCCGCCCCACTCAAACTCCGAAGATCGACAAGGATATTATCGTGTGCCCCTTCGACATCAAGCACGCCGGGATCATGCCGCGCGATTACTTCAACGCCGGCTACACCGTACTGAATACGGCTTGGACCCCGCTGTACATCGCGGATCGACTCTACATGACAACGCCGGAGATACTGGCGCGATGGTCTCCCAACATGTTCGGGGCGGGTCGAAGTCCTCAGCCTTTTGCGTACTGGAAGAAGTTCCGACCCGGCTCGATCAAGCCCAAACAGATAATAGGAGCTCAGATGTGTTCATGGGCCAACGAGGAGAAAGTCGAGGAGGGACTTTTCTTCGGCACGGGCCCCGGATTCGACAATTATGGGCGGCCTGGTCCGCGAGCACAGATCATGGCTGAGCGCCTCTGGACCGGCGCCAAGACCACGCCGAAGGACCTCCTCGAACGAGTGGGAGCCGCCTACTGGAAGTAGCCTGAATTTGGAGCGCCGCGTGACTCCGCGGCAACTCTCCCGCTCAGAGCCCTTTAACTCGCCATTCTTTGCGGCAGGCCTGGCGGATGTAACGTTCGGCGCCCTTGACGTTGGTTACTTTCATGTTCGGGGCGTCCCACTTGAGCTCCTGGTCCGGAAAGTGCAGCGACGCGGCGCCGAGAAGGACCATCTCGCTGAGCGGTCCGGCGTAATCGAACGAGGCCTGTGTCTTGCCGCCGTTCTTACCGAGTATCGCGTCGATAAACTGGCGGTAGTGATTCTGTGGCTTGGGTTTGGGCCTGGCGACGCCTTTTAGTTTCTCGCTTGGATACAGGATCGGACCCGAGCCGTGCGGCATGAGCATAACGCCGGCTTCGCCGATCAGCAGTGCGCCCTGGGCCGGATACTTGCGCCCTTCGAGCAGATTCTTCTGAAACTCCGCCGGCGGGTATTTGAACCCATCGGACCAGGTGATATCTACGGTCTTACCGGCCGCCAGATCCGTTCCGGCGTAGGTGTATTTCACGATCTGCCAGGTCGGGAAAGTCTCTGCGCGCCTGGCCGGATCGTCGCGCCACTTCGGCTCGACCTGGGCCTTTACGGCGATCGGCATGCCGAGCCGAAGTGCGCGGTACGGCATATCCATAATGTGGCAGCCCATGTCGCCGAGCCAGCCGCATCCGAAGTCTAGCCAGCCGCGCCACCAACTCGGATGGTAGACGCCGCGAACGTAAGGCCGCACCGGCGCCGTTCCGCACCACGCGTCCCAGTCCAGTCCAGACGGGATCGGGTCGGTCTTCTTGGGGCGCGGTCCGACGGGCCGGTATTTTCCCGGGCTCTTGTTCGACCAGAGGAAGACTTCCTTGACCTTGCCGATAGCGCCCTTGCGGAGCATTTCAACGGACATTCTGGCTCCGACGGAAGAACTGAGCTGGATGCCCATCTGCGTGACGACACCGGCGCGTTTGGCGGCCTCGGCGATCCGGCGGGCCTGGAAAACATCGTGTGTCAGCGGTTTCTGGCAGTACACGTGCTTTCCCATCGCCAGTGCGGTCATGGTTATCGGCGCGTGCATGTGGTCCGGCGTGGTCACGTTGATCGAATCGACCTTGTCGCCTTCCTTTGCCAACAGTTGGCGCCAGTCCTGGTATTTCCGGGCGTTTGGGAACTTCCTGGCCGCGCCTGCCAGGCGGGCGGCGTCAACGTCGCATATGGCTACGATCTCGGATTTGGGGTGCGAGGCGAACTGGTTAACGTCGCCCCAGCCCATACCCCCGACCCCGATCGCCGCGTGCTGGACTTTCGAGTTGGGTTTGGCGCTACGGCCGATCCGGGCCAGCGGAAACGCCATTATCCCGGCCGCGGTCGTGGTCTTAAGGAGCGTGCGTCGGGTCGTCTTCGA
>CAYMSH010000093.1:6859-17885 GCA_964392945.1 uncultured Planctomycetaceae bacterium | reverse complement strand
AACTGGTCGGTCATGCCCCACTGGTTTGTCGCCATGGAGACGACCGTGTCGAGCCGATCTCCGCAGTTGATGTCCATCCAACTGAGCACCGGACCAAGGGAGTGGGTGGGGTACTGATCGGCGCAGCGTTTGAGCAGATGCTTGGCGGGCCATTTCTTCCCGGTGTACCAGCTTACGCAGTTGTGCGAGTGGGCGCAGTGGCAGTGAACGATTTCGCCCAGCAATCCCTTGCGGATCATGTTAAGCACCGCCAGGTTGTCGCGGCGGAAGGACCAGTTCTCCATCATCATGCACGGGATACCGGTCTCTTCGCTGGTCTTTACAAGCTGCCGGCATTCGTCAAGCGTGATGGCGCACGGCACTTCGACGCCGACGTACTGCTTGCGTTTCATCGCGTATACGGCCATCGGCGTATGCCACTCCCACGGCGTGGCTATGAAGACCGCGTCGAGGTCGTCGCGGTCCATCATTCGCTGGAAGTCCGTTTCGCCTTTGGTATACGTATCAGGAAGCTTTTGTCCGGCGCGTGCGACCATTTTGGCGGCGGTGCTTGCCCGGGCGACGTTTACATCGCAGACCGCCGGCACATGAACCCCCTTGATTCCCAGGCTGTAGCGCAGCATCCCGGAGCCGCGCCCGCCCACACCGACGAATCCGACCCGCACGGGCTTGGGGCCCGCCGCCCCGCTGGCCGCAGCGCGCAGGAGCGGACCTGTCGCCGCTACCGCCGCGGCCGCCGTTGTAAATTGCCTTCGAGTAATGGATTTCGCCATGGCCTGGTCCTTTCGATGATTATCCGCGTGTAAGGCGTTTGACGTACGTGTAGTACGCCCCGTGCCGGACCGCGCCCCTGGGGTCGATGAACTGCGTCTCCAATTTCGCCGGACCGGCGGGGAGTTTTACTCGGAAAACCGCCGCCTTGTCGCTGGCCGATACGTCTATGGTCCGATCAATGTCGGCGATCTTCAGTCTGGCCGTGCTGATGCGAATGGCTTTCCCGCCTCTGGGCGCACCGTTTATCGGCGTGTCGGCCTCTTCGGGCCAGCGGCATAGGGCGATCTCGTATGTTCCTGATTTGGCGAGTTGGACCAGCCAGTGGCTCGCTGCAGCCGAACCGCCGCGCACGTGCGACTGGTTCCACGTCGCATTGGCGCACCAGTCGAAGCCGGTCAGACGCGAAGGGTTCTCGGCATCCGAGCCGAGCACGATGCGGCTTGGCTCGCCGAAGCGTTTGGAGACTTCCGACCATCGACGCTCGCCGGCCACCCGGAGCTTCTTGACGATCTCCGGATGCTGGGCGGCGATGTCGTTCTTCTGCCCCGGATCGGTCTTGATGTCGAATAACTGCTTACCGCCGACCAGACGCCATCGACCGGACAACACCGCGCAACTCCACTGGGCAGGCGGCGAGTTGCTCTGGCGGTTCTGCACGAAAATCTCCCGATCGCCCAGCGTCTTGGCCCGCCCCAGCAGCAGCGAAGCCAGACTCACTCCGTCGAACTTGACATTCTCGGGCTTCTTCAATCCGCACAGATCGATCAGCGTCGGAGCCATGTCTATGTGCGCCGTCAGCGGAGCCAGATCTCGCCCGCCGCCGAGCCCGCCCCCCGGCCAGCGCCAGAAACACGGCACGCGATGTCCGCCGTCGTAAAAACTGCCCTTCTTGCCCCGCATAGCGGCGTTGAAGCCCGCCCAGCGAGAACCCTTGCTCGCCCGTCCTCCGCCGGCGGTTCCGTTGTCGGTCATGAAGATCAGGATCGTGTTCTTCGCCAGGCCAAGTTCGTCCAGGCGGGCGACGAGTTTGCCCATATTCTCGTCTATATTCTCGATCATCCCGTAGAATCTGGCCATCTTTCCGTTGACGCCCTTCCTGACGTACGGTTCGTAGTATTTCTTGGCGACGTTCAGCGGGCTGTGCGGAGCGTTGGTCGAAATGTAGGCGAAGAACGGGCTGCGTTTGTTAGCGGTGACGAACTTCATAGCCTCATCGAACCAGATGTCGGTGCAGTAACCGTCATGCTTCTTCGGCTCGCCGTTGTGATAGTACGAGTCGTCGAAGTAATCGTTGCCCCAGTAGTCCGGGCTCTGGCCGACGCCTCCCCCGCCGTGGCACACCACGTGCTCAAACCCGCGGTCCTGCGGGCGGAACGGGTAGTTGTCGCCGAGGTGCCACTTGCCGAACATGCCGGTGCGATATCCCGCGGCCTTGAAGAACGCCGGCATCATCATTTCATCGGCGTACGGTAGCGAGCGGCCCCAGGTAGTGGCCCAGGCCCCTACTCGCACGCAATCGCGCCCCGTCATCAGCGAAGCCCTCGTAGGCGTACAGACCGGCGAGACGTGGAAATCCGTCAGACGCAAGGATTCGGCGTGCAACTTGTCCAGCGACGGCGTGCGGATCATGGTATTACCGTGGCAACCCAGGTCACCGTAACCCTGGTCGTCGGTCATCACGAGAACAACGTTAGGCCTGGCGGCCCGATCGCCTTTAGCAAATACTCGTGACGCGCCGCCAAGAACCACCCCCGCAGCCCCGACGCCGATGGTCTTAAGAAACTCACGTCGTGTGCCCATAGGATTCTCCTGAGTATCAAGTCCGGTCCTCATCTCGTCAGACCGCCTGGACCATGTTGCCAACAAAACCGTTCTTAGTCAACCAATCGCTTGATAGACCGCCAGGTGCGGCGTAAGATCGTACTGAAAATATGAAACACACGAAGACGTTAATCGCGATCTGTTCGACCCTGCTGGTTTTCGCTCTTATCTTCTCGCTGTCGGCCGCCAAGCCTGAACCACAAGAGACCGCGTCATTCGTAACCTATAACGTCTTGGCCGATATTGATCACGCCGATCAGCGTGTCCCGGCGCTCCTGAAAATAATCGGCGATTGCGACGCCGACGTGATCGCACTACAGGAAGTCGCGCCGTGGTTCGTCTTGAGGCTCGCCCAGGTCGCCTGGTTCAAGGAATACCACGCGCCGACATCGAACGGAAAGGTCATCTGCCCGCGCGGCCTGCTGATCCTGTCGAAACAGCCCATCACCTCATCGGATTACGGCCTGCTGCCCAGCAAGCAGAGACGAGCTTATCTGGTCGTCGAAACAAAAGTTAACGGAGTGAAGTTCAAGATCGCCACGTCCCATCTCGACAGCTTCCTGAAGGAAGGCGCCCTGCGGGCAAAGCAGATGGATATCATCTTCAAGAAATTGTCGACCGGTGATAACACCGTATTCCTCGGCGACTTCAACTTCGGCGACGGCGATCAACCCGAAACCAGGCACATCGACAAGGCATACGGTGACGTCTGGACCAAAACCAATCCCAATAAAAAGGGGTACACATGGAACATCGAGACCAGCAAGATGGCGCGCGACGGATCGTTCCCCGATGAAATCAGCAGAAGGATCGATCGAATCCTGATCAAGTCCAAACACACAAAACCAATCAGCGCCAATATCCTCGGCGACAAACCGTTAAAGGGAAAGACAGACATCTTCCCGTCGGACCATTTCGGCCTGCGGGGGACAGTAGTTATTGAGTAATCGGCGGATTTGGCGAGTTTTCCGGAAAGGACTGCGCAATGAAGGGAATCAGGGTCGGAGTTCTTCTATGGTTGAGCATATGCATGGGCTTGATCCCCTCGTGCAAACCAAAGAACAGCCCGGACGCTCAAAGTAGCCGGCCAACGCCGGAAATCCTGCTCACTCTACAGCGTCAGGCGGAAACGGCAACCGCTCCAAACGACCGAACCATAGTCACAATCAACTCGGGACAAGGCTCGAAGGATGTTCCGCTGAAAGACGAAAGCACAATACTGGATATCGTCAGAGCAACCCAGGTAGTTCACAAGAACAGGACCATCGCCGTAATAAGGGCCGATCCGAATGAGCCCTGCCTGTCGCTCACCAGGCTGATAAGAATCGTCGCCCGCGGGAATGTAAAACATTTTCGATTTGAAGCCAACCGCCTGACGACGGCCTTTTCCTTACCTCCCGATTTGGGAAACGGTCTAACGGCGGCCCCGTGGAACCCCGTAAAACCCGAACTCGAACTCGTTCCATGCCGCATTCTTGTCAGCGACACGAACAAGATAGGTCTTTACAAAATCACGGGAGTGCTCAGGCGCGTGGTGGGGTCCATAGAATTGGCCAGGACTCTGACTGAGATCAGAGCATCCTACGGCCCGAATCGAGCGAAGTTCATTATAATCCCGGCCCCGAACGCGATCTGGGCAAGTCTCGTCGGGGCGTGCAAGGCTGCAAGGGCTGCGGGAATAGAATACCCGATGCTTGCAGAAGGCGATCTGCAGGATCACCAGATACCGAGAGAATACTTGCCCGCCCGCAAGACGCCGGAAAGAAAAGAACAACCGGCGGGATCGGGCGGTTCTTGAGAAAAGATGGCGCCATGAAAACACTGAAGCTCGGAGCGATATTCTATTTAAGCGCATGCATAGGTTTGATTCCCTCGTGCAAGCCGAAGGAAAACGCCGACATTCCCAGGCCACGGGCCGAACATGAAGTAATAATCACCCTCCAGAGCGCGGCCGGGGCGACACCCGCTCCCGAATCCTGGCCCACGATTATGGTTGACTCCCGGCAGGGCCGAGCCAGTTTTCCACTAGAGCAAGGATTGGGCGTGAAGAAGATCGTCGCAGAGAACTGGATGAAATACAAAACGAAAAGCATCGTCGTAGTCAGAGCTGACCCTGATGAACTCGCCTGGCGGAGCACGAGAGTCTTGCGAGCGTTAGCGGCCAGCACGCTCCACAAGACACGGTTTGAGGTCGGCGACATTCAAGCGGCGTTTCTCGTTTCCACTGGGCTAACCGGAAGTAAATCACCTGGGGTCTGGCATACGGGAAGGCCGGGAGAAGAGTAGCCCGTCCACATCATTTACGTCCTGGACGGCGACGAAGCCGGTTCGTTTGCAATCCGAAACGATAAATTCAACGACTCGGAGGCTCTGACCCAGGCTATGCTCGCCATAAAAGCCGCGTCCGGCGAGTATCCGCCCCAAGTTGGTATCGTGCTCGAACCGAAAGCAACCTGGATAAACTGCGTCCTGGCCCACAAAGCCGTGGCGGACGCAAAAATTGAATACCCCGGATTCAGGGGCGACACCCAGGAACATCGCTATCTGAGCGAGGAGGACACGCCCGGAGGGAGAAGGCGGAGAAGACCGGCGGAACACGAAGCAGACCTTATTACGCCTCCAGAGGACCTCGGAGATCTCATCCCGATTAGACAGCCCCCCACTGAATCTCAACCTGACAAGGAAACGGACTGACTCTATTAGCTCAAATGACCTTGTGATCGTCCCCCACAGCGATACAATCATTAAAATCAAAACCCGCTGGATGTTTCGGAGCAGACTTTTTATCAGGGAATCTCACATGAAGAAGATCACTATCGCTATAGTTGTCGCACTCGCCATGACGCTTACTCAGGCACCGCAGGCCCAGGCCAAGAAGCCGGTCAAGAAAGACGCCAAGGCAAAGCCCGCGGAGAAGAAGCCCGTCAAGCAGAAGAAACTGTTCCAGATCTTTCGTGACTGCTTCAAGGATTTCGGCGCCAAGAATACGCACAAGGTGAAGATCATCTCCGGGCCGACGCCGGTGAAGATGCGCAACGGCCGCGTGCCGGGCAAAATGTGGCGCGCCACGTGCGGTAAGTATCGATTCAAGATGACTATCGAAGACAAGACCAAACTGCCGCTGGAGAAGCTGATCAAACGCGTCGAACAGCTTCCAATGAGCTACGTCAGGGCCTGCGAAGTGGTCTCCGACGAGACCGAAGACGGGCTGGGGATCTACTCGAACCTCAACGGAGCGATGGCCCATGGAGGCAAGGGGTATATCAACACCGTGCCCCACGCACCGGCGGAAGTGATCGCACACGAAGTAGGACACACGCTCGAACAGGCCGCACGTGAATCGGACCCGAAACTGATCGAAAAATGGGGCGCGGCCAGCAAAGCCGACAACCAATCGGTCTCCGGCTACGGCGACACCAGCGACAGCGAGAACCTCGCCGAGTTCGCCAAGGTCTACGCCGTATGCCTGGACAAGGGACCCGAGAAACTCAAAGAGTTAAAAGCACTCTCGCCCAAGCGGTTCGCCATGTGGGAACATATTCTGCTGAGGGCCCCTACCCCGCAGCGATCATGGACTCAACCCCTCTGGCCCGGCGACGCGCCGGGATCCAAAGGCGTGAAAGACAACGAGAAGATCACCGATCGCTCCGGCGGAAAAGGTCATAGGGACCGGGCCGCGGAAAATGTGCACAAACCCACGCTGACGCTCCATTTGCCTTGTAAGTCTCAGGCCTCGGGCGCCGCGGTGATTATCTGCCCCGGCGGCGGATACAGTCGCTGCGTGATCGACAAGGAAGGCAACGAAATCGCAAGATGGCTCAACTCGATCGGAGTGGCCGGGATCGTGCTGAAATATCGCCTGCCCCGCCCCGAAGGCCACGTCTACGGACACAAAGTCCCGCTGGCCGATCTGCAGCGAGCGATCCGCACCGCACGGGCCAACGCCAGGGAATGGGGCCTAAGGACAAACCAGGGCGGGGTGATGGGCTTCTCCGCCGGCGGACACCTGGCCTCAACCGCGGGCGTGCATTACGACGACGGAGACGCCAAAGCGAGCGACCCGGTCGAGAAGCTGCCCAGCCGGCCGGACTTCATGATGCTGATCTATCCGGTCATTTCTTTCAGCGATGCTGTCGGGCACAGCGGCTCGCGGGCCAAGCTTCTGGGCGCCAAGCCGGATGCGAAGCTGGTGAAGCACTACTCCAATGAACTGCACGTTACCGACAAGACCCCGCCGACGTTCCTGGTGACGACAACCGACGATTCGGTAAAAGCCGAAAACAGCATAAACTTCTACATGGCGATGCGAAAAGTCGGCGCGCCCGCCGAACTGCACATATACGCCGACGGCGGGCACGGCTACGGCATGAGAAGAACGAAATCGTCCGTCTCCGGTTGGCCCGACAGTTGCATGAACTGGATGAAGAGCCTGAGCATAAGAATCCGCCTGCCGCGACGCCGCTAGACGAAATCATTGCCCCAACACTGTCTTGACGTCGGCTTTGAATATCCAGGCCATGTCGGTTGACTTGTTGAAGTTGGCGTCGTGCCCGGCGAAGTAGATGACGTTTTCCTCGCCCGGGAACGGAGAGTTCGCGAACGCACGAGGCGCCACGAGGATCGGCTTGGATGCATCCCATCGGCCGTTGATCTCCCGGGTCGAGTAATCCTCGGGACCCCGGCGAACGCCGTAAAGCGCGCCCTTGTAATAATGATGCCACTTCAGCGACTCTTTGGAAGTGATAATCCGCTGCTCGAATCCGACAAGGTGAACCGTCTTGCCGGTCTTGGGATCCTTTACCGGGAAGAACCTGTTGTATCCGCCGAGGCTGAATCTCGCGTGTGCGCCTTCCTTCTTGAACACCGTATCGAACAATGAACGAAGGGTCGTTTCACTGGCGGGCTTGAGAGCGGGTCCGTCCAGGCGTTTGATATCGCCGCGGCAGGCGCCCCTCGGGGTCCATACGAAAATGATCGACTCGCCGGGGCCTGTAGGGTTGGCGATCGTACTCAAGCCGCGTATTCCGCCGACGTCGGTATTGACCTTTCCGGGTATCTGGTATGCAAGCGACCAGGTCGGTTTGGCGCCGTTGGTGCGGACGAATATCTTGCCCCCCACCGAAAAGTAGAGTTTCCCGTTGGCCTGCGTTATCCCCAGCGGTCGGGCCGGGAAGACCGAACCGTCTGCGGGATGCTCGCACTTGGCGTCCCATTCGATGCTCTTTGTCGCCGAGTTGTAAACGCCGGAGACAATGCCCGGATCGCCTACAAGAAGGAATATCCGATCGATGCCGGTTTTCGGATCGCGATAGATCTCCATGTCGCGCGGGACGCGCCGCCCCATCTTTCCACCGCCGGCCTGGTGAAGCGAGTGAGACCACTTGCCTGTCGTATCGTCGCGAACGAAAACCGACACAGCGCGGTGGCCCTGCTTGTTAATGTTATGCGCCTGTGCGGCCGCAATCAGCAGCGTAACGTCTATCTTCTCGCCAAGCTTGTCGGTCTTGAACGTGACCGATTTGAGTATGTTGCCCTTCATGTGCACCAGTCCGGTGGAGTTGGTCTCCAGGTCGACTCGCCACTTGCCGCCGGCGGCGTCCAGCCGGAGCACCTGGGCCGACTGCTTGGGAAAATTGGCGTCGCACCAATACCCGTTAAATGCGAAGAGTTTGCCCTTGTGCGGAACCAGGTGCATGACCTCCGAGCCGCCTGCGTACTTGCCGCCAGCGTCGGTGTAACCGGCTTTGTAAGACTGCGTCCAGCCGATGGTTCGGCCCGGGCCGGCAGGCGTCTTCTCGGCGCGAACGCAGGCGGTCAGACCGGCGACAAACAGCAGAATCACAAACATAAAACCTGGGAGTTTCTTCACAAATATGCCTCCTGGGGCACGGGTTGTTACTTTCGCAAGCGTGCAAAGCACGTCTACAAGAAGGATCGCATTTGAAGGACGTAAAGTCAAGACGCCAGAGAATGTCAACTGTCGATTAACAAGCCCACAGATGGCAATCTGTGGGCTATCCGGAGCCGGAGCAAGCCTATTTTCCCGCCGCCGCAAGGTTCCCTATGAAGGCGGCCGCAGCAAGGGCTCCGCGCGTGAACTGTTTGAGAGCGAAGCGTTCGTTTGGCGAGTGGAGTCGATCGCCGGGTAGTCCGAAGCCCATCATCACCGCATCGATTCCCAGTATTCGCTGAAACAGTTCTGTCACAGGCACCGACGCTCCGCAACGGATCATCGCCGCGGGTTTGCCGAACGCTTCGTTCAGCGCGTCGCTTGCCGCGCTGGCGGCGGCTGAGTCGCGCACCATCATCACGGGCCTGGCGCCGGCGTGGACCGTCATTTCGCACGTCACCCCTGGCGGCGTGTTTTCGGCCACGTATCGCCGCATCGACTCGACGATTTTTTCCGGACGCTGATCGGGAACTATACGCATCGATATCTTGACTGACGCCTTCGACGGGATGATTGTCTTGCTGCCCGGCCCGGCGTATCCGCCGGATATGCCGTTGCAGTCCAGCGTGGGCCTGGACCAGAGTCGCTCCAGATCGCTGAAGGCCCGCTCGCCGCCGCCGAGGGATTCGACGCCCATCGATTCGGCGTATCCTGCGGCGTCGAACGGAAGATCAGCCCATCCGTCGCGTTCTTCGGCGGACAGTTCGATCACGTCGTCGTAGAAACCGGGCAGGGTTATTCGCCCGTCGGCGTCGTGCATTCCGGCGACCATTCTCGCCAGTGCGTTTACAGGATTTGCGATCGCCCCGCCGTGCTCGCCGCTGTGAATGTCGGCTGACGGGCCGGTGAGCGTAAGCTCCACGTATGCAAGACCGCGAAGCGAGTAGGTTATCGAGGGAACTTCGTCGGCGAAGAACGCCGAATCGGAGACCACTATGGCGTCCGACGACAGCGCTTCGGCGTGTTCGATAATGAACGGTTCGAGATCCGGCGAGCCGACTTCCTCTTCGCCCTCGGCGAACACTTTGATATTGATCGGCAAGCCGCCGCACTTGGTCCAGGCCTCGATTGCGGCCAGGTGGGTGAACAGCTGGCCCTTGTCGTCGTTGGCGCCGCGTGCGTAGATGTATCCGTCGCGAATCTCGGCCTCAAACGGATCGGATTCCCACAGTTCCAGCGGATCGGGCGGCTGGACATCGTAGTGACCGTAGATCAGGAGGGTCGGAGCATCGTCACTGACGTGCAGCGAGGCCAGCACGTTTGGCTTGCCGGGCGTATCGACAACCTGGGCTGTCATACCCAGGCGTTCGAGATAATCCGCCAGCCAGCGGGCGCAGAGCTTGCACGGGTCTTCGTCGCCGCCATCTACATTGGCGACGCTGGGGAACCGCAGATACTCCTTGAGCGATTCAAGGTGTTTGTCGCGATTGTCGTTTAGATACTGTGCAACCGAATCGGGAATCATAATAAATAGCCGATTACAGTCCCGGAAGTTCCGTAGTATCATCAGCAGGATCGGCTGCAGGATCGGCCGCGGGATCGGCTGCAGGATCGGCCGCAGGATCGGCTGCGGGATCGGCTGCAGGATCGGCTGCGGGATCGGCTGCAGGATCGGCTGCAGGATCGGCCGCGGGATCGGCCGCAGGATCAGCTGCGGGATCGGCCGCGGGATCGGCCGCAGGATCAGTTGCGTCGTCACCGGCCTCGCCGCCCATCATCGCTTCAAGCTTCTGCATCGCAGGAATCACGAGTTGCTCGGTGAGTTCCTTCATCTTGGCCTCGACGTTGTCAGCCGTAACGCTTCCGTCCTCGACGCCGGAGCCGGTAGCCTCAAGCATCTTCGTCATTGCGCCCAGAACTTCGGTAAGGGTCACCAGCAGTTGTCGATACGGCTTGTCAAATCCGACTTTCCAGTCATCATCAATTATGGTAAACACGAGCTTCTGGTTCTTCGGCGTCGTGACGACGATTCTCTCACCGACTTTCTTGAAGGTCAACTCCTCCAGCGACGCGCCTTCGACAACTTCGCCGGCCGACGAGGGACCCTCGATCTCGCTGGTCATGGTCTTGATATTGGCTTTGACTTCCGAGGGATACTGCAATGCGAATTTTGTTTCCATGGCCGAATCAAGTTCGATGCCCTTGGCCTGCAGGTCCGCCAGGGCCTGCGTCAAATCCTGCATGGTCTTCTTTCCGTCTTCGTCAAAGAGTTCCAGGGCGGCGGCTTTATCTCCGAGATCCTCAGACGCCATGATCCTCGTGATGACGTCCTTGACCTGACTGATCTCCTCCTGAGAAGCGTCCGACTCGGGCCCACTCAACTCATTGCCGGTATCTCCGACTTCACCGGTGTCGGCAACGCCTTCGGCGAACGCTCGCCTGCGTTTGATTACGGTTCGCGGATCTCCGATGATTTCGTAGTCTCGAATGGGCGCGTTTATCGCCACCGGCGGACCGTCAACATCCCGCTTATAAGCCGCC
>CAYMSH010000093.1:0-6849 GCA_964392945.1 uncultured Planctomycetaceae bacterium | reverse complement strand
CCTCGTCACCGTCGCGATTACAACCCAGCGGAACGCACAACATCACTGCGGCGATCAAAACTAACAAGCAATTTCTCATGCTACTGACTCCTTAAGCCAACGTCCGACTGAAATCACCGTCTCTATACCGGAACCGACCCGGCGATCGACGGAGGAGAAAAACCAAACCGGGCTGCATTGTCGCTTCTGAAAGAGCATATGACAAGTCTTAACGGCCGGTAATTGGGAATTGCTCTCGCCGTACATCGGGAGCAATTGGTCACGGCCCAAGGCGACGGCTAGCGGCTACGGCGCGGCATGACACGTTCTTTCTGCTGTTTTCGGGCCTCTTCGGCCCGCTTGCGGAGTTCTTCTTTGCCGAGTTCTTCGCTTCGATCGAAGTTTTTCGTTCGAGCTTTTACTTCCGCCAGCGGCGCTTTTTGCCTGGGATCATCGTACATGTGCACGTTGTCAAAGAGGTAGGCGCCCGGCGGCCAATATGCGTATATCTGTATCTGGAACCACTTTACGTTCTTCGGCAGCCCGCCCCGCGGAGGAAACGGCGCGGCGTAATGCTTCCACTGGCCCTCTGTGTTTCGGCACGCCAGATACCAGCGAAAACACTCTCGCCTGTATCGCTCGGGATGCCTGGCGGCGTCGGCTTTGATGAGTTTTTTCCGCTCGGCAGCACCCAGTGCGGCGAACTTCGCGGGCGAAAGCTTGAGCTCCACGAGCGAAAGTTCGCTCAGCGCGTCGGCGTGCTGGGCCCATTCCATGTATCCCTTCACAAAAATTTTTGGGAAGAAAATACCCTCGGTGCGGCCCTTCATGTCGGCGGTGAGCCAGTATCGCTGTCCCGGGGCGGCCTTGATCCATGTGCTGCGATAGTGTACGCCCTCGAGCCCGGCGACGCTTCCATAGCTCTTGTCGGTCTTCAATTTGGGAGGACTCTTCGGGCTGGCCAGGCCCAGGCGGAGCTTCCGCCGATACTCATACCACTTGTCCCTCTCCAGATCGGTCTGGAGCCTGAGGACCTTGCCGGGACCGCGCGGGTCGGCTTCTATGAACGTGCCGGCGTTGTCAGGTGCGTCCCATCCTTTGGCGCCGGGAGTTTCGAAATCGCCGTCTATGTTCAGCGCCCGGCCGAACTTCTTGGGCTCGGCTTCATCGCCGTACTCCGGAGGGCGCCATTCCCTGGCCCCAAGCGCCGCTTCGACAATCTTCTGTGCGATCACGCCGCGGGCCCTTTGGGAACTGTCGGCGAACTTCTTGCGCCAGACGACGGGCTTCTTCGGATCGATCAGGTTAACGCAGCACACCTCGGCGCTGACAGTCGATCCGATAATACGCACGGTGCCGTAGATTCCCATATTCACCGCCAGCTTGTCGGCCAGGATCGCCGAAACTTTTCCGCTGTCGGTCTTCACGGAGATCGGACCTGAAAACTCCCTGGTCGTCAGCTTGTCGATGACTTCCTTGACACCTATCGCTCCGCCCTTGTGGCGCCCCAATCTCAGGCGAACGCTGTCGGCCAACTGCACGCCCAGCGGACGGGCTTTCGAAGCTCCGAGGGTTTCGAAATCGATGACGGCTATATAGATTTCACTCCGAGCTTTATCCGCGGCGAAAACACAAGAGGCTAACGCCGCCAATACCGTCACTGCTGCAACACCGCATTTTTTCATGTGCCGCCTCTACTTGTCGTAGACGCCTTTGGGGTGCGGGTCGGCGCCCGGTGTGGGATTGCCGCTAAGCCTCTGGGCGAACAACCATCGGATGTATTTTCGATTTCGCCAGGTAGCGCCCGCCGCGGCGACGTGCGTGGCCTTGGGAAACTCAACGTAACTGCTCTTTCCGCCTTGGGCTACGATCTCCTGGTGTATCGCTTTGGAACCGTATCGCATCGCGTCCTGCTGGCCGACGAAAATGGAGACCGGGGTATGCTTGATCCGACTGACCTCCTGCTTCAGACGCGCCTTCAACAGATCGTCGGGCCGCGAGAACGCCCTGCCGATAGGCCAACCGGCGCCGCAAATAGCGGCCGCGAACCGCTTGCGATCCGCGCGGAGAAACTCCCAGCAGGCCTTACCGCCGAATGAAAACCCGGTCAAGTACACGCGATCGGGATCTACGCCCACTCCGCCGGGGCCCGCCAGGTCCTTCAGCAGCGCCAGAGTCGCCTGGACATACCAGCCGTTTTCGTTCACGTGCGGCCAGTCGGGATGATAGGTCGGCGTCGGCGCCCCGAGCCGGCCCTTGGGCCAATACGGTTTGGGCACTTTCTTGCCCGAGGGGATCTGCGGGACCAGGCTGATGCACTCGAATTCCTTCTCTTCGTAGTAGTCGATAAACAGATGCCGAGCCAGTATCACGTTCTCCATGCTTCGAACGTTATCCTCTCCGACTCCTCCCGATCCGGAAACCGAGATCACCAGCGGATATTTCTTTCGCGGGTCGTAGTTTCGCGGGAGCATCATCCGGAAAGGAAGGACACCGCCGGCGAACTTGAACTCGCCGGCGCCGTGGCCGTACAGCGTACCGGCGCCCCGCCAGCAGGTGTGCGAGACACGCGTAATCCGCGCGCCTCCTGAAGCCCTGAGGACCACCCAAGCAAATTTCTCGCCTCTGGAGCTCGATATGATCTTTGTCTCGGTTCGGTTTTTCACCGGTCTCAGCGAACTGTGGAGATGTCTTTTTTTAAGTGCGTCGTCCAGTTTGCTCGAAGCCGAATGGGCCAGGCTCAAGTCGACTGAACCGCCGCTGTAGGTCACTGTAATGCGGTGATGGTTAAGTTCGACATCTTTGCCGAAATTGATCGGCGGCGAGACGATACATGACTTTCCATCTACGGTATTGGGGAGCCACTTGGCGATTTGAGCGGCTTTGTAGACCGTCTGCACCTCATCGCGTCTGGGCTTGTCCGGGGTTTTGGCCTCCGATTCGGGAGGCCCGACGCATACCCAAGCCGCCCCGGCCAGCAGGCAGGCGAGAACCGTCACGACGAGTATCGTTTTTCGATGCATTGAGCAAATCTCCAGGTACGGCTATTCTTCCGATTCGTCGTCTTCCGGCAACTGGCCGGCGTCTTGAAGCTCCTGGTTGCGGCCTTTGGTCAGCAGTTGGATCTTCTTCTCGGCTTTGCCCAGAACGGTGCGGCAGTGATCGATCAGCTTGGTCCCCTCGGCGTATTTTTCGATAGATTCCTCAAGAGGGACGCTCCCGTCCTCGATCTGGGAGACTATCTCTTCAATTCGCTCAAGCGCCTGCTCGAACGACATTTTCTTCTTGGCCATTGCTCTTGTCCTTTTCCGCTGAGCCCGCACGCTGCGGGCGTGTTTTCAATCAAGCTCAGTCAAACAGCGTCGCTGAGTCGTCCGACGCTGTTTTTCTTCTCTTGTTCCGCCTGACGCCAGTCGGCCCGACGACGGAAGTCACTTTCCCGTCGGCTAGTTCAGTGGTTATTGTTTGACCATCGGATGTTTCGGCGGCCGATCTCAGTATATTCCCGTCGCTGTCGCGGGTTACGCTGAAGCCGCGCCCGAGCACCGCGCGATGGCTCATCGCCTCCAGTTGCCTCGCCGCGGCGTCTATCTGCTGGGTCGCCAGTGCGACTCGATGGATCGGCGAACATGCGTCAAATCGCCTGCTGATGCCGGATATAACGTCGCCTGATGCTTTGGCTCGCCTGCCCAGAGCCCATCCCAAACGATGCTGCAGATGCTGGATCCGGGCCGCCGCCGCCGTCGCCAGGTGCGCCGGATGCAGAGCGGCAAGACGCCGAGCCGGCTGACCGAGCGCCTCGCGAGCGTCCGAGAGCCTGCCTGTCAGACCGCCGTGGGCTCGCAGCGACAGTTCGTCAACCTGCTGGATTCGCGTGCGGACCGATGCCATCGGATCTCGGAACAGCACGCTTCGCCCCAGGCCAGACAGCGCCAATTTCGCCGCGGCAATATTCTCTCGCATCCGTCGGATCATGCGCATCGCCAGATCGTCGAGATTCCCGGCGACCTGGTCGGCGTCGGGGACCGCCAGTTCGGCGGCCGCTGTCGGAGTAGCGGCGCGGATGTCGGCGACCATGTCGGCGATTGTGGTGTCGGTTTCGTGTCCCACGCCGGAAATGATCGGCGTTCGCGAGCGGTGTATCGCACGCGCGACGGGCTCTTCGTTAAACGCCCAGAGATCCTCTATGCTGCCGCCGCCGCGTGCAACGATGATAACGTCTATTTCATACTCCTCGGCGTTGGCGTCCAGCAACGAAATCGCCTCGGCGATCTGCGGTGCGGCTCCGTCGCCCTGGACCATCGCCCCGACAACATAAGCGGCGACTGCGGGCCAGCGGCGTCGCAGCGTGCGGCGGATATCGCGCAGCGCCGCACCACTGGGCGAAGTTACAATCCCGACCCCACGCGGATATTTCGGTATAGCTTTCTTGATCGACGGGTCAAACAGGCCCTCGCCGCGGAGCCTGTCGCACAACTGCCTGAACGCCAACTCCAGGGCCCCTTGCCCGCAAGGGGTCATCCTGTCTGCGTAAAGCTGCAGTTGTCCGCGTACTTCGTACACGTCGATGCGCCCGACGATAACCACTTCCATTCCGTTGGCGGGAGTGAATTTAAGCCGGGCCGCACGGCCCTTGAACATCGCCACGTCGATGGCCGAATTGGCGTCCTTCAGGCGGAAATACATGTGTCCTGAGGCGTGGAATTTGAAATTACTTATCTCGCCGAGAACCGTGACCCGCTCGGGAAACGCGTCGCTCAGGGCGCCTTTAACACCCGCCAGCAACGCCGAAACGCTCATCGCCCCGGGATTGGACGACTGGTCAGCCTGATCGGCCGACAGACTCGCAGCGGCGGATTTGTTCGGATCGAAAAAAGCAAAACGCTCGTCTGGCATGGCGGTCAGTTCTAGTTGGAATCTCTTGTGAATGTTTCGCCCATCTCGGCCAGGCTCCGAACCGCCGACTGGCGCTGCTGGGTCGCATGTCGATGTTCGTCATCGACGGATTTATGTAGTTGCAGGAAGCGATCGTAGTACGCCGCAACTCTCCGCAGCATGCCGATCCTCCCAATACCCAACGGTTTCTTCAGATGGCTCAGGTACCAAGCGGCCAGTTCCCTGCAGGAAGCCTCTCCGATCTCGCTGAGCTTGCCGGCGGCCAGCGGAACGTATGTCTGGAGAATCTGGTCTACGTCTTCGTTGATGAACTTCAACGCCATCTTCGGATTGTCCAGCTCCACAACGCAGAGCGTGATGATCCTCTCCCTGATCGCCAGGTCTTCGGGGCGTTTGGCCAGCGCCGCCGACATCGTCGCCAGGCGCCGGGCCGAACCGAGACGCCGCGTGAGCCTCTTGAGCTGCTTGCGAATCTGCGGGATTCTCTTTGCGTCTCCTTTGCCGACGTTTGCCAGAGCGGCCCTGGCGTACTTGGCGGCCTGGGCGTACTGTCCGGCCGATTCGTGTTTGTCGGCCTGTGCGATCAAACCGGCAAGCGACGGGCTTGAAGTCGGGCGCGTGGCGGGTTTAGTAGCGGCGCCCCTGGCCGCAGCGCAGACTGCGGCGGCGTGGATCAGCACCACCGCGGCGATAACGGCACAATTCTTCATGGCCTGTATTCAATCCCTTTCCAGACACGCCCGATCGAGACGGTCCATACGTCTATTATAGCTTCGCGATCCAAGATCACAGTCGCCCGAAGAGTCTTTCTGCGGTCTACTTCTTAACCTCGGGCTTTTTTTCCTTGCCGGAGGCCTTGATAATCGCCTTCAGTTTCGCCGCGACCCACGCATCTCGCGCGAGCTGGGTCTGCCGATCACTGGCGGCCATCAGATTCATACGAAGCTTGTTGGGCAGAAGAAGCGAGCCCCTGGAAGACAGAATAGTCCTGCCGTTTGACAGCACGAACTTTCTAGCCATCTCCCGAAGATTCTTGTCTTCGTCTATGGACCATTTCGGGTCGATGCGATCGTACATATAGATAATAGTGTTCAGTTCCGCCAACGCCTTTGGAACCTTGGTCGGCAGCTTGAATCCGGGCCATTTCTTCGGCTCCGACAGCACCCTGGCCAGGATAATAGCGCCGATCGCATGTCCTGAACGGGTGCAGGCGCTGCCGGCGTGGTTCTTCTTGAGGGGATCAATCTGCAGAAACAGCGAAGCCAGGCGCGCCTTGGGACTGCTGTGATACAGGCTTGACATTCCGGCCAGAAACTCCTGGACGTGCGAGAACATGGCGCTCTCTTTCTCGTACAGAAACACCGCCTGTTTGACCGGGAGAAAGGTCGGCACGTAGTTTCGCCCCAGTTCGTACCAGACCAAAGATTCGCCTATATGCCGGCGCCGCAGTTCGTGAGCCTTGGCCAGTGCGCCCTCGACAGGCTGGGGGTCGTCAACCATATGCGGCTGCCACTGGGCCACTATCTGAATTCTGTTTTTAACAAGCTTGACGGTCTCTCGCTTACCGTTAGGCTGTGTGGGCATGTAATTGGCCACGAAGGGCCTGCCCCATATTTTGGCTCGGAAACTGATATTCGATGCGCTTCGGCAGTTCTTCCACCAGATCGGGCGGTACTCGGGGATCGTTTTCCTGATATAGGCCAGGTTCCGCCTGGCCGACGGCGAAAGCTTCGACACCAGACGCATCGCGGCCAGTTCGACCTTAAGCCCGTCAAAATCCGAATGCATATAGCAATCTATAACCTTCTCGTACTGATCGATGGCCTTCTTCTGGATCGGGCTAAGGCCCTGATCGGCTTTCTGGCCGTCGGGTTTTGCTGGTTTTGTAACGGGCTTCGGCGCAGCAGGTTTGGCCAGCGCCCGCACCCGACCCAGCCCCAGCACCCCCGCCACCCCACCCAAGAATCCACACAT
>CAYMSH010000092.1:11868-18048 GCA_964392945.1 uncultured Planctomycetaceae bacterium | reverse complement strand
GCCAGCCCGATCGACCCGGCCCTGGCGAAAACCAACCAGGCCGTCTGCGTAGTGACTGACGTTTATCACGGCATGGAGGGCGTAAAACGCGGCGAGGTCAAGTTCATTCGCATCGTCGAGCAGGTGCCGAGACCGTGGCGGGCGCACCGCTACTGGAAATTCAGTTTCGCCGGACAGGAACACGCAACGGTCTCGAACTCCACGGGACTCGGGCTGCGGGTCCAGCACGGGATCGTGCCTGTCGAGGAAGACGGTTCGGCGCACTTCCTCGTACCGGCCGGCGTAAACGTATCCCTCCAGGCGCTCGACAAATACTACATGTCGCTCCAGAGCGAACGCACGTACGTAAACTACATGCCAGGCGAGCAGCGGAGTTGCATCGGCTGCCACGAAACACCGCAGAGTACAGCGGGCAACACCGGATCGAGCATCCCAAAGGCGCTGGGTCGCAGCGCCTCGGTCCCATCAGCCCAGCCGGGCGACAAATCCGCCAAGCGCGTGCTGGACTTCGCGATGGACGTACAGACCGTGCTCGACAAGCACTGCGTCGAATGTCACGGCGGCAAGAAAACCGAGGGCAAGCTGAAGTTGACCGGCGAGATGACCGAGCTGTTTTCGGTAGCCTACGAATCGCTGTGCCACAAAGCGTATTTCAGCTTCATCGGCGAGAACAGCCCCAAATGCGGCAACAACGCCTACCTGCCGCCCCGCTCGCTCCATTCGCACAACAGCATACTGGGCGCAATCCTCTGGCCCGACGCAGTCAAGCTCAAGTCACCCGGGCGGAACATCTCGGCCCGCAAGCTCATCGAAAAGCACAAGAAACTCAAACTCACGCTCGAAGAGAAACTCAAGATCACAAACTGGATGGACACCAACGGCCAGTACCACGGAATGTACTGGGGCCGCAAAACGCTTGGCTACAAGGGACACCCCAACTTCCGACCCAAACCCACATTCGAGCGCGCTATAAGCAAAGTCTCGACGATCCCGGAAAAGGATCGGTAAACAAAAGAAAGGAATTCTAAATGAAGAAGGCAAGCATCCTGCTGCTCATAGCGTTGTCGGCGATCTCCTGCACCGCTCCGGTCAACTACGACAAGACCGCGATCAAGACCGACATCACGGCGCTTATGACCCAACAGGCCAAAGACTGGTGCGCCGGCGATTACGAAGCGTTCATGAAAGGTTATCATAACTCCGAAGACATCCGATTCGCTCATCCAAAGGGAATCACCCGCGGTTACCAGGGCGTGCTGAACGCCTACAAGAGCAACCCCAAGAGATCGAGCCTGAAGTTCTCGGACCTGGACATTACTCCCCTTTCGCCGACGGCGGCGATGGTCTTCGGGCGATTCCACAACAACGTCGATGACGGCAGCTACAAGACCGGCCTGTTTACGTTGCTGATGCGGAAGATCGACGGGCAATGGAAAGCCGTCCACGATCACTCATCAGACCTGCCTTCGGACTACAAACCCAAATAGCGAGCCTCACTGGGCCTTGAGTTTCAGGCTGTCGAACAGCAGCCCGGCCGCGGTCGTAAACTGGATCGTCGCGTGCTTTCCGTTAACGGTGCACATGCCCAGGAACGGCGCCCCGCGCCACTGCCTGGCGATGAACCACAGTCGATGGGGATGCGGGAACTTCTCGTATCCCCCGCAGGCGCCCGAAGCGGTAATGTAGACCACGCCCTTGCCCGGCGCCACGGGCTTCTGGTCCCGAAGCGGAAACGATCTGTCGTAGTTGTGCATGTGGCCCTGGAAGACAACGTCAACGTTGTACTTCTCCAGCAGCTTGCGCTCTCCGTCCAGGCGGATGTCCATCTTGCCGCCCCAGGCCGAGTAGATCGGATGATGTTGAAATACGAATTTCCATGTCTCTTTGGAGTTCTTCAATTCGCTTTCAAGCCACTTGTGCTGATCGCCGCCGGGCTGGAGACCCTTGCGATCGTTCGTATCGACACTCAGGAACAGGACCCCGCCGCGGCGGAACGAATAGTACAGGTCCTTACCCGGCCCGGGCATGGCTACGAACTGCTTGTGTTTGGCGACAGGGTCGTGATTGCCGCGTGCGAAGTAGATAGGTATCCGGCTCAGCACCTTGCGGTAAGGCGCAGAGAGTCCGGCTTTGGCCTTGTTATAGTCTCCGGCCAGCAGGATAAGGTGCGGTTGCTCGATCTCAATCCGTTCGGCCAGGTCGGCGGCCCGTTTGTAGTTATGCGTATCGGCGATTACGGCGAACGAAACGCTTTTTTCATCCGGCCGAGGCGTGGCGAACGATCCGGATGCGACGCACGACTCGGTCCCATCACCGCCAGGTTTGCTGGTCACGCGATAGTGGTAAACCAAGCCCGGTTTGAGCCCGCTGATCGTAACTTCCTGCTGGTAACCGTTCCACGGCTTGACGTCTTTCGGGTTGACGACAACAGCCGGCAGACTCCGATCGAGCTTGTCTTTCGACTGGCCGTATTGAACAACGCCCTTGCTTAGAGTTTCATCAGCCCAGGAAACAGTCACACTGTCTGGAGTGAGATTCTGCAGGTAGGGACCGCGCTGTATCGTGTGCGGTTCGGCGGTTTTGGTTTTCGGCGCGGCGACGAGAAAAGCCGTAGCCAACATGATGCAAGCGAATGCAAATGTCATTCTGCGAGCCATAACTGAATCTCCCGGGACAACTGGCGTCCGCTATTTCATATCCTTGATGATACTCTGGAGCTCTTTGACGCCCCGCCGCATATTCGTCTGCAGATCAAAGGCCCGATCGTAAACCCAGATGATCCGCTTCTTGCCGCCGCCGTACATGTGGCGATGGACCTCGGCGGTAACTGCCGGCAGCGCTTGGGTTTCGCTGTCGATGTGCGCCTGGATAACAGCAACGGCTCCGGAGCCCTGCCGTTTCAGCAGATCGGCGATCAGTTTCTTCTGCATCGGCCAGTTGCGACGCGTATAGATGCCGCACAGAGCGGTTATCTCTTCGGATGACAATCGTTCCTTGACGGCACACTGAATCAGGATCAGCATCTCTCCAAGTTCAGCGTGGATTCGAATAGTGTCTTTGCGTTCGACAGCGACTCTCGCCAGCGGAACGGTCCTTTTGCGAGGCCGCTGTGCGGTCCAGTAGGCCCGCTGCTTGTCGTTTTCGGCCAAGGCGCCCGCCAGCACCTGCTTGTCGGCCTCAACGCACTTCCGCAAACCCGGAAGCCCCGCGGAGCCCCATCGCTGCAACGTATCGCGCACCAGGCCAAGCTGCTGCTCATCGAGCGGTCTGATATAGGAGGTGTCTCCCTTGACGAAAGGATACTGCTTGCCCCAGGGGCGCTTGACGTAGAACCGGGCGAACATCTCGACATCGCCGTCTGAAGGCTTATCGGCGGCAAACGCCTTGACCATCGCCGCCAGCTCTTTCAACTCCTCGACCCGCGTGTTCAATTCGGCTTTGCTGGCGGTAATCGCTTCGAACTGCCGCAGCAGGCTCCTCTTGTTCTTCTTGTTGGCCGGGTCGTCGATTTCGGCCTGCTTGGCGACGACCCGCTTGCCCAGTTCGGCTTCCAGAGGAGCCTTGAGGTCCGTTATCGCCTTTAGCATCGCGCCCGCGGCTTCAACGCCGAGTTTCGTAAAGCGATCGCGAATCTGCCGGCGTTCCCACGCCCCGAAGGGTCGGCTGGAGAGATAGATTTCGCACATCGATCCAATCGCCTTGTCCCGGGCCTTCCTGCCATGCAGGCACGAGACGAGTTCAGCGGTGATCTCCATGTCCCGACACCACTTTTCAATGAACTCGGCCGAATCCTCTTTCCACCAGGTCGGCTTGGGCTCCTTGCCGGAACTGATCCGCTGGTACAACGCTCGCTCGGATTTGCAGAACGCCTCCAATACCGGCAGTGCTTCGGGTCCGAGTTTGACAACAATGCGGTGCGGATACTCCACGATCGCATACCAGTAGGAATCCATCGACCCGCGCTTGCGAGCGCAGAAACGCAGGATATCGGTCAAGTGCTTCATCACCAGCGGTTCGTCGCTGTACTCTGCGATAATCGCCAGCGCCGCTTCCGGCGGACCGTTGGAGAAGAAACCGTACAGAGGGAGGATTTCGGGATTGTTCAGCGTGTCGATGGCGACCTGCACGTGCGGCCTGCACAGATCCATATGAGTCGACGAAGCCCAGAGCAGCGGCTTGTACTCCGCAGGCACCGTGCTCCTGGTGCGATTGACCGTGTTCATCATCTCCATACAGAGCTTGATCCGGATTTCGGGATCCTTCACGCCGTACCGCACGAACCTGCCGATGCTGTTGTTCTCCTGGCGAGCCAGAACGCCGAGAATGTGATAGATGTCGTCATTGACAATGTTCATGCTGAGCACCAGACCGGCCGCGGCGTTGCGCACGTACGGAGACTTGTCGGTAATCAGCGGGCGGGCGAGCTTTATGACCTCCGCCAGTTCCGGCGGAGCCTCAGTGCGATACTCCTTGCTGTCCGAACCGTAGATCCTGGCCAGCGTGCTCAGGGCTCCGACGCGAACGCCGTCATGCGTATCGCCCAGGAGTTTCTTCAGCAACGGCAGGGCCTTGGTTCCGTGGTCGGCCAGGGCCAGGACGGCGCCTTCACTGCCCGCGCCGTTGGGGTGAGCGAAGAAACCGGCGATCTGCTCGGGCTTCATCCCGTCGAATCCCTGCTTGTTTGTCCGTGCGATGTAAGCGGGACTATGTGCGAATCCGCCGTCGGTTCCGCCCTTGCCGAGTTTGAGTTCCTTGGCCAGTTTGCCGACATCGACCAGCGGGACGTACTTCGGACGCCTGGGATCCTTGCCCGTTGCGTCGCCTAGCTTTCCCAGGAGTTTTGCGATCGCAGGACGTCGGGCGCCAACCATGTTGGCCAGCAGGCGCAGTTGCGTTTGTGCCGTGGCGTGCATGCCGTCTTCGATGCTCTTTTCGATGATCTTCAAAGTAGCGGCCGCGTGTTTTTCGAGGCGATCGTGAGCGGCCAGCAGTTTGCCTGCGTATACCGCCCCGGGCGAACAGGCTTTGGCTTTCCTGACATGAGCGTCGCAAAACGCACGCAGCTCTTTCCACTTCTTGTCCTTGTAGAGTTGTGCCGCCTTTTCCAGGCCGGCCGGCGGCTTCTGGGCGAAAACGCTGTCGCCGCCGAGGATCTGCAGACGCCGATCCTCCAGGTAGAGGAACAGGCCCATCGCCGCAGTCGCATTGGGTCGCGGCCAGCGACCGCCGCGCATGAAGGTGATTCCGCCGTCCCGGGCACGGCCCATTTCGTAGGCCCAGGTCATGTGGTTCATGAATGCGTGGAACTCCTCTTTCGGCGCCAGCGAGGCTCCGACAGGTCCCCAGGCTGCGCTGAAGATCGCCTCGGCGTGTCCGCGTTCGCGCCCCATCCACATGTAGCAGACCGACCGGGCCCAGCGTTCGGCCATTTTGTCTTCGCCCAGCAGATCGAAGCCGACGGCGGCCATCGAGTTCATGCCGTTGTCCATGCGCCCGGCCCGCATAGGCGGACTGCCGAGCCCATACGGGAAATTCACACCGCAGAACTTGCCGAAGAACCTGATCGATTGGGGCAGCGTTTTGTCGTACGGTTCCACGCCGCACTGCCTGGCAAGGCACAGACCTACAAACGCACCCAAGCCTGCGCAGTTGATCTCGCCATAACCGCCGCCGACGGTCCCCGGGAGGAGAGTCTTGGCGCTCTTGCCGCCGCCGTGCGACCAGCTTCCGCTGCGGTACTGGGCCCAGGCCAGACCTTCGGCGTGGTGGCGAATCGCCGGAAGGACCGCCGAATCGCCGGTCAGAAGGTAGTACTCGCTCAGGTTGATCAGCGTGTAGCTGTCGCGCCAGCCGCTGGCGCCGGTCTTGGTCTCGTATCTGTCCTTGAGCCCCTTGAACAGGTGACGCCTGGCCAGTTCCAGCGCCGCGTCGTCGCCGGAGGCCATCAGGAACGTGGGCGTCCAGAAATCGTAGCGGTGCCACGGATAGGTCTTCATCACGTAATCCAGCGCGGCTTTGCGGATCTGCCTGGACTTTTCGCAATTATACGGCCAGGTCTTGCTGTACCGCAGCGTGGAGCCCATGTCGATCGTCGAGTTCTGCGGTTTGCCTCCTCGGACCACGTGCAGCGTGAGCTTGCCGCCGAGTTGAGGCGATTGGCTCTCGACCAGCGCGTTTCCC
>CAYMSH010000092.1:0-11858 GCA_964392945.1 uncultured Planctomycetaceae bacterium | reverse complement strand
TCGGTGTCGGCGAACAGGCGGCCGTTGGCGCCGATTATGATATCGTCAAGCTTCAGGGCCCCAGACGCCGGGGTCTGGTCCAGCACGTGCAGCACGAGAAACTCCCTCTTGCCCGCCGCTTCGGTAACGTACGCACCGGTAACGCCCAGCGGAAGGACTCGCACGGACCGCGATCTGGCTTTTCGCATCGCGGCCGGTTTGAGTTTGGCGGCGCGTTTGATCGTTTCGGCGTCGAAAGTAATCTCGCGTTTGACGCCCGCTGTCGGCTCCGGGATGGGCCTGCACCGCATCTGGTGAGCCGCCAGCTCAGCCGGACCGGGCAGCGTGCCCATAACGCTGCTCTTGCGCGAGAACAGATCGGCTTTAACGTCCCGAACTTCCGACAGGGCCTTTTCGATTTTGCTCGGCTCGGCGCCCGATGCAATGTGAGCCAGACAGATCGTCAGCAGGTAGATCGATATTCTCGCGATCCGCATATTTCGTCTCCATTGAAGTTTAATGGTTTATTTCTTCTTGTCCGTTTGCGCCTTGTTGATCACGTCCTGCAGGGCTTCAATCGCATCGGCATACCGCGTAGACAGGTCGGACCAACGCTCGGTTTTCTCGCTCCGCAGGCGTTTGATCTCGCCTTCGAGCCGCTTGATCTCATGTCGAATGGCGGGGATTTGGGTCGGGACATCGACCCATCGCCAGATGCCGTACAGGAAGTATTTGCGATACCCCAGCGAGTACAAATGCAGGACCTGCGGCATTACTTGCCGATGGCCTAACGCCTTCTGGCCGTCAGTGGCCTGTAGGCGGCGCAGCAGATCGCCCAGTCCGCCGACGACGGGGCCACCCTGACCCGGGCCGATCTTTCCGAAGAATCGCCCGGCCGCCGTCACGTCAATTGGGCCTTCGATGCGATAATGGTTCAGCAGGTTGCCCGCCAGCGCCACAGACGTTCGATCGCCAAACGGTTTTTTCTCCAGCAGCCCATAGGCGATTGCGGTGTTGTGAGCGTGCGTGTTGAAGCGATACTTGCTGGTTCGCATCGCCGCGGTGCGCACCAGTGCGTCGCCATCGAGCGACAGCTTGCTGATTATCGCAAAGACATCCTCGTTTTCGGCGCCGATCAGCGACAGCGCCTCGGCGGCGGTGCGGCGAACGAGCGGGTCGGAATCGGCGGCGCCTTTAGCGATCATCTTGATCGCAGCGGCTACGGCGGGAGTAACTTCCTGCGGCTTGAGGGAGTAGTATCCGCTCCCTCGCGGCAGCGGGCCGTACCAGTGAAGGTAACCAAGAGTGCGAATCGCTCCGCAGCGATGATCGGGATTCTTGCTGGCCAGCAACCTCGCGACTATCGGCCCGGCGGCCTGGGAGCCTTTGGCGGCAAGAGCTTTCGCCGCCGCGTGCGAATGCGGCATCGTCGGATAGCCCAGCATCTTTTCGAGCGTTCCGGGGTTCTTGTCCTTCAGTTTCTCAAGCGTTTCGTCCAGCGGCTCCACGGGCCAATCGTCAGTGCGGAACGGACTGGCCGGCAGGCCCGCGCGATTGTACAGGTTCATGCCGCGCGGGTCGAAGTGGCATGCGTAGCGAACCGCGACAGGTTTGCCTACCGCAGCGCTGCGGAGAATCACCCTGTCGCCTTCGATGCGGGCCTCGGCGCGATGGAAGATGCCATCGTCTCCGGCCAGGGCGAAGAATCGCAGCGCAGCGCCCTTCTGGGCGGCAAGCGGCCGACCGATTGTGGGAAAGCCGGCGGCGATCAACCCGTCGCCATGATCGAACTGGACGATCACCTTGTCGCCCTTGATCTGATGGCTCCTGTAGATCGGCCCGGACAACGCTCCAGGCTTTCGATACACGCCGGCCAGAGCCCAACCGGCGAAACGCTCGCCGATCTTGCCGGAATAATTCTCCACGTCCAGCGTAACGATCATGCCGGTGTTCTTGTAGGGAAGGACCCGACGTTGCCTGTCGCGATGGGCGAACCACGCGTTGAAATCCAGCGCATTGACCCGAACCTTCCCCCCGGCGGTGTGCGAGTGATACATGTTCGGCTGGTTGCGCTGGGTGAATGCGAACGCCAGATCGGCCCGCTGAAAAGCGGCCCGCAGACCGGCGATCAAAGCCCGCATTTTGTACGCGTAGCGAGCATCGCCGGTGCACGTCGGATCTCCGGAAGCCGAGTCGCTATGAACGTGCAACGCGCCGCGGAACGCAAACGGGACCAGCGGATTGAGCTGGCGATTGAACACGACTGTCGGCTGGGTCGGATCGCCCAGAACGGGGCCCGGAGCCAGGGGCGGTTGGCCCGAGGCGATGTGCTCGTTGTCCCGAATCTTGCCGGCCAGGGCCTTGTTCCACTGCTTCATTCGAACCAGCCACTGAGCGTAGGCTTCCTTACCGCGCGTGGTGGCCGGGTACCAGGTGTCAACCCGCTCGGCGATGTCCTTGAGTTCATCGATCGCGGCGAAGCCCTGGAACGGAATTGTCGCATCGAGCGAGCCTACTCTAACCCGAACGATTCCGACCGGCACGCCGAGGGTTTCGCTGAGTCGGTTGGCGAAGGGAATTGACAGAACGTCGAAGCCGTTGCTGCGGGAGTTGGGACCCCAGGCGTCGTTGCGGCCAGAAGTTTCGATAGGCGTGGGGCTGTGGTCGGCGCGACGTCCGTCGAACGAGCGGATGCGGGTGTTGGCGTTCGGGACCGGTCCTTCGCAGGAATACTGCCTTCCGAGCCCGTGATTCAGCAGCAGCCAAACCTCGCCTACGAGAACATTCTCGAACGAGACGGGCTTGCCGGAGCCCTTTACGATCATGGTGCGGGCCTTACTTGCGCCCGGCATTTTGTCGAGCTCTATCGACCATCGCCCGATCTGATCGGCCGCGGCGGTCTTGCTCTGTCCGGCGAAAGTGACGGTGACTTTTTCGCCAGGTGCGGCCCGGCCCCAGACAGGGACCGCCGCATCGCGCTGCAGGATCATTTCGGGTCCGAAAACGTTGGCGACCTCGACGCCGCCGGCCGGCGATGAGGCGTGCAGCAGAGTCCAAAGCGCCAGTAATGCGTATATTCTGTTCATGGCGGTCCTCGCGGGTCCGGGATGCAATTACTTTTCAAGCGTTGTAAACATGGCGGCGGGAAGTCCCGCGGCGTTATACAGGAATGGCGGCGGCGGAATGTTGGTGTAGCAGTATCGCACGTGCAGCGGAGCGGACACTTCGCTCGACGTGACCACCAGCGTCTTGCCGTCAATCCTGGCGATCGCCTTATGCCATCGCCCGTCCTTACCGGCCAGCTCAACGTTGGGCAAATCACCGGACTTCTTCAGCACAGGCGCCTTGAGCATGTCTTTGGCTCCGATTCGCAGGCCGCCGCCGGCGTAGTTAAACTCGACGATCAGCTTGCCGCCGTCTGCGCGATGCGACTTGTACAGCGGTCCGGAAGGCACGACTGACTTCTTACCGTAATCGCGATTCAACGCCCAGAGAGCCAGGCGAATGCCGGAATCGACTTTGTTTACCGGATGGACCTCCACATCGAGATCCAGCAGGACCGCCATTCCGCCGTTAGGCACGAGCTTCAGACCGTTGAACTGTTCCTGGCGGGCCAGCGGGCTGCAGTATCCCCCGCTGCGTTGGATCTGCATCCAGTAGAACGGAATATCCAGGCCCTTGCCCTTGACGTCGAATCGGTCCCGCCAGCTTCGGGCCATCGCTTTGAGTTCGATATCCCACAGGTTGTTTCGCATGTCGCTTTCGCCCTGGTACCAGAGCACGCCCTTGATCGCCAGCGGAACGATCGGGTGAATCTTACCGTTGTAGAATCCGCACGGGCCGCGGTCCTTCGGTTCCGGCATGAGCGGCTGGGGATGCGGAAACGGGGCGCCGTCCTTGAGCGATTTCTCGGCGCGTGCGGTCCACCTCTGGACTTCGACAAGACGCTTGGCCCACACCTTCCGCCCGTGCGGCGTGTTGGGGTAGCACGTGTCGACATTGTCAGCCAGCTCCTTCAACTCCGGTTCGGATCGCCAGGCGTCGCGCGGCAGCCATTCGGAGATAATGCTGCCCGCCCAGGCCTGCCACAGCACGCCGATCGGAACCTTAACATCCTGCTGAACGCGACGGGCGAAGAAGAAACCCACCGCACAGCAACCGCGGGTCGACTCCTCGTCGGCGCA
Organism: uncultured Planctomycetaceae bacterium; assembly: GCA_964392945.1. Lineage (GTDB taxonomy): Bacteria > Planctomycetota > Phycisphaerae > SM23-33 > SM23-33 > BS750m-G57. The sequence goes on along the minus strand of CAYMSH010000092.1, from coordinate 7,695 downwards.
GATGCTCCACGATTTAGGCTCGGCGAGTTTCAATCGATCCAGCGGATACTTCTCCGACTTGCCGGCGCCCCAGTAACGGATCATCGAGTGCTTCCACTTCATGTCCTTTGGTATCACGCTTCGCGCGACGTTGCGGCCCATGTTGGACTGCCCCGAACAGAGCCAGACGTCGCCGACGAGTATGCCCTTGATCTTGATCTTCTCGGCGCCGGAGATCGTCATCGTCTGCGGTTTGGCGTTGAGTTTCAGCGGATCGAGCACAACCATCCACTTACCGTCCTTGCCGGCGATCGCTGACTTGCTCTGCCCGGCGAAACTCACTGTGACCTTCCGACCGGGCTGGTCCCAGCCCCAAACCGGTGCGGGCTTATCGCGTTGAAGAACCATGTTGTCGCCAAACACCGCCGCCGGCTCGGGAGTCCCGGCGCCTGCCGAAGAATCCGCCGCAATTAGACAGCAAGAAAACAACAGTCCCAGGATATGGCGATAGCGCATCATATGTTCCTTTGAACTTCGCGTTACAGGATCAACTACTTCCTCTTCGATTTCGTTCCAGCCGGCCCCAGCGGATCGACGAACTTGGCGCCCTTGCGCTGCTTGTCGGTCAATTTGTCAATTTCTGACTGCAGCCGGAACGCTCCGGTCCCTTTGTCGTTGGTCATTCTTCCCATGACAGGCTGCGGAACCGGGCCCGGGGCCTCGCACAGAATCTGCATACCGCTTATGATCGGAGCCGACGGGCCGGTCATATCCGCCGCTTCGGAAACCAACTCCAGCTTCAGCGTATCGAGAGCCATGACTCCCTTGAACTCCTTGACGATCGCCTTGTTCATGCCGCCGGCGGCCGAGAGGATGTCGAAGTCCTTGAGCACCGTCTTGCCCTGGAGCTTCACGTCAAACACGCGCTGTCCGGCGGTGTTGTTCGCCAGTTCGGCGAAATGCAGACGCACGGTGTACGGTTTGGCCAGGCGGTCCTGATCCGAAAGCCGAACTCTCTTGTTGATCGATCTGACCGAGGGGCGTTTCAGGTATCTGATGTTCTTCTTCTGGTGCAGCAGGACCCACATATCCGTTCTAACGATGCCCAGATCCTCGAGCGTCTTCCACGGTATCGCGGCCTCAACTACAAACTGGTCCTTCTTAAGCAAGACAGCGGATCGCCACACGCCGTTCCAGGAAACATCCGGAGCGGTCTCTTTGCCCTTCCAACGGGCAGAGCCGCTTCCGGCGCGTCCGGTCGTCTTGATCAGGGCGTCATAAGTTGCGCCCGAGGCCGACACGCCGAGGTGAACAACATTTTCGCCCTGGCCCCTGATGAGGATATCAAGGCAATCATCCTTCCATACCTCGGCGTCTTTGCCCTTGGCCTTAGCCCGCCACGGCCCGCGGCGTTTGCCGCCGGGGACAGCGTAATTCCGATAGGCTATATAAAGGTTATCCTTGTCATGGCGAAGAAACGCCGACTCGCCGGGCTTGCCGACCAGGTGCGTGTAGGTGTCGGACTTGCCGGGCTCCATCTTGACCAGGAACGCCTCGGCCACGCCGTCCCAGCAGGCGTCGGTAAGTTCGCCGTCGATCTCGGGTGCGGTTTTGCAGACCGGGGCGAGATGCTGATATCGCCAATCGTAGTAGTCCAGATTCACAGCAAGACTATTGAGTCCGCGATAACCGGATGTGTAAACCCAAGGCCGGTCCGTTCCCTCGATCGCCAGGCGATCGGCGTTGCGCCGATAGATCTGCGGGCCGGCGTAGAATTCGGCCTGGTAGGGGATAGCCATCGACATGAATATCCCCTTGTACCCGTCGCCTCTGGGGCGAGGCGCGGCCAGCCAGAGTTTCTTATCGGTGTGGCGGCGGTCCCCTACTGCTCCGAAGTTTATGTTGGCGTGCCGCACGGCCCCGGCCGTCAGGTGAGGAACTCTATCGGCGAACACGCTCCAGTCTTCATTTCGCTGGCGCGGAGCCGGAGCCAGCGCCAACGCGCCGAGGAAGTTGAACCTGCAGTCGCAGCCCTTCATTCCATAACCCTCGGCGCCCTGGCCGTCGGCCACCAACAGCAATCCCAACGCCGCTGTCTTGCTGACCCCGCACGCAGGACGCAGTCCCGACAGATTTCGAATGCCACTGTCGTCGTCATAGTCGTAGTATCCGAACGATCCGGAGCGGAAGAAATCCATCGCCGCAGACGACGCCACGCCTCGGCATCCGTGCGAGCGGGAGTATGACTTGCTGACCTTTCCGCCGGTCAGCGGATGGATTCGCATCGGGGCGCTGTACCGCGCCCGATCCGCCGCAGAGCGTCTCGGGCCGAAGCTGACCCCGGGACCGCCAACGACGTTGACCTTGAGACCTGTATGAACATCCAGCACGACCCTCTCGTTCCTGCCGGTGCCGGAGAGGGTTATGTTGACGTAGCGCCCGTCAACCGTCATTCGATACCTTTTCTTGTCGGGAACTTTCCAACGCCACAGTTCAGCACTGTTGTAGGCGTCCAGTGCTACGAGATACGGATTGCCCGTAAACAGAGCCACGCCGTTGACCGGGATCGGCGGCCCGCAACCCTTGCCGCCAGTATTCATAGGCCCCGGCTGGCCGAACCAGAGCATCTCCAAAGGCCATTTGACGCGCTGATCGGCGCTGACTTTTGAATCCCAATCGTACGCGCCGGGCAACTTACCGCGAACGTCAACTTTTCCGCCTGAGATCAGCACCCCGCCGCAGGGTCGCTGCACGCGCCGGATCTCGGCGGCCCGAAGGCCCGCAAACTTACCGCCGACCACGATAACGTTAGCAAAAAACGGAGGATAAGGCAGTTTCTCTCGACTCACCAAGTGATCGACCGTGATCCGCACCCCGTATATATCGGTAGTCGCCAGCAGGCGCTTTCGCTCGGAATCGACTCTGGCCCTGTCGGCCAGGACGCAAATGACCTGGAGTTGACTGTTTGACGCTAGGGCCTCGCCCAGTTTCGCATCCGCGTGGCCCAGGACCAATGCATATCCTTTCGATATCTTACGTGCGGCAAGTTCCTTGAGCACATCCGCCGCCGGTCCGCTTGCGGTCTTCGCCATCGGCCTGGCGCCGGGCCCGACTGTCGCGGGCTTTGTGCTCCTACCGGGCTTGAAGCAGTGGATCGCCCCGTCGATCGTGCTGACCAGCAGCATTCCGTTTCCCACCGCCAGTCCGGCGGGGATCTCTTTGAACTCGCGCCGCCAGATCGGTTTTGCTTCGGCCTCCGGACCGCTCGAGGCGATTACCTGATTCTTGTCACAACGGATCAGCGTGTCGCCTGCAAACGCCCAGTTCTCGCGGATGTCCGGATGATGCACGCCTCCCTTTCGCCTGCGATCCACATAGCCGCCGTAGAAGAACGTTCCATCTTCGTTCATCACCAACTCGGCGCTGTTGCCGCGTCTGTTGGGCATGAGCTCGCCGGCCCAGTTCTTGCCTTCAAGCTTCTTTCCGGTCTTGCGATCGTAGACAAAGCATCCGGAGTGACCGTTATTGAAGACGATCTTGCCCTTCGACGCCGCCATATAGCCCTGGGGCATGTTACCGTGCATGTTGTCCGAAAAGTGCGGCGCCGAGGTGAACTCGATATTCGTATCATTGCACCAGATCGCTTTTCCGGTTTCAGCGTCCAGCGCGTAGACATACACGCCCTCGGAGGTCCACATGCCAACGGCGAAGTTGACCATGCCATCGTCGACAACCACTCCGCTGCGTATCGGCCAGCGCGAGATCATCCGGCGATTTCCAATCATGCGGCTGTCGTACAGTCCGCCGAAGAATTTCCATATCTGCTTCCCGGTAGCGGCATCCAGGCAATAGGCCACGCCGTCGTCGGAGACCACGTAGACCTTGCCTTTCCAGATCGCCGGTGCAAAACGGATCGGCCCGCCAGTGGTGAACCTCCACCTGGTCCGGCCAGTCGCCGCGTCGAGAGCCCAGAGCGTGTTATCGGTTGAAGAACCGAAGTAGATCACGCCGCCGGCGATAGCAACCTGCGGGGCGTAGTCGAAGCTCATTCCGGCCTGCTCGCGCAGGAACCTGTCCGGCCAGGCCGGCTGGTGCCTTTGAGATGGAACGTACTTCCACGCCAGCGAAAGCGGGAACTTGGTTTTCTCAGACGTCTTGGCCGTTCGAGAGCTGGAGCCGCGGTAAGCTGGCCAGTCGGCCGCGCCCGCCAGGCGATCGACTGACATCAGACAAGCGATAACGCACAGCAGCCCCATGGTGTGTCGTATCGACCGCATAGCGAGAGTCTCCTGGCTTGTCTGGCTCGAAGCTGTCTCAAAAGTGTTTTCGTTTCGATGGCATTCTACCAGTTTGCACAACGCGGGCGAAGAGCAAAGCTTTCGGCATTGTGCGAGGATGGTTACGCCAGTGGATTGTTGAATACCGAGGCCCTTTCAACGATACTGCTTGTTCCCCAATGAAAGACGAGAAGGACACGATGAACATTTTGAAGGACATTTTGCAGAACGAAGTTTTTCCAGCGATCGGATGCACCGAACCGGCGGCGTGTGCGTACGCCGCGGCCGTGGCGGCAGAGCGGTTGGGCTCGCCGGTCGAGCAACTCGATCTGAAGGTCGACGTGGGAACGTACAAGAACGGGGCCGCCGTCGTCGTGCCAAGGAGCGACGGCGCTAAAGGCAACGTAATCGCCGCAGCAATGGGAGCGGTCCTGGCGAATTCTTCTGCGAAGCTCGAACTGCTCCGCGACGCCACGCCGAACGTGTTGACACAAGCCCGGACGCTGGCCAACACCGCGTGCGCCTATACGTGCCTGCCTAGAGAAACAAGTTTCCGCGTGGACGCCACAGTGATCGCCGCCGGCCGATCGGCCAGATGCGTGCTCAGCGAAGGACACGCCAGTATCGAATCGATCGAGTTGGACCGAGAGATGCTGTTTAGCCGCACGAGCGAAACCGGCGACGATGCAAATCAGTATCGCAAGGTGCTGGCGAGTATGGACCTGGCCGACGTGCTGGCCGCAGCGGTAACCCTGGACGGCGACGATCGACGCTTCATCGACGAAGGCGTTGATATGAATCTGGCGATGGCCGATCGCGGCGTGGAAGTCCCCGGAGCGGCGCGCCAACTTCGCCGCATGCACGAGACGGGGCTGTTAGCCGATGACCTGTTCTACCGCGTGAAAACCCGAGTGGCCGCCGCGGTTGACGCTCGCATGGCCGGCGTGGCCCAGCCTGTGATGACCTCCGGAGGCTCCGGCAACCAGGGCGTGCTGGCGATACTCGTGCCGTGCATCGCCGGCCGCGAGCGATCCGTACCGCCGGCGCGCGTGCAGGAGAGCATCGCTATGGCGCACGTGCTCAACGCATACGTTAAATGCTTTCTCGGCGAACTGTCGGTAGTCTGCGGCTGCGCCCTGGCCGCGGCGATCGCCGGAGCCGGAGCAATAGTCTACCAGCACGCCGGGATCGACATGCAGCGGATCACCCACGCGGTGAACAACGTAATCGGCGACTTGAGCGGGCTGATCTGCGACGGGGCAAAACCGGGCTGCACAATGAAAACAGTCACCGGGGCAGACGCGGCGATGCGAGCGGCTTTCATGGCGATCGAAGGGTTCGGTTTGTCTGACGACGACGGAGTTTTGGGGCTGACGGCGGCCGAATCGATCCGGAACCTGGGACGAATTTCCATCGAAGGCATGCTCAACGTGGACCCCACAGTAGTCGACATCCTCTCTCGGAAGGCCTCTGAGCGCGCAGAATGAATAACGGGCTGGAGTATTGTTGAATATTGCAAAACTCTCGCCGATACGCGAAAATTCCCCGGTTGACTAACCGACACAAGAAAACTCAGGAGACAGCATAATGGCGACAGAAACAGCCTTCAATATGGGATCATCGAACATTCGCTTCGGGCCGGGCACGACGCGGGAAGTCGGGATGGACCTCGCCGACATGGGCGCAAAGCACGTGATGGTGATGACCGACCCGAATCTGGCCAAGCTCGCCCCGGTAGCCACGCTGCTGCAGTCGCTGGACGATAACAGCGTATCGTATACGCTGTTCGACAAAGTGCGGGTCGAGCCGACAGACGGATCGCTGAAAGAGGCGATCGCTTTCGCCAACGCCAACCCTTGCGACGCGTTCGTGGCCATCGGCGGCGGCTCGACTATCGACACGACAAAAGCGGCGAATCTCTACAGCACCTACCCCGCTGATTTCCTGGACTACGTCAACGCCCCTATCGGCAAGGGTGTGCCGATTCCCGGCGCGATCAAACCGTTCATCGCAATCCCGACAACCGCCGGCACCGGCAGCGAGACCACTGGCGTAGTGATATTCGACTTAGTCGAAATGCACGCCAAGACCGGCATCGCGTCCCTGCGTCTGAAACCCACGCTCGGACTGCTGGACCCCGAGAACATCACCTCGCTCCCGGGCCAGGTCGCAGCCTCGACGGGGCTCGACGTGTTGACCCACGCCGTCGAATCGTACACGGCTATACCATACGATCATCGCCCGGCGCCCGATCGGCCGAACCTGCGACCGGCGTACCAGGGCTCCAATCCCATCAGCGATACATGGTCCATCCAGTCGCTGCGAATGCTGGCCAAATACCTGCAGCGAGCGGTTGACGATCCCTCTGACATCGAAGCTCGCGGGATGATGCTGCTGGCGGCTTCCTACGCCGGCATCGGTTTTGGAAACGCCGGCGTGCATCTGGCCCACGGCATGTCGTATCCGGTCTCGGGAATGGTTCGTGACTACAAGCCGTCGGACTACAACGTAGACTGGCCGATCGTGCCGCACGGAACGGCGGTAGTCCTGAACGCACCGGCGGTATTCCGCTTCACGGCGTCTGCGTGTCCCCAGCGGCACCTGGAGGCGGCCGAAGCTCTCGGCGTAGACATCAGCGGAGCAAGCCCGGATGACGCCGGCAAGATACTGTCGGATCGCATAATCGAATTCATGCGGGACCTGGACATTCCCAACGGCCTGTCGGAAGTCGGATACACCGACGCCGACATTCCCGCATTAGTCAAAGGCACGCTGCCCCAGCACAGAGTAACGAAACTCGCCCCGAACGAAGCGGGACAGGAAGAACTCGAAACACTCTTCGCCGACGCGATGAAATATTGGTAACAACTGGCGATCGCTCAAACGCACCAACGCAATAACGATGGCCCGCAGATTGCAATCTGTGGGCTGTCTTTTTGCCGGACAATCAATCTTCCAGGAAATAGTTGTAGTTGCGGATTTCTTCGTGTGCGATTATTTCCCAGGCGTCGTGCGGATCTATCGCCGCTAAAAGGCGTTTGCGGATTGCCGGATCTGAAGCCATCGCACACAGGCCCGCCATAACTTGTATGTGCTTTTCCTCGTGCTCGGCCGGCGTGACTATCAGCATTATCAGGCCTACCGGCTTGTCGTCAGGCGCGTCGAAATCGACTCCTTCGGGACAAATTCCGAACACGCCCTGAATGTCGGGCCCTTTTGGAATCCGCCCGTGCGGTATCGCCACGGCGTCGCCGACGGCCGTCGACATTGATTTCTCACGCTCGACTACAGATTCATACAGTTCATCCGGCGTGACGCCGACGACTTTGTGCGTTTTGTACAGGAAGTCCACGAGTTGCCTGATCGCGTCCCACTTGTCTTCGGCCTCGATGTCGGTCAGGATGAACTCCTCGCTCATGAACTCCATGAGCCTGGGGCG
>CAYMSH010000091.1:0-18050 GCA_964392945.1 uncultured Planctomycetaceae bacterium | reverse complement strand
GATAGCCGCTGCTGCAGCCAGCGGAGCATTGGCGGTTTCTCCGCCACCGGTCATCGCTTCAATAGCCTCTCCCACGGCCGCAGCGTTGCCTTGACCGGCTTCGGCGCCCTGTCCTGCTTCGGCGCCTTGTCCAGCTTCGGCGCCTTGACCAGCTTCGGCTCCTTGTCCGGCTTCAGCGCCTTGTCCGGCTTCAGCGCCCTGCCCGGATTCCGGGTCGTTTGGATCGGCTGTAGTCTCATCGGTGCTGCTGAGTTGCTGGATGTTCTCAGCTTCCTTGAGCAGCAACTCCAGATCCTCGCGTTTGATTTCCGCCAGGATTCTGCCTCGCTGCACGTCTCGTTCGCCCTTGGGATGAGCGTCGGCCGCACGATGAAGTGCGGCGCCAACGCTCGGAGTGTTTCCAAAAGCCGTGTCAGCCAGCGTGTGTATCTGCGGAGCTTGGGGTTTTTGGGCTCCGTCCAGGATCTTGTTGATGTTTCCCTGCAGCGCCACGACGCCAGCCAGTTCGGCCTTGACTGCTACGATCAGCTTGCCGGCAGTGCCGTTTATAACCTTGCGAACACCGAGGCTTGCAGTAGCGAGAGTCTTTCCAATCTCTTCGGCGGCCGCTGCGTCTTTGTCCTTCTTGCCCATTTCCTTGACAAGCTTGGCCGCCTCAGTAGCGGCGGTCTTCAGCGGCTTGACGGCTCCGGGAGCCGTTACGGCTACGCCTTCGGCTATCTTCTCGGCGATCTGCCGGACCTTTTCGGTTTCCGAACGCGGATATTCCATCTCCTCGTCGGTTACCTTTCCGCTCTTGAGTTCCTGGGCCAGATACCTGCTGGCCGCGGAAGCTCGATCCAGTACTTCAGTAGCTTGGTTCAGTTCGCCCAGGGTCATCACCAGCGCGTCGATAAGCGCCCAGGAGGCCCCTTCTCTGGCCTGTCCTACGGCATGTCGAACAGCTCGTGTCGCGGCATTGAGTTTCTGTTTTCTTTCGTCGGTTTTCTTGTCCAGCGATTCGGCGGCGGCGTCTGCGGCGTCTGCGGCGGTGCGCATTCGCGAGATGACGATTCTCGTCAAGTCCTTCTCGCTGACGGCGGATTTCAGAGCCTTGCCGACTGCTGTTTCCAACTCGGCGGCTTTCTTCGGGTCGGCGTCGGAGACTTGGGAGGCCTTGTCTTGATCCTTCGATATCGCGGCGATTTTGTCGGTGATTTCCAGCAGCTTCTTGTGTAGAGCCATAAGCTCTTCAGCGGTCCGATCCCGCTCCATCGCCAGTTGCCTGTCAAGTTCCTCAAGCAGTTGGGCCAGAGCTCCGACTACACGCCCCTGCTCGTCAATAGCCTGGGTCTTTTCCTTTCCGAAAACAGCACGTCTGGCGTTTTCAGATGCTGTTACGCCCATATCGGCCAGACGCGTGCACTGTTCGCTGGTGCCGACCAGGGCGATTATCGAACGCAGGCCTTCAGTGATGTCCCCCTGCTCGGTGACCCATTGATCGGCGTTGGCGTCGGAAAACTGTTGGGAGCGAACTGCTTTCAGGAGTGTTTCCTGTCGTTCCAGCAGTTTAGTGACCTGTTCCTGGGCCTGGACCAGCGCCTGGCGGGTGCTGGTCTGCAGTGTGGCCATGATCTTTTCAAAACCGGCGATAATGGTCCGTTGCGTAGCGGCGGACTCGGGGAAATCGGCCCCGGTCAGTTGCGTGGCGGCGGTCTTTATCGCCGTGTTGAGGTCGGCCTTTTCCATAACCCTGTTGGCGTCTGCGGCAAGCGCCCCAAGATCGCCGGACTGGTCCGAAGCGGACTTCAGGATCTTTCCGAAGCTCTCGCACAGAGCGCCTATGGCCTTTTGTGCGTGGATCGCCCTGGCGGTGGCGGTTTCATTATCGTCATTCAGAATCAGGGTCGTCTTCAGGATTGCTTTCTGGCCGGCGGTCATGGATCTGACCCGTTCGATAAGTTCTCCCAACTGCCTCCTGAGCCGAAGCCGTTCGCGCTCGTTCAGGATCTTGCGGAGAATCCTCTGCATCATCTCCTGGGCGGCTTTGTACTTGACCATTCGCTCATCGCCCTTGGCTCCGTAGGCTTGGCTGAGCAGATCAACAGCCGCTTTCATCTCCTTGTCGATCAGCTTAGTGGAACGATCCTGCATCTCCTTGAGATCATTATAGAGCGGAAGTTTGCTCATTTTGTTCTCTTCGAGTTGCTTGATGTGCCTTTGCAGAACACCGTTGAGAAGTTCCCGCATGAGTCTCTGGGCTCTCTTCTGGTAGTCTCGCTGGCGTGCGATCAGCTGCTTGTCGCGAGAGGCCGGCTGTGCCGAAACCGTATCGGCCAACATCGACATCAGCCCGCAAAGGACCAAAGCTCCAAGCAAAACGGCGCACCGGACGGATTGTTTACGCTTAATCATTTTCCTGCCTCCAACTGGGCGCGGAGTATTTCGTCAAGTTTTTTGTCCATCTGTTCGGTCAGCCGGTCCATCGCTTCCAGGACGCCGGCGTCGTCAGTAACTTCAAATATCCACTTCTCCGATCGCCTGGACTTGCCTTCGAGTTCGCCTCGATAGTCCGTAACGTCGATAAATGCGGATATCTGGTAGCCCTTCTGCAGTTTCAGGTTGGCTATATTCAGCGTGTAAGACCCCTGGTAGCCGGGGAACTTGCCGGCGACTTTGGCCAGCGTAACCAGCGGCTGGGTGGTTTCACGACCGTCGGCGTCAATGACCGCCAGGTGAAGCACAATGTCGCCCAAGGCGTAGTCGTCGAGGGCCTTGTATCTCAGTTCGGGCGCCGCGCCGGGGACGATGTACCGGCTGAAGCCCATCAGGGCGGCCCTTGGCGGAAGGTCCGCCGCGATATGCACCAGGCCCTTTATCGGGCTCTCGGGCTTCTGGTTCTTCGTGTCGATTACATTAATTTCAAAACGCACCATTTCCGAGACGCTGGAAAGCGGGCTGTTCTCGGCATCGAACACAAGCTTGCCGTCGCGGAGGGTCATATCGAATTCATCTTCGGTCTTTTCGAACTTGATCTTGCCGGCCTTCAACTCCTTGTTGTCGCAACTGACGACCGGGATGATCTTCGAGCCTTCAACGGCGATCGTCTGCCGTTGGCTCTTGGCCTTGGGCGAAACTTTTCCGCGAACGTATTCCGGGGCGATCACTTTCATCTCGAGTGTAACCCGCGGACGCGGCACGATCTTCAACTGGCGAAGATCCGACTGATCGTCGCCGAGATAGACGGTGTATGACAGGTTGTCCAGCACGCGATTCAGCGTACCGCTATAGATCGCCGGCACGGCGTCTTTCTCGCTTTCTCTCGTAAGCTCCACTACGGCTTCCAGCCCCGTTTTTTCGGCGACAACTCGGACCTCGCCGGAATCAGGCAGTTCGAGCGGGCCAGCCACGTGCGTGGCGTGGACCTCGAAAGTAACCGAGTCGCCTTCGGCGTGGCCCTTGTCCAACTGGGGCCGGATCACCTCCAGCTTCGTACGGGTCGGATAGCGAGCGTCAATGAGCATCATTCGCTTGAGAAATGCCCCGGTGTAATTGCCGAACGCCACGGCCGGGCCGAGGCAGATCAACGCAGTAGCGGCGAATATGCCAATTCGCTGGAACATGTCCTTGCGTGAGAAACCCTCCAGAAAGTTCATGCTTCCGGCGGCTTTCCCGGTATTCTCGACGACGGCCTCGCGGAGACGCTCTGACCCGTACTGGGGTCGATTGTCGTCGGCGAACTGGATGGCTCCGACCAAGTCGGAATGCATTCCATGCATGTTGTCAACCATAACGGCAAGCGCGGTGTCCGATTCACTGACCTTCATGACCGGAACCATGAATTTCGCCAGGGACCAGATCGTGACGCCGATAACGGCGACGAGGACAATGGCTCGCTCCAACTGGCCCATCTGGATCCAGAAATCCAGCAGGAACGCCACGGCCAGAGCCCACAGTATGATAGTCAATACTGTCGAGCCCATCATTCCCAGCCGCACTGTGGAGCGGAACATACGCAGTCGGGCCAGGCCCGAACGAATTTTCGGTAGTCGTTTCATTATTGTAGATTCATCAGCTTACGGGTTAACCATTCGCCCAGCATAAGCGTCAGTCCCAGAACCAGGACCAACCACGTATTCCAGAGCGGCAGGCGACGATTGCTGTATTCTTCCACGCTGCGGTCCCTGACGTCGTCAGCCAGGGAAGCCACTTGGTGCAACTCGTAGGATTTTCCGCCGGTGTTCTCAGCCAGTGCGTGCTGCATCGCAACGTCCCTTACGGCCGATCGCCCTTCGGCGGTCGTCGGAGAAACCTTGAACGTAGCCTCAACTTCGTCCAGCGTGATCGGGTCTTTGACCAGCAGTCTGTGCAGTCCGCTGGTGAAGACCGGGATGGACGTCTCGTAAATAACCTTGTCGCGGCTCAGCGGAATGCTCACCAGGGTTTGTGCGGGCTTTGACTGGCCCGAGACCTGTTGTGCGATCATGCGGGACGACAGGCTGCCGGTCGGCAAGTCCAGCGGTTCGTAGTTCCTGCTGTAGGCCTCGACAGTTACGCGAACCTTCTGGCCGGCCTGGTAAACCGCACGATCGGTCTCAACCCGGAAACGTTTCTGGGAGCCCAGAGCCCTGGAAAGTCCCATCCGGTAGATGATCTGTCCCCAGAACTGTGAGTAGTACTTCTCGCCGAAGAGTTTTCGAAGACGCCACGTTTCGTTGAAGGCGAAGTATATGACCTCGCCCTTTCCGAAGCGGCGTACGGCGATCAGCGGCTGGGGTGTGCGAGCGTCAACGCAACGATCGCGAGGATGCTCGGCCAGCACTGTAGCCAGCGGATGAGGCCGCAGACCAGGCTGGTACCACTGCAGTTTTCGGAAGCTGCCCCACGCCTGGGCGTTCTCGTAATCGTTATCGCCAAGCTTCATGAAGTCGTACTGTTCGGCTTGCGGGGTCAGGCTCAGGTTGAACTGGCCGTGACGAAGCCTGATTCCCGGACCGGGAACCACTGGCAGCATGTCAGCGATTTTCGTATCAAGGAGCGCCGAAGGCCCATATCTCGGCCCGGCCAGCACTACAACGCCGCCGCCGAACTTCACGACGTATTCCTGCAGCATTTCCTGGAATTGCGGAGACAGCGTTCTTCCCGGAACATCCGAGATGAAGATTATGTCGTAGCTGAAGAACTCTTCCCGCGATCGAATGAGAGTCTCGGTAAACAGATCGTTTCCTCTGCGAACGCTGAAGTCCGCCGAATCCAGGTACGTGCGGAAGCCCTCTCGCCCGATCATCGGATGGCGATGGAACACTTCCTTCATGAACCGCCACTCCCACGTCGGCTCGTGTTCTACGAACAGGAGTTTCAGCGATTCGTCGCGTATCATCACGTCTCGCTGATCGCTGTTGTCTTCCTGGAGAACTTCGCCTTCCTGGCCCCTGACTCTGGCTTCGAGGGTGAATCGTCCGGTGACCTGGGGTTGATACACAATGTCGGCGTCGACGCTGTCGCCGTCCAGCCTGACTGTTGTGCTCTGGGCCACGCGTTCGAACTGTTCGCCTGCAGAGGTTCCCTCGATCGTGCCCAGGCGCCGGGCCAGCAGTTCTACTTCAACATCTCGCCCGCTGAGTCCGCTTTGCCGCACGGTTGCGGTAACGGTTGTCTTCTCGCCCTTTTTCAGGACGAGCGGAGCTTGGAGAGAGACCGAGAGATTTGTCGCCTGCGACGGACCGACACCGACAGTGTAGATCGGCGTCTTCATTCGCTGTGCGGCGTTCAGGATCGGCTGGCCTCGGTTCTGGTCAAAGTCGCTGACAACGACGACGCCGGCCAGCAGATGGCTGCGGCTGCGGCGTCTCAGATCGTCCAGCGCCGTTACCAGTGCGGTCACATTAGCCTTGGTGTCGTTAAGCTCGGCGGCTACGGACTCGGTATCGATCTCGCCGGAGTCAAGTTGCGGGATCTGGATTTCCCGCACCTGGTCGGGCTTGTCCATCACGTAGCCCCTCAGGCGGAACTTCTTGCTGAGTTTGTCCAGCCAGCCCAACTGCTGACTGCGAATCGCCGCCTGGACGAGATTCTGCCGACTTGGCGGATTGTCGGCCGCGTCGAATTTCGGAGTCGCATCGCCAAGGGAGCCCTTCAGCTCGGCCTGCACCTTGTCCGGTACGCCGTCGGTCATATTCATACTGTCAGTGCCGTCGAACAGCATAAGCAGCAGCGGTCGCGGAGTTTGCCTGACCTTCATCGCCACTTCCGGCTCGGCCAGTATCCAAATCAGCATACTGAGCAGAACGGCTCTGAAGATCGCCATGCTGATGCTGGCTCTCTTGTGTTTCAGGCCCTGGTAGCGCAGGTAGAAAACGATCGACAGCACGCCCATGGCCAGAGCCGCAAACAACACCAGCGCCGGGCGCTGATGAGCCCACGGTGCGGCGAATTGCACGTTCCAGTCCGTGACCGACTCGAGTCGCTCTATACCCAGGAGTTTTCCCAGCCAATACATCATTGCGTTATCTCCGGCGTTGCAGTCTCTTCGGCGGCGTCGGCGGATTTGCTCGGCAAGCCCGCAAGCCGCCATCCTGTCAGGAGAATCATCTCAAGCAGAACACAGCCCAGTGTCAGGAGCATGAGAACCCACCAGAAGTCGTGCCCTATGTAGCTCTTTCCGGCCAGGCTGATCTTGGCGTCACCCTCGACCCAGCTAATGCTGGTTTCCCCGACAGTGTCGGGAATATCGCTGCTGGCGCTGCTGGCCAGTTCGCTTTCGTCTGAGGGACCGTTGACAGCAAGGGCCATCGACCAGGCGGGCTTCTCGGGGTTGTCGGATCCGTCGGTTTCGTCGCCCTGGCGTTTGATGTCGTACACACCGCGTTTCTGGATGGATCTGAGCAGCAGTCCGTAGCTCTGGGCGCCCAGGGCCTCTACGCCCTGGACCGTCGGTTCGGCGTCGCCGGGGGCCTTGACCGTGTAGCTGACGCCCGGGTCAGTCGCCGGCCGCGGCACCAGAATCTCCTTCTCCGGCCCGAACGTACGATCCGGAAGCGAGCGGACCAGTAGAGACCTCATGATCCGGTCCAGCAGCAGCACGCCGTTATCCAGCGCCAGGGTGTTCCACTTGGGCCACATGCCTGAAGTGAGCATGACTACGCGTCCCTTGCCGATCTCTCGTTCGACGACGAAGGGATGACCGTTGTCGTATTTTCCCAGCACTCGCGGCTGGGTGAAGTTCACCAGTTCGTCCAGTTCGAATTCCGAGGCGTCTCTGGCCAGCGGATTGCGCCACACCAGCCATCTGGGAGACAGCGAATCGGACTTGCGACGAGCGGCGTCGCGCTTGGCGCTGTCGGCGGCGGTGAGTTTTCCCGCGGCCTCCAGTTGGCTCCAGTTCTTCTGGTCGGCTTCGTAATCCGCCAACCATTTTCGCTGCTTCTCGATCCTCGCTCGTTCGGTCTGCGATATCGCCTTCCTCGCCGCGGCGATGTCAGCGACGACAGCCTTGAAGAAACGAGGGGTCTTCAGGATTTTCTCGGTGTCTTCGGGACTCGTATCGAGATACAGGGCCTGGCCGACTACGGTCTGTGCGTTCAGTCCGAAACTGACAAGGCGGGTCTGGTTGGCCTCGGGGATGCGTCCGACAGGCGTATCGGTCAGCGGCGCGGGCAGGATTCCCGCCCCGTCAAGCCAGGCCTCGCTGGTCCAGCGGATCGGGTCGAACCCGTCGCCGGCGCCCAGGAAGATGCTTCCGCCCTGTGCTACGTATTCCCGCAGCATGGCGACGGCCTCGGGAGTCGGGGCCTCGACCCCGGCGATAACCACCAGACGGGCCTCTTTAAGATCCTCTCTGGTGATTTCAGTGATGGTCCTGAGGACCTGCCTGACCAACTGCTTGCGGCCCGATGCGTCGCGAGATCTGGAGCTTAGCAGCTTGCGAACTCGTGCAGTCTCGCCGAACATGTTTTCCGTGGGTCGTTCGCCGCGGCCGTGCTGGTCAATGAATAGCACCGGAGTCCTGGTGACAACCGGCACGATCATGGTCCGGAAGTCGTCCATCGCCAGGTGGTCCGGCGTGATGCTCAGCTTGGCCGGTACGAATCTCGGCTGATCGCTGCTGCCGCCGACGTTGAACTTGTGATGGAAGTCGAGTTGAAGTTCGTGTCCGTCTACGAGATCCACATGCTGCGGCTCAGAAGCCGTTGTCCCGTCAATGCTCAGCGCCACGCGTACGCCTTTGCGGGGCTTGCCGTCGTGCCTGATAGTGGCTCGGAAGATGGCCGCCGAATCAGTATCTGCAATACCGTGGAGAAGCTTGAACTCAGAGACCCACGTATTGGTTCGCTCCGGCGGAGCGACTTGTACGATCTGAACGTCGGTGATGCCCTTGAGTTTGTTCTCGACTCCGTCCAGGGACCAGCTTCTCTGCTGGACGTCGCCGATGAAGACCACGCGTTTGGTCGGCAGATCGCTGGCCATCTCGCAAGCGGTGCGAGCGTCTTCGATTCCGCTGGCCAGAGGCGTCGAGCGATCGACGATCTCTATGCGATTGACGGCCTCTGTAGCATCTTCAGTCGAACTGTAGACGTCCCGGGTATGCCATCTGGAATAGGAGCACAGCGGAATAACCGATATCTCCGATCCCGAAGGCAGAGCCTCGATGAACTCTACGGCCTTGATCTGGGCCTTGGCCAGGAGCGTTTTGTCCAGTTCGGCGAAGCCCATCGACAAGCTGTTGTCAATTACGATAACAGCGTGCATGGGCTGTGTGCTTCCGCCTGCGTCGGCCCCTGCCGACCAGTACGGTCTCGCCATCGCCAGGACAAACAGGATCACCACAACAGTGCGAAGGACCAATAGGGCCACGTCGCGCAGGTGCAGTATGCGTCGGGACCTCTTTATGACCTCGATAAGGAAGTCCATGGGTCCCCAGTAGATTGTCCGACGTCTTCTGCGGTTCAGCAGGTGGATAATCAGCGGTCCACCGGCGGCCACTAACGCCGTAAGGAATATGCCCGATAGAAAGCTCATTATTCAGTCAATGCCTTTCGTTTTTTCGAGTGCGCGTCGCTGGTTGCGTCGCGTCGGATCGTAAGCGCCAGTTTCACGGGACTATCGGCTTTCCCGTCGGTGTTCTTCGACACGACGGGCGTCTTTGAGGCTTCTTTATTGTCGGCTAGTTTTGTCTTTTCATCGGCCGGGGCCAGCTTGATCGCCCTGCGAATGCCCTTCCGCTTGCCTCCGGTTTTGCCTTCCTGCAAGATCGGCAGGAACCTGTTGGGGATGTTCAGCGCGAAGACAGCCACTGACGTTCCGTACATTTGACCGGGCTTTCCGCTGACTCGCCTGCCACCCCATGAGCCGATGTCCGCGGCGCCGCCGGATCCGCCCTTTCGCACCTGGGAGTCGACAATAGCCTTGCGGATCAGTGGGTATCCTTCCTGCCAGACCTTGCCCCCCATCTGGTACAGCGACTGGGCCACGTAGTACATCGTGTAGGAGTCGAAAGGTATCTTCCCGGATTCGACCTTCATGCGGGTCTTAATATCGCCGAGCACTTCGTTCATGCTCCGCCGAATCCGGTAATCTTCGTATTTCCCGAATTCCTGGAGGCATACGGCTCCGGCGGCGGCCATCGCCGTGGTGCCCTGTCCGCCGTTGTATGTGAATCGTCCCGGGTATTTGGCGTCTTTATGGGTCCATCTGTATCGAGCGGCCAGGTCGTCGGCGTTCTTGCCGCTGGATCGGTAGTAGCCCTGAACGGATTTGACAGCCATCGTGATGGTGTCTCTGGGGATGTGTATTCCGATATCCATCGACCCGCGAAGGGCTTTTGCCTGCATGACCGCCAGGGACAGATCGTGGCCGCGGTCCTGCCGGGCTCCGACATAGTCCCACCCGCCGTCCTTGCACTGGACGTCGATGATGACCTTGACGGCTTTTCGCAGGGCGCGTCCCAGGCGTTTGTCATTGCTCATCCCGTAGGCCTGGGTAAGCACAAACGTAGCCAGCCCGTGATTGTACATGTCGCGCCGATTGCCCGTGATGTTCAGCATCCCGGACGGTTTGGCGTTGGCCAGTATGTAATCAAGAGCCCTGCGTACGTTTTCCCTATACTTGCCGGTTTCGGGGGTATTGCCTGTAGACAGAAACGCCAGGGCCCCCATCGAAACCAGACCAAGGTCCTGGCTCTCCCAGTTGCCCTCTTTGCCCTGATTGCTCGCCAGCCATTTCAAGCCCAACTCGGAAGCCTGCTCGGCTGCGGCGTTTGTCTCCCATTTCCCTTCCGCGCGGACTGTAGAGGCCGACATGATAATCGCGGCCGCGAGGGCAAGGCACGTTATAGATCTACCCATATAACTATCCTTAATTTGTGCACCGGCCGGAAAACCAACTTCCCGGCATTGGGCCGACAAGCCCTGATGCGTGTACTTGACCACTACGGCTGATTGGTTACAAGAAAATTATCCGAACCGATTCGATCCATCGCTCAGCCGCAACAGGTACATTATAAGGATATAACTCTCGCTGATGTGGTCTATTGCAGGCTGGGAAATAATTTATGGAGAATTCAGGATTCAGACTGTAAGAGGCGTTGTTAGCGACGTTTCGGCCAGAATGTCAACCATCAGATCGTCGCTGAAGTCTCCGGAGCCAGACAGTACGCCAATCAGTTTACGCTCGGGACGTGGTGTTAAGTCGCGGTTCTCGGGTTCGTCGCTGCGTGGCGATTGTGAGATGACGGATTGCAGCGGGAAACTGATGGCTGTGGGTTGGGGTTGGGGTGCGGAAACGACAACCTCATGCGTCGATATTGGCGCCTGCGGCGATGTAGGCGGAATTGCTGGAGCTGTTTGGGGCTCCGACTGGTTCACTGAAGTGACCAGTCCGGTAAGAGGCGCTGCAGGAAGGCTGGCTCCGAAGTTCTCACGCAGTATCACGAAGTCTGACAGGCCTATGTAACCGTCGGAATCGAAGTCGCCGATAAGACCCTCACCGGCAAGACCAAGCCGAGATCGCAGGATGTCGAAATCGGCGCCGTCGGCTACGCCACTGCCGTCGGCGTCGCCGGGCTGCACCGCAGGAGCCGATACGGCCGAACCGTAGCAGTCCTGCATGATCAGGAAATCGGCGAGATCGACGAGGCCGTCACGATTGAAGTCCGAGGCGAGATCGTCGCCGCTTAAGCCAAATTCATCCACCAGCACGTCGTAATCGCCGGCGCCGACGGATCCGTCACCGTCGCAGTCGCCAACTATGTTGCCGAAGTAAAACACGTCGTCGGCCTCGAGGACGATGTCGCCAAAGGATTTCACGGTAATCTTGAGCCACTTATCGACAATAGCGCCGTCGTCCCAAACAAGCGTCACGCGATCCGATCCGTTAGAACCTTCGCCGGGGCGCACGCTAATCGTTGGAAGCGGACCAGCGACCCACCCGCCAGGTGCGGCCGGGGCGCTGACCATAAATTCGAAATCGTCGCTCACGGGCGTGCCGGGCATGTCAGCGACATCGATCATGACGCCGTTAATCCCGCGCCAGTAGTTTGAATAGTTGACAAGACCAGCCAGACCGCCCGACAGCATCACTCGCTTGTCTTCGGCAATCGCGCCGTCGTCGCCCGGACCGGCGAGGGGCCCGTCGCCGTCCAACGAGGAGTTATTGTAGAAAACTCGGCGTGCGACGATACGAGCCGGCGGATTCACCGTGACTGTAAACATGTCTTCGACCCAGTTGCCGTCGATATCCGTCGCACGTAAGGTGATGTCGGCCAGTCCGCTGAGATCGGGCGCGTAAGAAAGCGTAAGATCGCTGCCGACCAGGTTCGCACCGACCAGGTCGGGGTTTGAGTTGCCCGACAGTGAAAGCGTAAGCAAGTCGCCCGGGTCGGCGTCGTCGAAGACACCCGAAATATCCAGCAGGCTGTCGGCTCCGCCGCGATTAACGGCGAAATCGGCTACGGGATTATCCACGAACGGCGGAGTGGACGCTCGCACCCATGAGTCCGAGGCGTCCTGGGTCATCGCATTGCCCGCGGAATCCTCAATACCTGACCCTATCGCCGACAACGTCAACGTGTAGTTCCCGGCCGGGGCTGTCAACAGCGTTAGCGACCCCAGGGTCCAAATAATACTATTTGAAGACGTGAGCGATTCGGCTCCGGTCAGCAGATTGCCTCCGCCATCCCTACTCAGCGCCAGATCGCCGATGTCCAGACCGGTAATCTCCTCACTGAAAACGATCTCGATCTCATTAACGCCGGCGGTTCTCGGATCGGGTTCTACGTCAGCAACATCCGCTGCCGGGGGCACTGAATCCTGAACCGCAATAGAGACATTATCGAAGAACACTTCGACGAATTCATCGCCGAACGTGGCGGCGTTGTTGTAGGCGCCCAGAGATATTGTCCTGGTTCCGGGAGCCAGAGTAGCTTCAAACGAAGCCTGCAGCCAGCCGGTGTCGTACAAACCGTTGCCGTTTCCGTTTCCGGCTGCGTGGACCAGACTGTTGTTGGCGGCGGTTCCGTATCGAACGCCGTCAATC
Source organism: uncultured Planctomycetaceae bacterium (assembly GCA_964392945.1). Lineage (GTDB taxonomy): Bacteria > Planctomycetota > Phycisphaerae > SM23-33 > SM23-33 > BS750m-G57. The sequence goes on along the minus strand of CAYMSH010000091.1, from coordinate 5,540 downwards.
TCCAGCAACGCCTCGCCGAACTCGTTGGTCTCGTAGCCCTCACCCATTATCATTCGGTATCGCAGGGACACATCGGCGGCGCCGCCCGATCCGGCGTCGAACGTTCGCACCCACGCCCCGGAGGTGGATCCGTTGGTGTGCCCCGGGCCAAGATAGACCCTCAGTCCGCCTCCGACATATCCGCCTGACCCTTCGTGGGAACCGGCGGCTTTGCCGGGATTGGACGTACCGTTGAAAGCATCGTCCGCGTAGCCGAATCCGTCTGAATCGCCGGTAAACGTCCAGAGGCTCGGGAGATCCGAATCGCTGTAAACAAATTGAGAAGTCGAATCCGGATCCACCTCGACGCCTCCCGGGCCGGCCACCGAGTTCACTGTCAACGTGTAGGTCAAGTCCAGAACGAGAAGTTCCGAGAGATTCAGAATCACCTCGGTCGGCTCAATTGGATTCCAGACCACCGAGAGAATCCCAACTGGCTGACTTATGGGATACGTTATTTCGTAATTGGCGATATCTTCAGCGCTTGCCTCGGCAACCGGGCTGCTGAAGGTCACCAGAACCTGCGTCGGACCAATAACCGCCGCCGATTCCAGGCTCGGCGGAAGCACGACTGGCGAGAGGTAGTTGCCCGGAATGGGACCTTCAAAAGCCCCGCCGGTCATCTGCCAGGCCACCGCCAGATTGTCACCGCCGCCGCCTTCCTTCTGGAGCGCCTCGATGTAGTACTTCTGTCCGGCCGTGAGATATATCTCCGCCGACCGCTGGTTGCTCTCACGGGTCCATTGGCGAGAGTTGGTCCAACCTGCGACGAAGGCGATCGGCGCAGCATTGGCCGGATCGGAGTTGGTCGACAAATACAGCTCGCTGCCGTCATCGCTGGCGATCCAGAACGTGTAGAATCCTGTTTCCGGCGGATGGACGTATCCTCGAATACGCGTTCCGTAGCTCTCGGCCCAATTGACGGGAGCCTCGAAGCTGGCCAACAGGTCCGAGCCGGTGGGACTATCCGGGTAGTTCGGGCTGCCGGTCAGATCGGTAACTGCGACTCCGTCGATGCCGGTCCACCACTCGCGGAGGATGAATCCGGAACCCGACGGAGCGTAGTCGAAATACACCTGCTGGCCGGCCGGCATCAGCGAGCCGGAAACCGTAGCGATCGAGCCGACAGTGACTGTATACGGCTGACCGGATTGAAGTTCGGACGTTGTCAGAGTAACCGTAACATTGTCCGGATCCAGTGTGGCCGACGACAATACGGCTCCGCCATTGATGGAGTAGTTACCCAACAATTGGGCCGAAGTCTGATCCAGCGCCTCGCTGAAGACCAGGTACATCGTAGTCGATGAAGTTACGCCGTAGGTGATCAGTCCGGGTATGGTGATATCGACTGCCGAAGAGAGCCCGCTGACATACTGATCGCGATTGACCGCCTGGAGCGTATACGAATACTCAGTTGCAATCGAAACGTTCGTATCGGTGAACGATTCGGTACTCGAGGCGCCTATCTCGGCTCCGTCGCGATAGATCACGTAATGGTCCACGAAGCTGTCTAGTTCGACAGATGGGGTCCACGACAGATCGATCTGCATACCCGGGACGAGCGAAACCTGGGCCGACAGCCCCGTCGGAGCGTCCGGAGGCGTTGAATCGATAAAATCGTTAACATAACCCGGCGTTCCCAGATGCAGGCTCGGAGCCCAACTCAGCGGATCGTTTCCGTATCGCTCGACAGAACCGGTGCGCAGGCGAGCCAGCGAAGCGCCTGATCCGTCGGCCTCGACCGGCCAGGGCGCCAGATCGCCGTAGTTGGCGTAGTCGATGCGATAGTACGGAATGTAGTAACTTGGCGACGGGTCCGGAGTCCCGGCGCGTTGGAGTTTGACCTTCTCTCCGTTATTGGCCAGAAGTCCGGTGTACTCGCCGATGACGGTAATTCCGGACCCCGCGATATCGTAGCGTAAATCAAACGCGTCGTAGTTGCTCACGAGCACGACGCGCTGGCCGGGGCCTATCGTTGTCGAACCGGCGGCGGTGTAGCGTGAATCGAGCGTCGGGGCGTCGATCACGACGTCGGCGTGGCCGGCGCGAACGAACTTGACCTGATCGGCGATGGTCCAGTTGTCGGGATTATTGGTCCCTCGCGTGAGGACGACGCGTCCGGTCCCATCGAACGTGTATGTCCTCAGCGAGACCCAACCGAGCTGATCGATATAGTCCGGGCCTTCGTCGGTCAATTCGGGCTTCTGATCGCGAAGAACTTCGGTAGTCCCGCCGTCGTGGGTGATCGCGTAGCGAGCCTGTCCGTCCAGGTTCCGCTCGTCGCCGTGTGCGTCAAGCAGGTCCCAGCGTGCGAAGACCTCGTAGCTGTCGGCCCCGGGCGAGAGAGTCGCATTCCACGTCGCGGTCGCGCCGGGTTCGAGCGTCCATGATTCGGCTCCGTCGCCAGCGGCGTCATACCATCCAAACGTCGCCCCGACGCCGCCGGAAACCATATAATCGCTCAGCGTGTGTGTGGTTGTCGTTGAACGGTTGTATATCTCTATGAACTCGAAATAGTCTCTGTCGGCATATCCGGCCAGTATCTCCGCGGCCGTCGGCTCCGACGGGTTGTACATCACCTCGTTGATCACCAGGTCCTCGAAGTACGGATCCGAATTGGCGCCGCCGAATGTGTGTGAGTCCAACAGGGTGAAATCCGATCCGCCTGTGCTCTTGACGTGCACGCCGATCGAGACGTTGTTCGGCGAGGCTCCGAAGTCTACGTGCTGGCGATATCCGCCGGCCAGGCCGCCGAAATTCGACGACAGATAGACATCGTCACCGTGCTCGCTGAGCAGGAAGTCTCCGCCGAAGTGCGTATCGGCGTAGAAGACCGCATACTGGCCCGGCGTTATCGGAGCCATTGGGGGAATCTCGTAGCTGGTCATATCCAGTGACGAATCGCTGAGGAACCACCCACTTATGTCAACGGACTGATCGCCTGCGTTGTACAGTTCGATGGTATCGACAAACGGCGCATCGCTGTGCGCCAGGACTTCATTGATGATAATCGAACCCGGATCGGTCAGGACGTCGTCGTAGCCCGGCGTACCGCCCGGACCGGCGCTGGCGCGCCAGCCTTCAGACACATCCCACATCGCCGCATCGGGGGCGTCGGGATCGCGAATAGTCAGCGAGAACCCGTCGCCGTCGGTATGATCGTACCAACCGTCTTTGTAGGTGAACTCGTGAATGATCCCGCCGACCGGCGAGTCGAGTTCGATCTTCTCGCCGGAATTGCTCAGCGACATCCCGTCGTCGAACGGACCGACAAGCGTGCCGCTGAAAGTCGGATAGCGATAGTTGAACGCCGCGATGTTCCTTGCGACGACGACATACTCGCCCGGCGCGACAGAGACGTTGTCAAACGTGTACCTCACGCCGTTGCTGAATCGCAGGCCCCACAGCGGGAGCGTCTCGCTGGCCGAGATGTTCTTTATCTCGATGTACTCGAACTCGTCGCTGTCGATGAATCCCTCGTCAATCTCGGCCTGGCTCGGGTCGGCCGGATTGTACATGATCTCCGTGATGCGAATATCCGGCGCCAGGTCTACATAGAATGCGGCCTGGCAGAGAGCCGACCACTCGCCGCCTGTGTAGGCGCGGGTCTTTACGTGCATGCTGGAGTTCAGCGGAATCGCGCCGGCGTACGGAGTTCCGGAATCGGCGGGATCCGAACCGTCCAGCGTGTAGTAAACCGTTCCCGACGCGGCGGCGATCGTGAGCGAGTCGCCCAGGTCGATCGTGCCGCCGTGCTGCAGCGAACCGTTTACGGAAAACGCCGGCGGATCGATACTCGGATACCATCCGACGGCCCGGACCTGGGAGATAAGCGTATCGCTTCGCCCGGATATCCAGTTTCTCACTTCGTTTACGTCAGTAACCCAGTCCTCGTGATCCCTCGGCGGATTGGACTTCGTATCGCCCCATCGCGCCGATTCGGCGATCATCGCCTCGTCGACCTGGCCGGCTCGGTAGTTTATCTGGCCCAGCGAGTTGGCGTACGCCATCGGACCGTCGTTGTAGATCGCCGCATACAGGCGATCGGCGAATCGGCTGACGTAGTCCGGATTATCGACCAGTTGCTCGTGGAGCCAGTGCGGCGCAAACCTGTTCTGGAGATGCGCTACGCTGGACCAACCGTCGGCGGCGTCGTCACCGAGGAACTCGCCGTTGCGCAGGATCATATTGTTCTGGCCGGTGCCCAGGGAGTGCTCCGAATCGTGCTCGAAGAACTTGAACCCGTCGGGATTCTCCCGGTTGTACAGGGCGAAGAAGTTGTTCGGACCCGAACCGCCCATGGTGTACCACGAACCGGGACCGTCCCTGTCGCCGGTGTAGTACGTGATGATCATATAGTCGATGACGTTGTCCACGTCCAGCAGGCGTTCGTAGGCGGGGTTCACCGTTCCGTCGGTGTTCATGCCCTGAACGCGATAGTAGTTGGTCGTGTCGGCGTAACCGATGTTCGCAGTGACGTCCCAAAGCCTGTAGTACGCATCAAGATTGCCGTCGGTGGCGAAAACGGTTCTGTTATCGTCGGGCTTGACAATATCGTAGTCTTCAGCATCCCCACCGTAGTAGGTTTCGCCGAAACTCTCGTCCACGCGCTCGTCGGTCTGGAAGACGCCCCAGTATTGACCGTCGATATAGAGATGGTAGTACCGTCCGCGCGAATACTCGTGGCCGAGTTGCCCCTGCAAGTCGCGACTGTAGATATCGCGGACCATCGTGTTGTTGTTCGGTCCGCCGAACGCCCAGGAGTAGTTCTGCGATGTGCGAAGGTCGACCTTGTCGAACTCATCGGCGCCTTCGTCGCCAAAGAGGGAGTAGTTGAGTTTCGTGGCGCCGTATTCGTCGCGGAAGAAGAAGCGGAAGGCGTGTTTCGGGTTGTTTCCGGACCTGCTGTAGCCTCCGCGGATTCGGATCCCGGCGTCTATCTGGAACCCGTCGTCGACTCCGTCGGGGAAACCGGGCCCCGTCGCGCCGTCGGGATACATCAGTTCAATGGAGACCGGCCTCTCCCAGGCCAGACCATCATTGCCGGCGTGCGTGAAAATACCGGTCGACGGGTCGAACAGGTTCGCAAGATCCGTCACTACTGACAGCGTCGGCAGTGAAAGCAGCGAGTCCTTGACCTGGTCCACGGTGTTGTAACCGCCGACAATGTCGGGGTCCATTCCGTAGATTATCGACTGGCCGTTAACGTTTCCAGTAGGCCAGTCGCCGCCGGGGTAGGACCCGTCGGCCGATTGTGTCACCACGTCGTCGAGGAAGACGTAGGTCTGCGTGTCGATGTTCGTTGGCTCAAAGTCGGACTTGAACGCCCTGGCCCGAACAACCGACGTGCCGCTGACCGCAATCTCCGCACTGTAAAGCGTCCCGTTGGTCTCGCTCGGCTCGCTGCCGTCAAGTGTGTAGTAGATCTCCGCGCCTTCGGTGTCTGTGTTAGCTTGTCCCCATGCGCTGGACAGTATCCGGCCTGGAATAAGGTGGAATCA
>CAYMSH010000090.1:0-18099 GCA_964392945.1 uncultured Planctomycetaceae bacterium | reverse complement strand
CGGGACGTTTGCGTCGATCCACGCGTATATTCGCTTACGATCGGCAATGGGAATCGCCTTGCCGCACTTGGCCTTTTTGCCCTCGATGTGATCACACAGACGGCTGACGATCGATCCGACACTGCGAGGCGTTGTCTCGTCGTGCCCTCCGGCGAACGGAGCGTTGAAATTGACGGTGTCCCGCTCAACAAGATTGTCGTACGAAACGCAAAAGAATCGCGTGCGATCGCCGCTGAGGTCCATGCCGGCTTTGGGGCTGGCGCCGCCGTGACACTTGATGCAGTACTTATCCCAGACCGGCTGGATCACTTTCTGGTAGTCGATCAGTCCGCCGGTTCCCCAGTCCGGGCGTTTCGGCGTAACCGGCGGTTTTCGCGCGGCCAGCGGCCTGGCCGAGCCGGGACTCGAGGCAAGACCGCCGTGGCGGTTTTCATGGCAGCCGATGCAGCTCTGGCGTTCGCCGGGCATGATGTGCATGTCCGAGCCCATGCGCATGAGCATCTTGCCGTCGGCGTCCAGCACGTTCAGCGAGATGTTCCTAAGCGCCGGAGCCTTGAAGTGCGCCGAACCATCGTGTTCTATCGGGACCAGACCGATCAGCCTGCGAACGTGCACAGTGCCTCTTCCGATGATCGGAGTATGGCCCCAGGCCTCGCCGCCGGCCATCCGACGCGATTTGCGAACCTGCTCCATGATCTGGATGAACTTCGCCTCGCCGCGCTTCACATGAGGAGGCCCTGGTAAACGTCCTGGACAATCAGCGTGCCGCTCAGCTTGCCGGGCTTTGAGTTCATTTCCTCCGGGTCGCGATATTTCCATTCGGGATTGTCGCACTGGACCGGAATCACCGGCGGAGCCTTGCGGACCTTCTGGAGTATCGGCCCCCAGCAACTGAAACTACCGGCCGCTTCGTATACGCACTTGCGATTCCCGCGATCGTCCAGCAAATACAGGCGGTTCTTCCTGGCTCCGTCGCCGCCGTAGGAGACCAGGAACAGGCGTTCGTTGACCGGGAAGGCGTCCTGGTATCCGTGCGCAAACGTGATGTCACAGTAGACCGGTATCTCGTTGGTTATGAAGCGAAAGCCCTCGCCCCGCGGCGCTTCGGGACCGAGTTTGTTCCAGACCAGTCCGAGCATGCCGGCGTGATGGCTGTGATGCGGTCCGAATACACAGACTACTTCGGGTCGGCCTGGAATGCTCCGAGCCTCCCAGAATCCGCCTGGGTCTTCGATCGTGTTTCCAAAGAACAACTGCATACGGCTGCCGTCGGGATTCATGGACCACAGAGCGTGGCGTGCGAAGACGTTTCTCTCGATTCCGTAGTCCCATCGCGTGAAGAGGACTCGACCGTCGTTCATGATCTGAGGCGAGTGGTCGCTGTCGATATTCGCCGATACGCACTTGATCTGACTTCCGTCGCGATTGCACGTGTAGAGGAGACCGGCTTTCTGTCCCTGGCATTGCACCCAGGTGTTGGCCCGCTCAGAGACGAACATGATCCGTCCGCTGGGAAGCTGGAGCGGGCTGATATCGCGGCACGGACCTCTGGTGATCTGTTTGAGCCCCTTGCCGTCGATTCCTATCTCGTATATATGCCATCCGCCCGGCACGCCTTTTCGAATCGCCGAGAAAAAAATGGTCTTGGCGTCGTAAGACAGGTTCATGTCGTATACGCGCAGATCCGGCTCGGTAAAGACAACCTTCGCCGGCCGCTCGGGTTTCGCCGGATCGAACACGCAAATGCTCGCCGGCGTCGATCCGCCTGCATTGTACGGAGCGATTGCGTTTACGCCAAAAGCCTTGCATCGAATAAAAACAATCGGATCAAGTTTGCGTATGTGCTTCCTCCAGATCGCCTCAATCGCCCCCGCCGCGGCGACAACGGCCTGCCCGCCGCGTTTCGGGTCACGTTTGTACAACGCCAACGCTTCGAGCGAGCGAGACTTCAGGGCCGTCAGATCGTCGATGTAGGCCTTGCCTCCTTCACTGGGCGGAAACTCGGCGTTAAGCTTGCGATCCATCCTGGACGTCGGCGGGTCGAACATAGGCGTCATTGTCACGTCAAACTTGAACTTCCGAACTCTTCGCTCGGCGTCGGCGAGGCTGTGTTTATCCGCCCCAGTAACTTTCGATTCCGAAACGTACGGCATATCCCCGGGATGGAAGTTCGTGCGTTTGCTGTCGTGGATGATCTCCCGCGAACCGTGCAGCGGAAGTTGGGTGTTGGTCGTGGTTACGCCGTCCAGACCGAAGGCGAATCCGTGCGTTCCGAAGAGCGACGTGATCTTGACCAGTACGCGGTTTTCGCCTTTGGCGAACGGAACATTGACCACCAGCGGTACGGGGTAGTGATTCGGTCCGTAGTTCCGTACGGCCTGTCCGAGCTTCTTGCCGTTGATCCAAACGCAGAGGAAGTCTTCGGCGTAGATCCGCATGACCTTCGTTGTCGCCTTGTCAGTCGTGATCGTACGGTAGAGGTAGAGCGTTTCGTTTCGAGACGGCGCCGGACCGCGTGGCAATAGATGGCGATATCCGTCAATCCACTCCTTGTGAGCCACCCACGCCCGCCGGGTGTCGCGCATCGCCGGGAACTTCCTGGCCTCGTAAACCCTGGAAAGATCAGCCAGTTTGGCGCCGGCGGTAAGGACATCGGTCTCCGGGGCGAACTTGAAATTGAAACTCCGAACGACATTGCCGAACGCCATGTCCTTGAACGGACCGGCGCAGTACCACTGGCCGAGATTCACGGACGCAGGCGGAGCAGCGAGGCAAGGGCTCGCGGCGGAAAGAGATAGAACCCAGACTGCAATTACGGTCAGATAGGCCTGTGTTTTCATACGCCAATTGTGACGTATCGCCCGGGCTATCGCAAGGCTTCCCCGCTGGGCTACTGGCGAGGTTTGGATTTGGCGGGTCTGCGTCTGGGCTTGGCCTTTATCGGAACATCCATCGCGGCGCCGGGGTCATTCTGGGTTTTCATCCAGCGATCCAGTTCGGCTCGCAGGCGTTTTTTTACCTCGGCGTATTTCGGATCGGTCGCGAGATTGTTCATCTCGTAGCGATCCTGGTCCACGCGGTACAGTTCCTCGGCCGGGCGATTATGGAACTTGTCCATGAGCATTTTGGCGCGTTTGTCGCCGGCTCTGGCGGCCTGGGTCGTCGCGGCCCACCATTGCAGATCGTAACGTTTGGCCAGCTTCTCTTCCTGGAGGTGTTTTTCGTGGTAAGGTTCGGTGTGTTTGAGATTTGCGATGTAATGGAACCCGTCGTCGCGGAGCGAGCGAATCGGGTAGGGATTGCCCTCGGGCACGTTGTTGTGGACGCCGTAAACATATTTGCGGTGCGTTTTGGTCTTTCCGGTAAGCACGTCCAGGAAGCTCTGCCCGTCGAGTTTGAATCTCTTCGGATCGCCGCCCGCGGCGTGGATAAACGTGGGGGTTATGTCGGCGATCTGGATAAGAGCGTCGCAGACCGAACCGGGTTTGATCTTACCCGGCCAGCGTGCGATCAGCGCCGATCGCAGGCCGATGTCCCAGTTGGTCCACTTGCCGAATGCGAAATCCCAGCCTTGTTCGGATGAGAACATAACAATCGTATTGTCGGCCCGCCCGGTCTCTTTGAGGAGTTTCAGGATCGCTCCGACCTCGCGGTCCAGTTCGACAACTTCAGCGAGGTATCCGATGAACGTCTTCCGCGTCGGCGGATTGTCGTGGATGACCGGGGGGAGTTTGACCTTGTCGCTGTCGATCCTGGAAGCGTCGCCCGATCGCCACGGCGGGTGTGCGTTGTTCGAGCAGCAGAAAAGGCAGAACGGCTGTTTGGGATCTTTGGTGATGTACTCTCTGACTTGATCGCCGACTACGTCTCGTCCGGCCCGCTCGAACGGAAACACGCTCCTGGGGCTGGCGTGTGTCTTTCCGGCGACACCGACACGATAACCCAGCGAGCCAAGGTGATGACAAATGCTCTTTGTTCCCGGTTTGGCGCCAACGTGATTGCGAGCCACGCCGCTTCGCACGGGATAGAGCCCGGTGTAAAGCTCGGCGCGGAACGGGGCGCACATTGACATCGCGGCGTACGCGTGGGTGAACTTCATGCCCTCTGCGGCCAGCGCGTCGATGTGCGGCGTCTTGATATTCGACCCGCCGTAACAGCTCAGCGTGCTGTAGGTCACGTCGTCGGCCAGGATGAACAGGAAGTTCGGACGGACCTGCTTGTCCCGGGCTCCATAAACCGACCCGGCGGCGACGGAACCAACCGCCGCCGCCAGACCGTATTTCATGAACTCTCGCCGTTTCACTGGATTACTTCAGCGGGTTCGGCGTAATGTTGACGTCTTTCAGATCGCCCATGGCCCACTGCAGCCCGGCCAGATAGTGCTTCAGGACCAGCGGGTTCCAGAAGATCTCGTCGCGATGCCCCAGAGAGCAGTAGAACACGCGGCCCTTACCGTGGGTCTTGACCCAACTGATGGCGTAGTCGTGGTCCTTCCGGCCGCCCTTCTTCTTGAGCTTGCTCATGTCGAGGCTCAGGATCACGCGCTGTTTTTCGCGCGAGTAGACGCCGCGGTTGAACTGGTAGATTTCGTCGGTGACGACAAAGCCCTTGCCCTCAAAGGCGGCGTTGATCGGATTCTTGGGATCGTCGTTCTTGATCGGGACAGGCATGTGCCAGGGATGACCTGCGAAGTAGCCGCCCATCATCTCGCCGAACTCCTTCCACTTGTACGAGCAGTCAGTCGCGGCGTGAATGCCCATGACCGCGCCGCCGGCTTTGACCCAGTCCATGAAGCTCTTGCGCAGGCCTTCGGTGTCGATCTTGGGACCGTCGGCCAGAGCCTTGACCTTCTTCTCGTAATCAGCGAGCTGCTTTTCGTATCGCCCCATGGCCTGCTTGAGCTTCTTGGCGTCCTTGATTCGCTTCTCGTTGGGCTTGCGAGGCTTGCGGGGGCCTTTGACGGTGAACAGTTCGCCTGTGGTGTTGGACAGTATGATCGCGTCGAACTGCTTGATCTTGTCAGGCGTGAAGTTCGCCAGATCGTCACTGACGACGGTTTCGAAAGCGCCGGTTTTCTTGCCCATCATCGGCAGAGCGACTTTCGCGGCCTCGATCGCCGCTCCGTGCCTGAACCCATTGCAGTGACCGTAGACAAGCACTTTGCGGGCCTTGGCCGGTTTGGCGGGCGCCTTTTCGGGCATCGCCTTTTCCATCTTAGCGACATTCTCGGGCTTGACCGCAGCGAAAGCCTCAGCGCCGAACGCCCCGAGGATTACTGCAATCAACAATGATGCGACGAGTATGCGATTCAACATTCTGTAGTCTCCTTGGACTGGTTTCTATTGTTAGGATCCGCACGATCGCGGAGACCCCTATTTACCTTTAACATCGTACGCGTTCAACGCGCTTCCGTGCCTTACGTAAAGCACGCCGCCGACCACTACGGGATGGGCCCAGTGCTTGCCTTCTCCGTCTGTCATCTTGAAAGAGCTGATCACTTTGAATCCGCTGGGATCGGCTTTGACCAGGCCGATTGTTCCGCCTTGCTCTTCGTAGCAGTAGAGCATTCCGTCAGCGAAGACCATAGAGCCTTTGCACTTCCACGATGTTTCATATTTGGTCTTGCCGGTCTTCCAGTCGGCGCATATCCAGTCACCGGTCTTGTTGCCGTCCCACGTTGTCCCGTAAACGTGCCCATCGACCAGGATCACTCCGCCATGGTGCGTGTCGAAGTTCTTGTCCTTCCAAGCCACTTTCACACTCTTGCCGTCGGCCGAGAGTTTCAGCATAACTGCGCCGTCGCCGTATCCGCTGGTGACAAAGATCTGCCCGTCATGGTAAACCGGCGAGATCGCGTGGGCCTGGCATCTGCCGCGATACGGGTACTTCCACAAGACCTTTCCGTCAACCGGATTCACGCCGATTACGTTCTCGCCGGTCATCGTAACTATGAGGTTCTTCTTTGCGTCCTTGATCAGGATCGGCGAGCAGTACGCCGAGATATCGCTGAGACCCTTTGTCCGCCAGATCGTCTTGCCAGTGAGTTTGTTGAGTGCGATCATTGTGGCGTCGGGCCCGCCGGGAGTGCAGATAACCATGTCGCCGATGATCAGGAGCGACTCGGCGATGCCCCAGCGAATGACCTTTGCGCCGAACTTCTTCTTGGTGTCCACGGTCCATTTTTCTTTGCCGTCGGAAGCCTGCAGGCACAGGACCTTGCCTGTCGAGGTCATGGCGTAAACAAGATCGCCGTCGATAGTGGGAGTCGTTCGCGTCCCGGGCTGGTAACCGTCGAACGCCGGCCCGTACGGACCGGTCTTCCACTTGAGCTTACCCTTCATATCCAGGGCGAAGAATATCTCCTGCCCGTCAAACAGGCCGGCGGTGTATATCGCGCCTTTGGCGACTGACACCGATGCAAATCCGCTGCCCAGGTTCACCTCAGAGGTCCACAACTTCTTCGGTCCGCTGGCAGGCCAACTCTTCAACAGACCGGTCTCGATGGACTTACCGTCCCGATTCGGACCGCGGAATTGGATCCAATCTGCGCCAATCGCCGATATCGCGGCGGAAAACAGTACGGTAGCTGCAATCGTCAGTGCAATTCGTTTCACTTTTGATCTCCTGATAGTTCGTGTGGGGCCGGCCGGAGCCCGACTGCTCCCTGACCGGCTTTGTATATGTTAACAGTCAGCGGGCGCCGCTTGCAACAGCCTTCCGGCCTCGGCGACCGGTCGGCCCGCGGTTTTCATAAACAAATCATATTGCCCTTGCCTGATCGCTCCCGGACATATACCATTATTTGTATAGCCTGTGGACTTGGGGACAAGTTTGGTTACAGGCGGGCGTCTGCGACTCATTGCCTTGTCGCCGATGCCCGAAAGGGAGTACATACCTCATGGAAGCTATTGGCATCCTCCTGGCGTTGGCGATCCCGATCTTCATTTTTATCGGATCGATAGTAGCGTTCGTGGCGATGTCCAGAACGACTAAACTGGACAGGACTATCGAACGGTATCGAGACATGGTCTCCGACCTGGTGATCCGGCTTACCGAGATCAGCAGGCGATTATCCGTGCTCGAGGGCAAACCAGACGCACCGAAGAGGCCCGCCGCGCCGCCTGTGGTTCCGATCGTGCAACCGATCGAACCAGCCCAGGCGCTTGGGCCCAAGCCGGAGCCCAAGCCCGCCGAAGAACTCCCGGAAACAGTAGTCCCGCCAGAGGCGGTCGGCCCGCTGGCGACCGAGGCGGCGCCTCCCATAGTCCCGACGGCTCCAAAGCCGGCGCCCGAGCCGAAACCCCATGTCGAAACGCCGCCTCCTCCCCCGCGGCCAAGACCGGAGCCCAAGCCCGCAGTTACACCCCAACCGGCGGCGACAGAGGCCGGCAAGAAAGACTGGACGAACTTCGAATCCGCCGCCGGCAAGCGATGGCTGACATGGGCTGGTGTGATCATACTCTTCCTCAGCATCGCGTTCTTCGTAAGGCACCTCTTCCAGGTCGGGTGGATCGGACCGGGAACCCAGGTGCTCCTGTCGGTTGGAGCAGGCCTGGTGATGCTGGCCATGGGAGAATACTTCCTGCGTCAGGACATGCGAGCTCTGGGACGCGGACTCGTCGGCGGCGGGATAATGGTCCTGTACGCGGCCCTGTTCGCGGCATACTCGCCGGTATACTCCGAGAAGATATACGGCAGCCCCGTGATCGAAAGCCAAACGCTGACCTTCGCGCTGATGTGCCTGGTGACGGTGATAGCGATGGTGCTTGCGATTCGCCACGACGCGATATCCATATCGTTCCTGGCCGTCCTTGGCGGAATGCTCACTCCGGTTCTGCTGCGGACCGGGACCGATTCGAGAGATGCGCTGTTTTCGTATATCCTGCTGCTTGACCTGGGAGTTCTCGGCGTAGCGTTCTACAAGAAGTGGCGAGCGCTGGATATCCTGGCGTTTGCAGGAACGATCGCACTGTTCCTGGGCTGGTGGCTCAAATTCGGATCCGGAAACCCAATCCACGCACAGTTGGCGTGGCTGGCGGCTTTCTGGTCAGTATTCGCCATCATCCCGGTAGCGCACCATATAAGACACAAAACGCCGCTGACCGTAGAGCGGTTGGTGATGTCGCTGGCCAATGCGACTTTCGGATTCGCATTCGCCTACCAGATACTCGCCGGTCGGCCGAAAGACCTGGCATGGGCGGCGCTGATAATGTCGGGCGCCTACCTCACCCTCGGAGTGCTCATCAGGCTTCGCAGCAAGGACGCGAAGGCGATGTTCGGCTTCATCGCCATGTCGATAACGTTCCTTACGCTCTTCGCGCCGCTGCGATTCGAACTGAACGGAATCACCATGGCGTGGCTGGCCGAGGCTGTGCTGCTGGTCTACCTGGGATTCCTGTTCGATTACCGACCCGTGCGAATCGGCGGGTTCATAACGCTGCTGCTGGGCTCGGCGCGGGTGTTCATGAGCCACTATCCCATAGCAATGGACGAGGGCGTGCAACTGGCGGCGTTCGCAAACACCAATTTCTGGACCATGATGTGCGCACCGATAGCCGCCGGCATAATCGCGATAGTCCAGCAGGCCTACCGCCGCAAGGCCGGACCAGACGACAAGCAGATCCAACTTATCTGCACCATCGGAGCCGGACTGCTGGCGATACTGCTGCTGAGCTATGAAATGGATCGCTGGTTCAACGCGATGGAACAGTTCGATCTGGTCTATCGACGCTACATCAAGCACTGCGCCAGGATCGTGCTCTGGTCTATAGGGGCCACGGGGTTCCTTGCCGGACTGAAAAGCCGGATGGCCCACCCGCTCAAGATCGCCGGGCTGTTCCCGCTGGTCGGCTCGCTGCTGCTGGCGATCGGCACGTTCGCCATTACCCTTCCCGAAACCCGGCATCTGCTGGCGCTTAATCCGCTGTTCGGCGCGACTCTGCTGGCCTGCGGGGTGATGTGGGCCTACTGCCTGACCTGGACCGATCAAACGACCCGGACCGCCTGCGGAATCGGAGCAGGACTCATTACGCTGCTGCTGTTCAGCCTGGAGCTGGATCGATGGTTCTGGACACTCGATGAGATACCCGGACCGCAACTGGACTATCTGCACCACTGCGCAATGTCGGTATTGTGGGCTGTCGGAGCACTGGCGTTTTTCCTCGGAGCCAAACGATGCTCAGCGCCGCTCCCGGTCCGGTGCGCCGGACTGCTCCCCCTGGCCGGATCGCTGCTGCTTGCGGCGTATACCTTCGCCACCGCCGATATGGAAATCGGAGGTCCGCTGGCGATTAATCCGCTGTTCGGCGCGACTCTGCTGGCCTGTGGGATAATGTGGATATACAGCCTTTCATGGCCCGATCAGAAGATCCGAACCGCCTGCGGGATCGGAGCAGGACTCATTACGCTGGCTTTCTTCAGCCTGGAGCTGGATCGCTGGTTCTGGACCCTGGATCAAATACCCGGCCCTTACCTGGACTACCTGAACCACGGCGCGATGTCGGTCTTGTGGGCCGTCGGGGCGCTGGGGTTTGTCGTCGGAGCCAGGCGTTGTTCAACGCCGCATCCGGTTCGATGCGCCGGGCTGCTTCCCCTGGGCGCTGCGGCGCTGCTGATCACGTACACATTCTCGCTGAATCCCGGTCTTCAGCACATGCTGTTCATTAGTCCGCTGTTCGCGGCCGCTGTCTTCGTTTGCGGAATGATGTGGCTGACGAGCCTGACATGGCTGCAGAAGGAATCGAAAACGGCACTGACTGTAGCGACGAGTTACGCAACGGTAACGCTCCTGTGCGCCGAGGTGATTCTGTGGATTGTGCGAATGGCGCCGAAATGGGGAATCCAGCCGGAATACACTTGCTGGTGGGTCGCGACAATGCTGCTGGCCGGTTCGGCGGCGATCTATCTGGCCTTCGGCAGGCTCAAGCGGAATACCGAGGCGTATTTCGCCGGGCTGGCGCCGCTGATTCTGGCCTGGATGTGCGGGATGAGGATCTTCTGGCTCGCTGGGCCTGACGGCATGACAATGTTCGCTAATCCGCGTTTCATCGCTGCGGCGATGACTCTGGCGGTGTTGCTGGCCTGGCCGGCGGTTATGCGATCGGATCGGCGCATGGCCGACAAATTCAGCGATGCGATCACGCCGCTGTATGTCTGGTTTACCGCGTCCTTCCTGGCGCTGCTTACCGTCGAGCCGGCCGGTTGGTGCTCGCGGAGTATTGCCGATCCGGACCAATCGACCAGGATCATACAAATGTCAATCAGCATAGTCTGGGGCCTTTACGCAACAGGGATGTTGTCAATCGGCTTCTGGAAACGGGTCATGCCGCTGCGACTGGCGGCTCTGGCTCTGTTCGCAATAACGGCCGCCAAACTGCTGCTGGTGGATATGGCCAATGTAGGACAGATTTACCGAATCATCTCGTTTTTCGTGATGGGCCTGCTGATGGTCGCCGCCTCGTATCTATATCACAAGGCCGAAAAAAGCCTGAAAAAATCCGAGCAGATTGCAGGTGAACAGTAAGACGCACACCCGTTAGTTATTGACCGAACTAAGGTTACCTGATTGGCGGCGAAAAACAAACGCCCCGACGATTCGGCGGGCTTATGAATCTGGCCGATTACAGTCGGCCACGTCGATATATTCAGCATAACAATGTTGACAGATAATACGTGTTACTGTACCCTATTGAATTGTAATGGGTTGGGTTGCAGTCATATCAGCACCAGCCCTGGTTCGCTCACGGGATCGATCGCTTCTAATATCTCATCGATCCTTACTAACTCAGCATAAGGGATGTGCCAGCGGATGAATGGATTGAGCGGAAGAACACATCGGACAGCGTGGCAAGGATTGCTATCGGTCGCGGTTCTAGCGATCCTCGCCGGACAAGCTCTCGCACAACCGGCGGCCAGTCGCATTTACGACGAGCAGCTTCGAGTCAAACTGGACAACCTTGACCCGGAATCTCGCGAAAATGACGTCGATTACGGCGGATGGCTCAACGTAGCGTTTTTCAACTACGATGACGCCCCGGCCAGGGTCGAACGCCAGATGCGCCAATACGAAGTGCGAGCCTGGGCCAGCATGAATCTCAAAGGCGTACACAAGTTCTACGTTCGCGGATTGGGAAGTCTCGACGACTGGTCAGGCCAAAGGCACGACGAATGGGGAACGGAAGTGGAACGCGCCTGGTACCAGCTGGACCTGACGAAACTGCTGGAAAACGGAACCGGCAAGCGTCCCCCGGTAGGCGTCAAGATCAAACTCGGACGCGAATTCATGACCATCGGAACGGCGCTGGTTCTGTCGACGGCCCTGGACATGGGCCAGATCGAAGTGACCTGCGGCAATTGGGAGTTCATGGGATTCCTGGGTCACACCCTCAGGGACTCCTGGAACATCGATAATTCAGTAGCGGTAGCCAATCGCCAGCAGCGTTGGATATCCGGCGCCCAGGCGACGTATCGCGGCTGGAGCCGGCACCGGCCGTTCGTCTACTTCATGCATAACGACGACAACACCGACCCGTCAAGCTCGGTGATGGGACCCGGGCAGAAATACGAATACAACTCAAACTACATCGGAATAGGCTCCACTGGCACGCTGTGTGTGCCCAATCTGCGATACAGCGTTGAAGGCGTGTACGAGTTCGGAAGGACCTATTCGTCGGGAAGCTTCCCCGACGGATTTGAGCCCGGACAGAGCGATAACATTAGCGCCTGGGCGATAGACGCCCAGATCGAGTATCTGTTTGTCGATTGTCCCACTAAACCGAGAGTCGGATTCGAATACCTCTTCGCATCAGGCGACAGCGACAGATCGACGAGCCCCATCGGAACCGACGGCGGCAATCGACCCGGAACGCGGGACCACGGGTTCGGCGCTTTCGGCTTCCGCGATTTAGGCATAGCCTTCTCGCCGGAAATATCGAACATTCACGTATACGCGATAAACGCCAGCTTCTTCCCGCTGGAGCATATCGAAATGTTCGAGAAGATGGAGTTCGGAACCAAACTGTTCTTCTACAGCCGCGCACACGGCTCGGGCCCGATCAGCGACCCGACGACCACGAGCGAGGCCCAGTCAACGGGTTTCGAAATGGACTTCTTCTGCAACTGGCGAATGACGAGCGATCTGGCCTGGACGGTCCGCTACGGCTCGTTCTTCCCGGGCAACGCTTATGACGGCGGCGACAAATCCGGCAGGCAGTTCCTGTACGGCGGCATGGTGTTCAGCTTCTAGATAAATCCAACAGGCCCGGCGGACCGCACGAGCGAGCCGAAGGCCTTTAAAACAGGAAAAAATGCGATGCACGTGACATCACAGCGCTACTATTGGTTGATAGCAGGACTAACTGCGGTTGCGATTTTCAGCGGCTGCTCTCAGTCGCTTACAGTGGCCAACGAAAACGCAACTCTGCCTGAAGGCGAAAACTCCGCGGCGTTCCTGGACAGAATGTCCTCATGCGATAACGTCACTCAAAACGACGCCATGCGCGGCATGCTAATGCTCCACGGCGGCGACAAGGCCTCGACGTTCAAAGAAAGAGTCGACTCACTGATCGACAAGAAAATAATCCCTCCCGCCGGCTCCTACGACGCGACAGCGCTCGTGTCGAGAGGACAACTGGCCAGAATGATCTGCTGTGCTTGCCAACTCAAGGGCGGCGTGATCCTGAGGGTTACCGGACCAAGCGAAAGATATTGCCTGAGAGAACTCGAATACAGGCAAATGATGATAAACGGATCGGTCTCTGCGGAAATCAGCGGAATGGAATTCGCCTCAGTGCTGACCAGGGCCGAGATATACAAGCGAACACGGAGGTTCCCCGACATGGTAGGTGACACAGACTAGCTGGAGATTATCATGCTGAAATATTCGATTATAATCGGGGTTGCGCTCGCGCTGTCGACTGGCTCAATCCTGGCACAGGAAAAAGCTGCGCCGGCAAAGAAGCCCGTTGCAACTAAAACCGCCCCTGCTCCGGCCAAGCCCGCGCCTAAAGCGCCCGTGGCGAAAAAAGCCGCCGACAAACTCGAAGTCACTGTGGTTTCGGTCTCCGGTATCGCCGAACAGCGATCCGCAGCAAACGCAAAAGCCAAGTGGATCAAGATCAAGGCCGGCGACGTCCTGGACGAGATGACCCTCATCCGAACCGGACTCGGAGCCAAAGTCGTGCTGAAAATGGCCAAACAGGGCGAGGTCACGGTAAAGAGCGGATCGAAGATCGGCATCGCATCATTCCGCAAGACCGGAAAGCTCGTCAAGACCAGACTCGGTCTGAAGTACGGAGCTATCCGCGCGCAGGTCGATTCCAGCACCAGTTCCAACGATTTCCGCGTACGAACGGCCGTCGGAACACTTGCAGCTACCGGCACCGGAGGCGATCTGGCCCAGTGGGGTGACTTCTCCTTCCAGGCCAGGGGAACCGAAGGCGCCTGGCAGGCCGTAGTCGCCGACAGGATCATCGAACTGCTCGAAGGCGAATGGACCGACAAGGAACTGGGACAACCGCTGTCGCTTCTGCTGGCCAAATACAACGTCAAACTCGGCGACGGATTCGGCGGGCTGACGCTGGGTGAACTCAGGAATCTGCTTATGAACGGCAGCGGACGGGGAATCATCGGATTCATCGGAAACTCACGCGGACAGGGATCACCGAGACTGATCAGATTCATAGAGGAACCCACCCCGAGAGGCGATGTCGAAGGCGGACCGCTCGGCGGTTCGGACGACCCCGGCAAGTATGACGACGACCCCGAAAGAGGTCGCGATCGCTAACCCAAGCCAGTAAGACGCTTGCCTATATGACCCGGCGGCATTAGGCTCTTGGAATGATCAACAGGGTTCTGAGAACATCTCGCCCGCTGGGAGCGTTCCTGCTGGGACTGGGAGGGACGCTGCTTGTCCTGGCGGCCTTCTGGACCGGGCTGGACCCAAGAACTGAACTTCGCGCTCTGGATATGCGCTTCGGCCTGACCGATGCGTCAATCAGCGATGAAATCCTGCATGTCAACATCGACGACGAAAGCCTTGAAGCCGTCGGGCGATGGCCCTGGCCGCGCCAGAAACTCGCCGCAATCGTCGATGTACTTAACGACTGCGGCGCCAAAGCCGTCATGGTCGACTTGATCCTGAACGAACCGCAGGAAGTTCGATACGAGGCCTCTGCATTCCAGGTATACAGCTCCACCAGCGAGGATGTTCTTTCCCAGGCGCTGCCCCAACCGGTCTACGATAACGGCCTTCTGGGCGATTCGCTGTCCAGGGCGGGGAACGTTTTTCTGACGATGCACGTCAACACAACCCCCGACGCTTCGACGACGTCGGAACTCTACGGCAAGGTCTCGGCGTTCATGTCCGAGAATAACACCGTCGATCTTGAACCTGTAAGCAAAAGCATCCCCGGGCCGAGAAAGCTTATCGAAAAAGCCTATCTGAACCATCGCTCCCTCAACTCGATCCGCCGTTTCGCCATTCCGGAAAAAAGCGTTGAGGCTCTCGATATCCGCGGCGGACGAATGACCCCGCCCCTGTTCTCGTTCGCCGACGCGGCCGCGGGAGCGGGATGCGTAACATATCTGCCGGACACCGATAAACTCGTCAGGCGCACTCCGCTGTTCTTCAAGGGCGACGGACAGATCTATCCGCAATTCGCCGTGGCCCTGGCGCTGAGCGAACTGGCGGCAAGGCACGGCGGTCTGGAGTCGATGAACGCCGATGATTCCCGCTTCACTATTCGATGCAATGACGGAACCGATCGAGTGATCCCCCTGGATTCAAACGACTTCATGGTTATCCGATGGCCCGCCGGAGCCATCGGAACTCCCTCGTACGGGCTGGAGCACATCCCGGCCAGGGCGGCGGTGAAAATCTGGAACACGAAGAACTCCAATCGACTGAATGCAAACCGCATCAGGGGCCTGCGAGTCCAGTTCATCAATATGGGCAAGGAGTTGCCAGACGACCCGGATATAAAGAAGTTGTACTTCGACAAATACCTCAAACTCAGCCAGAATCTCGACGAGCCGTATCTCAGACGCATCACTGCAGAGCAGAACTACAGGAAGACTCTTCTTTTCGCTCCTTCCAAGACGCCGGATTCGAACCTCCTGGACAAATTGCGAAAAGAGGAAACCGACATTCATCAACTGCTGGACGACACGCTTGCGTTGCTGACCGCCAAACTCCGAGAGCCCGGCAACCTGGAGGTATTCCTCGGTAAACCGGCGACCGATTCACCGGACGACAAACAGGCTTTTGACAAGGTGATCGCCCAGGCGGCGAGCCTGCACGCCCAGGAAACAAAACTACAGCGAACCATCACAAAGAACGCTGAAAATATAGAAACGATGACCGACAAACTCCGCCAGATCGTTGCGGGCAAGATATGCATGCTCGGCGCTACCTCCAGCGGGGTGCCGGACTTCGTGCCGACCCCGCTGAGCCAGATGACCCCTGGTGTGATTGTTCACAGCAATATTATCAACACGATCCTCTCGGGTCAGTTCGTCTACCCCGCCGGTATGCTGGCCAACACGCTGACAATACTGCTTGCAGGCGTGCTGGTCTCGCTGCTGGCCTCGACGCGCCCAATTCTCCAGGCCGCCCCACTGTCGCTCCTGGCGGCGGTCGGTTATGCGGCGTTCAACACCTATATCGTCTTCGCCTTGTGGAGCGTCTGGCTGGCGTTCGTCGCTCCACTGGGGGCGATGCTCTTAAGTTTCCTGTTCGTTACGGCGTTCAGGCAGTTGACCGAAGAACGGGCCAAACGACGCATCCGGGCAATGTGGGCGCAATCTCTTTCGCCGGCTCTCGTCGAGCAGATTCTCAAGAACCCCTCGATGGTCAATCTAGGCGGAGAGAACACCGAGCTTACATGCATGTTCTCCGACCTGGCCGGCTTCACCCCGCTATCGGAATCACTCGGGCCGCAAAAAACCGTCGCCCTGCTGAATCGATACTTTGACGGCGTAACCGACATCGTTCAGAACCGCTATGAAGGATACCTCAACAAGTTCCTGGGCGACGGCGTGTTCGTACTGTTCGGGGTTCCGATCAAGATGGCCGATCACCCTTCAAGAGCCGTCGATGCGGCGATGATGTGCCAGGCCGCCGTCGCCAAACTCAACGCGGCGCTGGCCGACGAACTCGGCGGAGAGGCCAAGCTGAAAGTACGCATCGGCCTGCACAGCGGAGAAGCTATCTTCGGCAACTGCGGCTCGACGGAAAAAACGGACTACACCGCCATCGGCGACTGCGTGAACCTGTCGGCGAGGCTCGAATCGGCCAACAAATTCTTCGGCACGAAGATCATCATAAGCCAGCATGCATGGAGCCTGTGCGATCGCGCCGATCTGCTGGTCCGCCCGCTGGGAGACGTGTTCATCACCGGCGTGCGAAACTCGCTGAAGATACTGGAAGTTGTAGGACCGGTCAACGAGGTCGACGAATCCCGACGCAAAGCCGTCGCGCACTTCGCCGAAGCAATGGAATTGATCTCGAATCGCAAATTCTCCGACGCACGCACACGACTTCAGAAAGCCGACGAACTGAGGCCCGAAGACCAAGCCACCCGAATCTACATGGACATCTGCGAACACTGCATCGAGTGGGGTTCGGAGATTGACGCCTGGCCGGCCGAAGCGGAGACATCCGGCGGCGTGGTGCGCCTGGCCTGGCCGGAAAGAACCTGAGCCGGAGCCGAGCCGGCCCGAGAGGGATTACAGCTTCTTGGCCACGATCATCGTCAGATCATCGGCCTGTTTCATCCCGACAGTGAACTCTTCGACGGCATTGCAGACCACTTCGATCATCTCGGCCGAAGAAAGCTCGTGATTGTCTCTCAGGAGTTGCCGGAGTCTGGCCATTCCGAACATGTCGCCGTCGGCGTTTGCGGCCTCGAAGAATCCGTCAGTCGTAATCGCCGCGAAATCGCCGCGTTTAAACTGCCTGGCGACGACCTGGGAGTAGTCGGCGTCCTCCATAACGCCCATCGGCAGCCCTGTCGACGGCAGTTCGTCGAATTCATCTCGCATGTGATCGTAGAACAGCAACGGTCCGTGCCCCGCCGAGGCGTACGTCAGCCCGCCGGTCATCGGATCGACCATACCCAGGAAGCATGTTACAAATCGCCCCTGCAGATCGCGACACAGCAAATCGTTTGACGTGGCTAGAATCGTAGACACGTCGCGTCCCTGCATGGCTATAGCGCGGAGCATCGCGCGGGTCTGTGCTATCACCAGCGCCGGTCCCACGCCGTGTCCGCTGGCGTCGGCTACGGCCAGCAGCCATCTTCCGTCCTGCAGTTGCAGGAAGTCGAACGTGTCTCCGCCGGTGTCGTCGGCGGATTCGGAGAACCCCGCCACGTCGAATCCGGTTATCAGCGGCGGGCCCGAAGGCAGCAGCCCGCGCTGTATCTCACGAGCGATCTCCATCGCTCGCTGCATTTCCTGCTTGGCTACGTAGTGATCCATCAGCGTGGCACGCTGTAGAGCGACACCGGCCTGGGCTCCGAGCGTCTCGGCCAGGTTAATGTCCGAATCGCTGAAATCGCCGCCGCGCTTGTTGAGAACCTGGAGCACGCCGACCAGGCCGCGCTGGTTGTCGCACAGCGGGACCGAGATGATATTGCGAGTGTGGAAACCGCTCTTGTGATCTGTCGTCGAGTCGAAGCGATCGTCGTTGTACGCATCGGCTACGTTGATGGTCTGCTTGCTCTGTGCCGCAGAACCGGCCAGCCCCCTGTCGGCCGGGAAACGAATCTCGCCGCTGCCGGCTGCGACAATACTGACAAGCTCATTGGTCTCGGCTTCGTACAGGAATACGCTGGCTCGTTCAGCGTCGAGCAACTCCATGCTGCGATCGATTATTAACTGCAGCAGATCGCCCAGATCGACGGTAGCGGCCATTACACGGGTAATGTCCAAAACCTTCTGGAGGTCCGCCAGTTCCTTGGCCTGTTTTCCATCCATGCATCGTCTCCAACAAATCTAATCACCTGTTTAGAATATAACATCAAGGAGATGGCCCGGCCATTGGAAACTGCCGTATGACGCACAATCATGGGCTCTACTGATCCAGCAGACCGACAAGAA
>CAYMSH010000089.1:0-18265 GCA_964392945.1 uncultured Planctomycetaceae bacterium | reverse complement strand
GAAGAAGACGCCTAACACGACAGAGGGCATCGCCACGAAGAACTGGATCCGCAAAGAACGAGCCGGCATCTATCATCACAGGATCGGGCGATACGAAGATGCTATTAAACTCTATCACGCAATCAACCAGCCGCCCCACACGCTCTGGAACATCCAGGACTGCTACGGGCGCCTGAAGAAAATGAAAGAGCAGCTCCAGTTGCTCAAAGAGATCGAAACGTCGTTCCCCGACCAGGCTCCCCGCGCCGCATGGGCGACGGCCCTGGTCTACAGGCGATACAAAATGGACAAGCAGGCGATCGCAAAATGCCGCTCGATCCTGAAACAATACAAAGAACACAGCCAATCATCAGAGGCCCATCAGCTTCTGGAAAAATACGGAAAGGCCACCGGCGGTGGTCTCATAGACGAAGATTAATTATCGAATTAACGTGACATAAACCCGGAATTACAGTCCGATTTGTTGAGGTAACTACCATGAGGAACGTTGCTATGAAAAATTCGTTTGTTATTCGCGTGCTGATCGCAGTGATGCTGCTGGGCGCCGTGTCGACTCTCACGTCGGCGGCTCCCAAGAAGAACCCGGACATCAAGGCCAAGCAGCAACTGAACCGAGGCCTGGAACTGCTGGAAAGCTCACAGGACGAACGAGCAGTGAAGCTGCTGTCGTCGATCCCGAGGCTGTTCCCCAAGTCGGCGGTGCGTTTTGACGCACATCTGGCCCTGGGCAAGCACTTCATGGAAAAGAGCCAGTACGAACGCGCCATCGCGCAGTTCAACACCATCAAGGGCTGCGAAAACACAGATATCAGCGCTGACGCCCTGTACCAGATGGGTATCTGCTACTTCAACATGAACAAGTACGACAACGCGTTCGCCGCACTGCGAAAGGTCACAAACCAATACGCTGGTAGCGTTTACGCGAACGAGTCGTTCTACTACATCGGCCAGTGCCACTTCAAGCTCGGCCGCTGGGCCAAAGCCGTAGAAGCACTACAGCGCGTAGGGACCAGCGTATCGAGCAAGACCGAGGACTCGGCTGAAGTGACCGCCGAAGCCGGGCAGGAACTGTTCTTCAAAGTGGCCGACAAAGACCTCGTCGTGCTCAACCGGGACGGGAAGATCACCGCCAAGCTCGTAACGAACTCCGGCGACACCGAGACGATCACGCTGAAAACACTCGGCAAGGATCCCAGCCAGTACATCGGCAAGATCCCGACTAAGCTCGGTAAGCCCAGCGAAGGCGACAACATCCTCCAGATCATCGGCGGCGATTCAGT
Source organism: uncultured Planctomycetaceae bacterium (assembly GCA_964392945.1). Classification (GTDB taxonomy): domain Bacteria; phylum Planctomycetota; class Phycisphaerae; order SM23-33; family SM23-33; genus BS750m-G57. The sequence goes on along the minus strand of CAYMSH010000089.1, from coordinate 16,985 downwards.
CACCGCGACATACATGGACGAAAACACCGCCGCAGGCCAGCGCAACCAGAAGGTTCTGGCTGTCGTGCGAATGGTTTCGACCGCAGCGGCCGGGTTCACCAACGGAGCCTACAGCGAATACGTCGAAGGCGTGATCGGGAACACCGAGAGCTTCCTGCGAGTCAAGGACATGGACCGCGACGTAACGCACAACAAGGACACCGTGCAGGTCATAGTCTCCACGCGATACAAAGTACGCCAGGAGGCCGCCGACGCAGTGGCCGCCGACGCGACGGACTACGCCAACGAGCAGAAACGCGAAGTATGGAAGACTCGCGACACCGTTACAGTAACGCTGAACGAAACCGAAGAGCACACCGGCGTGTTCACCGGCAAGACCGTACCGACTATCGTAACCGACCCGACTGGAATCGACCCCGGCGACAAGACGCTGTCGGCGATGAAGGGCGACGAAATGGTCTGCGTTTACACCGACAACAGGCACATGGGCGGCGAAGATCCCGTCGAAGTCAAGGGAACCACGAAAGTCTTCATCGGAAAGCCCAACGACGTGGCGATCAGGCACTGGCTCGTAGACGATCCCGAGCAGAAAGCCCGCAAGAACCTCATCGAAGCGAAGATCTACCTGAAGCTCGCGGCCATCTTCAAAGACGTAGGGCTCATGAGCAAAGCCACAGTCAAAGCCGAACAGGGCGTCAAGCGAGTTGATCTGGTCATCAGGACCGGTCTGAAGGCCTCGATGGACCGTTCGATCATCGAAGAAGCATTCATGGTCAAGTGGGAGCTGAGACTCGTACAGGACAAGCTGCCCCAGGCCATCGGCGTTTGCCGAACGCTCATGCGGCTGTTCCCCGACTCGACGCTCGTTGACCGGGCCCTGCTGAAGATCGGCCAGGCCAAGATGCAGGGCGGCGATCTCCGCGGAGCAGTCAGCATCTTCTCGTCGATCTGCGGACTGCCCCAGTCGACGCTGAAAGCAGAAGCACAGTACATGATCGCAAAGTCGCACGAAGCCAACGCCCTGCTGTCGGCCAACAAGGCCAAAGCAGCCGGCAGGAAAGTCGACATGGCCGCAACAATGGGCCGAGCGGTTTCCGCTTACCAGAAGTGCGCCGAAAGCTACCCCGATTCGGCGTTCGCCGGACCGTCGCTTGAGAAAATCGCAAACTTCTACCTGCTGACCAAGGACTTCACCCGAGCCGGCGAACTTATGGAACGCGTCACCCAAGACTACCCCGACGCCAGCTTCCTGGACCGGATGCTCCTTAACTGGGCCAAAGCCGCACAGGGAATGGGCGACAACGCCACGGCGAAGGCCAAGTGCGAGCAGTTGATCTCGGAATACCCGACATCACCGCTGGCCGCCCAGGCCACGGCGATAATCAAGAACGCCGGCGCAGCTCCGGCCCCGAGCGACGACTCAAGCAGCGAATAAGACGATTGCAGGATCAGAGAGTAACTCAAGGAGTACCGGAATATGCTTTATTTTCTCATAGCGGGCAAATGGATGATGGCGCCGCTGCTGGCGTGTTCGATTATCGCCATAGCCGTGATTATCGATCGCATCCGAGCGTTCAGGCTGGCTGACGCCGACAGCTTTGAAATGCGACGAAATATCTCCAACCTGCTGGAAGATCACCAGGTCGACGAAGCCATAGGCGAATGCGGAAAGTTTCACGGACCAGTAGCCGCAGTGATGCTGGCCGGTCTGGACAAGATGCGGCGACTGATCAAACTCGGACGCAACAACGCCGAAATCGAGATCAGCGTCTCCAAGACCATGGAAGACTACGCCCCACACGTGCTCGAACCGCTGGAGAAGCGTCTGAACCTGCTTACGCTGATCGGCATGATCTCGCCGCTGCTGGGCATGACAGGCACGGTAACCGGCATGATCGCCTCGTTCGGGGCTATCTCAAACGCCGGCGGTTCGGCTACTGAAGCCGCGGCCACTGGTATCTCCGAAGCGCTCATCACCACCGCCGCAGGTCTGCTTATCGCCCTGCCGGCCCTCGTCGCGCACAATCTCCTTTCCAAGCGGATGGAGAAGTTCACCCTGGAGATCGAAGAGACCGTAATCGAACTGAACGACTACGTTTCCCTGAAACGCGACACCGAGTAACCAACAATGCCGCTTAGACGAGGAAAAACCAGAGAGACGCCGGAACCGAACGTCGGACCGTTTTCCGACATCGCGTTCCTGTTGATCATCTTCTTCATCCTGACCACTACGCTCAGCGCAATGCTTGGCGAAAAGCTCGACATACCAGCGGCGCGAGAGAATCCCGCAAAATCGAAGGCCGAGCAGCCGACGATCACCCTCACGCCGGTCAAGCTGGCCTGGGGAAAACAGCAGGAAGACGTGACGCTGCCGGAGTTGCGCGTAAAGCTGATGGACCTCGAACTGCCCAAAAAGCCCGAAGGCAAGCGAGTGGTCATTCTGGATTGCGCCCCTAAAACATCGTACCAGAAATACTACGAAGTCGTAATGGCCATAGAAGAAGCCGGAGGCGTTCTGGGAATGATAACCGAACCCGGAGAAACCGCCTCAGAGGACTAAGAAACCTATGGGAGTAAGACGCAAAAAAAGAACCAAGGCGATCGTGCCGCTTACCTCGATGGGCGACATCGCCTTTCTGCTGATTATTTTCTTCATCCTGGCCAGCATCCCAAAAGGCGACGTCAAGCTGACCCAGCCGGAAGCCGAAGATCTCGCTGAACTCGAAAAGAGCAAAGTGACGGTCATCATGGACGAAGAAGGCCAATGCTACTTCCAACGCGACCCGGTGGCGACTGAGGCTCTAACCGGCCTGCTCAAGAACCACTTTGAGACCTCCGGCGAGAACCGAAACGTAATCGTCGAGATTGACAGGAATCTGCCGTACGAAGTGTTCAAAGACGTGTACTCGGCGGTAAGCGAGGCCGGAGGCATAGTCGTAGCACGCGGCGAGGCGAAAAAAGATTCCTGACGCTGAACGCATAACAGAAGAATCCTCATGGAGCCCAACACAATGAGTCAAAGTCCAAATAACAGTCCAGACAAGGCGCCGCAAAGACCGCCGGTTGACCCCGACGCCCTGATGGGGCGGATCAACGGCCTGTCGTTCTTCGCGGTGCTCATCGTGTCGATCATTATCCACGGCACGCTGATCGGCGCGACATCAATCGCCCACATTCAAGACTGCCTGAAGTACAAGACCCTCCACCCCGAACGGATCATTCCCCCGGAGGCCACGGCCCAGCGGGCTTAACAAAGCCCAAAGAACCGCGCCGCGCGGCAGGACAAAGAGCCCAAACAGGTAGCCGAGCAGAAGGCCAAAGACAAGAAGAGCGGAAAGACGACCAGCAAACCGAAAACCAAGATCGAAGAGAAGATTAACCAGAAATCGACCACGCTGCCGGCGAAGTCAGGCGTGAGTCTCGACGATATTGACGAACTGTAAAGACCCGGAAACGCTTAGATGGCCATCAGGCGACGACCAACCAAAACTCCGGGCGAAATGATAGCAAACGCTGTCTGTATCGTACTGGGAAGACTCCACGAGTTTCTGGCGCACTGCTTCAGATTCGTCGGACGCTGCGCCTCTGCAGTGATCAGGCCCCTGCCCTGGTCGGTGAAATTGGCCTTCCTGATGCTGCTGCTAAGCGCGCCGATGGTGATAATAGGCCTCTGGGGCCGAGCGTGGTATCTCTATTCGATGGACTTCACCAGCGAACTGGAGGAAGTCGTAGCCGAGACGTATGTCGGGGCCTTCAGAGCGTTCGATCAGTTCGCATTCGGCGGGTGGGTTCTGGCCGGCGGATTGGTCTCAGCAGCTTTAGTCGGATTCCTCAGGGCCAAATTCGTTCTGCGAATCCTGCGAGCGATAGCCGTGCTGACCTCCGCGTACTGGCTGATCCTGGCCGGGTTCCTGTGGTACTTCCCGGACTCTGTAGCAACGAATTTCGCCAAACTGCTCGGCGGAGCCGAAGGAGCCGAGATTTGGCGAAATGAACTGTGGGTACAATGGCTCTGGGCCTGCGCGCCGCCGCTGTTTATCTGCGTCGTAATGCTCGTATCCCTGTGGCGAAAGTGCGTGCATGAATACTACACCGGCACGGAGCCGAAGACCCCGCTGGTGGGCGACAAGATATACGACAACGTGCGAACGCACGGAAAAGACCCGAAGTATCGCACCAGCATGTACTGGCCGGCGGGCATATACCTGCTGATCCTGTTCGGCCCAATGATCATGAGAGGCTGCGGCTGGGAAAAGGACTACGAAATCCCCAAAGGCAGCGGAAAGCCCGTAGTCACCCAGGTCCAGGTCAAACGCATCAAGAAGGAAAAGCCCGAAAAGCTCCTGTTGAACATGGACTCGCCGATCATCTGGGAGCGTCCCAAGCTCAAGGACATCAAGATCCTCGACGACATTCGCAAAGAGACCGCCGAGACCTACCAGGCCAACAAGAACATCGGCAAACTCGGCGACGGCGGCGGCGACACCGGCGGCTGGCCCCACGGTATGGCCAACGCCCGCGTACGGTTCATCCGCCTGAAGTACAACGGCGGCGGCGACTCATGGAAGGTCAACCAGGGACACGGCGGCGACTACAACATGCTGCTGAAGTTCAACGAAATCACCGGTTTCAAGATCGCCGACAACAGCGAGCACAAAGAGATATCACGCCTGGCCAGGTTCCGCAAGGGCAAGGCTCCTCCGTTTGTCTACATGACCGGGCGGGGCGGGATTTCGCTGTCAGCCAGGGAAGCCAAGATCCTGCGGGATTACTGCCTCGTCGAGGGCGGATTGATCCTGGCCGACAACGCCGGCGGGCATTTCGATCACCATTTCCGACATATGTGCAAGCGAGTGTTCCCCGGCAAGCAGCTTGTCGACGTACCCGACGACGACCCGCTCCACAGCGAACCGTTCAGTTTCCCCAACGGAGCCCCGGCGATGTTCCATCATGGAAACCGGTTCCGGCCGCTGGGCATCAAGCACGAGGGCAAGTGGGCGGTCTACTACCATCCCGGCGACATGGGCGACATCTGGAAGACCGGGCACTCAGGCGTATCCAAGGCGCTGGTCGATCGGTCCTACAAGCTCGGCGTAAACGTGATCTACTACACGTTCACCAGGTACCTCAACAAGCACTATCCCCCGCCGAAGAAGTAGCGAATCACAGATCCGCGATTCGGACATCAGTCTGACGCAATCGCCATCGGCGGTCCCAAACAAAAACCATCCGACGACGCGGTCGTCTGTAAACGTCCGCGCCGCCGGATGGTGTCTTAGTCAGTCGCCGGGTGCTACAAGGTTATTTGGGTTGCGCTTTTTCCATCGCGTCCTTGAGCACGGCGCCCAGTTCGGGATTCATCATAACACGCATGGATTCCTTCATCATGCCGGCCATGATCTTCTTCATGCGTTCTTCGTACTTCTCCTTGAGAGCATCTTCCTTGGCTTTCTCGGGTTCGCCGATTTCCTTCATTTCCTTGTTGATGCCTTCCATGCGCGTTCCGATGGCTTCGAGTTTCGGCTTGGCCGCCTCGGCCGACGCTTTGTCGGTCACCGTAGCAAGGATACCGGTCATCTCCTCCATGCATCCCAGCATGTCTTCCATTATGCGTTCGTGAGGATCCGACGGTCCGCATCCGATCATGGCCGTAAGCGACATCAGCAGTGCAACTGTGGTTAGTTTCTTAATCATTTCATTCTCTCTCTCGCAGATGGGCTAAAAAATAGGTTACAGAAAACCTCCTGCTCAAGAGCAGAACGCTTCTTACTTTCATTTGCAACTGGGATATTGCCACAACGAACCGGCAATGTCAAGGTCATTGAAGGAGGATTCTCTGGCCACAGCGGGGCCGTCAACCGGTCCGGGGCTAGAAGGATACGGCCTTGCTCATCGCAGAGAGAACCGCCGCGTTGACATCCAGCTTAAACGCCAATCGTTTGGCTTCCTTCCAGATATTGCTCGTGAGATCGGCGGCGCGTTTGCCGTATTTGTCGCTCAGGGCTTTGGCCTTGTCCTTGTCGATATCGCCGAGTTCAACCTTTCGCTTGGCGATATCGGCCATTCGCTGGCCCAGGGTCTTTATCTTCGTGATTGCCGACGCGGCCGAATCGTCGTCCTTCGGATCCACTGAGGCGAGTATGTCGCCCATTTCTTCAAGGCAGTCGATCCCTTCCCTGGCCACTTTTTCGTGCGGATCCGACGGGCCGCAACCGGCCAGCGGCATAAGCGATATCAACAGCGCAGCGATAGTGAGCTTCTTGATCATTTTGGCGTCTCTGGCGGCATCAGGTTAGAAATGGACATTCGAAGAACTCCTGCACAAAAGAAGATCGTCTCTGTGCCTGCAGTATCGATACTGACAAAACCCATAAACAATGTCAAGGCTGTCAATCTCTGTACCTGGAGAAACGGACCGCCCTGTCGGGCTAGCGATCCCATTCGCATATGAATCCGGTGATGGAGCTGTATGGGTTGGCGTTGTCGCGCATCCCGGCGGACGTCAGCGATGCGTAGTTCGCCGCCCGGCCCTGGTTGGGTTCGCCGCTGGCCCATAATTTGAGCTTGCCGGACAGCGGCTTTCCATTAATCCATATCCACTTCCCCTCGGCCGCCTGGTCTGTGGCTCCGACCCAGAGGCGGCCTGACCCGACGAGTTTCAACAAGAACGCCATTTCGGCCTGCGACTCTATCGTCACCAGGGTTCCGCCGAGCTTCTTGCACGCCTTGACCGCCTCGGCGATCGGCACACCGCGGGCGGGGTAAACCTTGTAGCGATGTCCGCCGAACACCAGGGCGTCTTTTGGCGCCTTTGTTATCGTAAGCGTCTTCCTGGGCTTGGGCGCCATGCGAGCCAGTTCGTCTTGGATTCTCTTCAGTGTGAGCCTGGCCTGTGCGCGGGACACGTCCTGGGTCTCGTGGAGTTCGACATACTTTTGATAGTAGCCCGCCGCTCGCTTCAGGACGATGTTCTTACCGGAGCCAGTAGCTTTGGCCCCGAGCGTCTTGTGATACCATTGGCCCAGTTTCAGGCATTCGGCGTCGCTCAGCGAATCGAGGGTTCTAAACGCCAGCGGAACGTGCGTGCGCAGATCCTGGCTGACAGAATCGTTCAGTATTCCCGCCGCGTCGGCGGGAGAATCCTTCTGGATCAAATACAGCTGCATCAGTTCCTGGCGTGATGCGACGGAGTCGGGATCGGCTTTCAACTTCGCCTGGAGTTTGGCCATCTTGCTGTCAACGGCGGCGACTTTGCCAGCCTCGACGGAGCGGCGACGGATATCGGCGACGATATCCCTGCGGTATCGTCCGGCCAGGGACGCAGCCAGCCTGTAGTTGACCATCGCCTCGGACGCCTTGCCCGAGGACACCTGAGCGTCAGCCGCTGCGATCAATCCCTCAAGATACGCCAGCGCGGCGTCTTTCCGGGTCTTGCTGGGAGCGCGGGAGTACTGGCTGCGGAGAAACACCAGCCGATGCACGCGCCACTCGGACATGCGTGCCGGAAGCTTCTTCTCCAGAATATCCAGAGCCTGGACGCCGATGGCGTGACCTTTCAAACCAGCGGCCGCGAACGGAAGGAGCTTCTCGTACAGCAATGTCTGCAGTTCAGGCGACTCTGCGATCGCAGCCGCCGATTCCATCAGCTCCTGGGCGAATGCGACGTCGTCGAGTTTGGAGCGACTGGCTTTAACGCGGGCATCCTTGGCGCCGAACAGTTCCTTGTAGTCGCTCTCGGCGTCGCCGAATACTGCAGAACAGAAGATGCATATCATCATGCCGCCAATAATCGAACCGGTCAATTTGCACATATCACACCTCTCCCTGAAACTGTTTCGACTTTGCGATAATCAGCTACCAGGATCAACGCCGCCAGCGGCGGGATATTCCCGTAGCCTCAGCGTTTGGCTTTTCCCAGCGGCTCCTTTGCGATCTTGAAATACTTGGCGCAGCGGGCGACTACTTCGGGGTGCTTCTTGGCCACATCGTGCTTTTCGGCGATGTCGGTTTCCAGATCGAACAGGCGGTACTTGTTCCGCCCGGCCGGCATGAGCTTCCACTTGCCCACGCGGATGGCCCATCTCCAGTAGAAGTATTCGTGTTTCTTCTGCTGATCGGTCTTGCCCAGCAGTTCGGGCAAATAGCTGATCCCGTCTATCTCCTCAGGCGTTTCGATCCCGGCGACATCGCACGCCGTCGGCAGGAAGTCCCAGAACGCACTGGGGTGTCCGCTGACCCGCCCGGGTTTGATCTTACCCGGCCAGCGGGCCATCATCGGCACGCGAATCCCGCCCTCGTTCATGCTGCGCTTACCGCCGGACAGCGGCCCGTTGCTGTTGAAGAATTTCGGATCCTGTCCGCCCTCGGGAGTCGGGCCGTTGTCGCTGGAGAAGATCACCAGCGTATCGTCAGCGAGTTTCAATTCGTCCAGCAGGTCAAGAATCTTGCCGATGCTCCGGTCCATACGCGAAACCATTCCCGCGTACGTCGCGTTGGGATGGCTCTGGCCGCAGTACCCTTCCTTGTACTGGCTTCCATACCCCCCGCCGCCGTTGTTGCCCTTGTTAACGAGCTTGGGCTTTTCGGGCCAGCCGAGCTTCAGGTACGGAGCCAGCGAATCTTCCGGCACAGTCAACTCGGCGTGCGGAATGCAGAACGGAAGATACAGGAAGAACGGATTGCCCTTGTTGTCCTTGATCCAGCCGAGGGACTCTTTCGTAAGTTCGTCGTGACTGTAGGTCCCGGCGCCCTTCTTGTATTCGCCGTTGACGCGCAGGTTGTGATTCTTCGGATAGAGCACCTTCTTGTCGTTGCGCCAGAGGAACTCGGGATAGTAGAAGTGTGCGAATCCCTGGTTGTCGAATCCGAAGAAGTGATCGAAGCCCTTCTTGTTCGGGCTGCCGCGATGCCCCGGGCGACCCACAAGGCCCCACTTGCCTATCATGCAGGTTTTGTATCCGGCCTGTTTGAGCAGCATCGCGATAGTAACGTCTTTCTCGCGGAGCGTACCGCCGTTGCCGGTTACAGACGCGTGGCCCATGTGCTTGCCCGTCATAAGCGAGCATCGCGACGGCGAGCAGACTGTAAAGCCGGCGTAGTGGCTGGTGAAGCGAACGCCTTCTTTGGCCATCCGGTCCAGCCGCGGGGTCTTGATCTTCTTCTGACCATAGCAGCCCAGATCGCCATACCCCAGATCGTCGGCCACGATGAAAACGATATTCGGCTTCTTCTTCGGCGATTGCGCGCCAAGAGTGACATGGGCCAACGAAGAAACCGCCGCACACGCGGCCGCACTTTTCAAAAACTCTCTACGATTCATTGCCTGTCCTTTGTTTACAGTCGCTACTTTTTCGTCTTCTTTTTGGCCTTCTTACGTTTAGTCGGTTTGGGCTTCAGGGACCCTACATAAGCTGCGCTGATGTCGAAGAACTTCTTCAGCTCCCGCGTCTTTTTCAGCAGAGCATCCGGCACTACGGCGTACTCCTTCATGACCCTTCCGTGCTGCTGGCACAGTTTGGTCTTGTACTTCTTACAGAACGCCTCCAGTTCCTCGCTCGGCAGCCGGATCGCCAGCTTGCCCTCTTTGGTCAGGAAGCTGAACATGTGCCCGTTGAGAGACGTGTACGGCATAGTGGCGCCTTTGCGGTCCACGTCAGGATTAGTCGCAACGAGTTTCTCGTACAACTCCAGTTTGTCGGCCGGTATTTCAGAACTGGCTTTGCTCATGGATCTTGCTCCTTTCGGCTTAACGCACGTGCAAGATGGAAGTTTCACGCCAAACTGTCAATTAGCATTGTATGCCGACTTGGCATCAGGATCATCATTTTCTCCCGGCATTGGGGCAATGTGTTGCAGGATTACGTTTGCCGCCGGCCCGTGGACGCTTTATCATGCCTTGACGATTACACATTCGATTGAGGCTACAGCACATGAGCGAAGCAAAATCAGGAATTCCGCTAGGCATGGCGGTGTACGAACACGCGGCCGCTTTGATCGGAGCCGGGCTGTGGGAGGCATCCCGCAGCGAGGAACTGATCTTCGCCTCGCACGCCAAGGCATACGAAACCTACAACCACGCGCCGATCGTCGTGGGGATTGACATCTACAATCTCGAAGCCGAAGCTCTCGGCGCCACGGTTACCTCCGGCGGGCCAAATGCGATACCGGCGATCATGGATCACCCGTATTCGTCGCTGGACGATCTGCTGTCCCTGGGCGACTTCGACCCGTCGGCCGGCCGGATCCCGATCGTGCTGGGCGCAGCAAAACGCATAGCCGAGAAACACCCCGACGCCGACGTGCGAATACCAGTGGCCGGTCCGTTCTCCATCGCGTTTAATCTCGTCAATCTCGAAACGCTGCTGTGCGCGATCATGGCCGATCCTCAAAAAGGCTCGGCCGCACTGGCTCGCCTCGCGGAGATCCAGGTCGACTTCTGCCGCGAGATACACAAATGCGGGCTCGACATCGCCCTGTTCGAATCGGCGGCGACTCCGCCGATGCTCTCGCCGGCGGCGTTCGAGCAGATCGAACTTCCCGTGCTCAAGGACTTGCTCGTGCAGGCCGCGGGGATTGTGGGCCACCCGCTTCCGTGCATAATCGGCGGCGACACCACGCCGATTCTCGAAGCGATGCTATCGACGGGAACCGGTTATGTGGTCTGCCCCGCCGAGACCAACCAGGAAGCGTTCATGGAGATCATGGCCCGCCACGAGGACATAATCGTTCGCGTGAACATGGACAGCGGCGTGATGTCGCGAGGCCGAACCGACGAGATCCGCGCCGAGATCCGCCGCATTATCGAACTTATCGGCGATCGGGACAAATGCTGCATCGGCACGGGAGCCATCCCGTACGAGACGCCTGTCGAGGCGATCCTCGGAGCCAAGGAATACCTCGCCGAACTGACGGGCTAGGAGACGAGATGGAAATACTGGGTCTTGATTGGATTATCTGGGTCATCCTGTGCGTCTACTTCGCCGGAATGCTTTTCGTCGGATGGCGATCGAAACGCAGCGCCGGCAGCCAGGAAGGATATCTCCTTGGCGGCCGACGATTCGGCACGTCGATGATGGTCATGCACGCCTTCGGGGCCGGCACGAATCCCACAGACACCAGCGGGTGCATCTCAAAGAGCATGTCGGCCGGGGCCGCGGGAATATGGGTCTCGTGGATGTGGATGTTCGGCACGCCGTTCTACTGGATCATCGCCCCGATAATGCGCCGCATGCGATGCCTTACAATGACCGATTATTTCGAGGAACGGTTCGGCCACGGAGCCGCGGTGCTCTACACCACAGTCGCCGGACTGGGCATGATGATCTTCTTCGGCGGCGTGCTGCTGGCGACAACGAAGACCGTGCTGGGAATGATGGGCAAAGCCGACGCCCCCGACGCTGAGCTGTGGTTCTTCGGCATACTGTTCATAACAACGTTTGTATTCGTGCTGTACGGATACTGGGGCGGCATTGTCGCCGCGATTCGGACCGATATGGTCCAGGGGATCATGATAATTCTGCTTTCGTGCCTGGCGATCTGGCCGGCGCTGCGGCTGGCCGAAGTCGGCGGGCTCGGCGGCATGCGTAAGAATCTCGCGGCCGCCTCGGTGTCGGTTAACGAAGCGATCGCAAAGGCCCGAACCCAACACGCCGCCGGAGACACCAGCGGAATGCTGACCACCCTTGAAGAGGCGAAAGGCTACCAGCCGTCAGGACCGATCCGCAAAGTGCTGGCCCTGTGGGACACAAACCGCGACAAGGCGGTCTCCACGCTCAACGGAGCCAAACACACCGACTATCTGAGCCTGTTCAACCCAGCCGAATTCAGCCTGGCCGCGGTTATCGTGCTGTGCCTCAGCGCACCGCTTACCGCACTGGCGCTGCCGCACCTTATGAGCGTGACCTCGGCGGGAAGAACCGAATGGGAAGGGAGAATGGGCTTTGCCGGCGGGAATATCCTCAAACGCATCTGCACTATCGGATGGAGCGTTCTGGCGTTGTGCTGGCTGGCGCACCTGATCGGATCGGGCCAGGCCACGAGCCCCGATGCTGCGTTCGGCGATTCGATCCGCATGCTCCTGCCGCCGGTGCTGCAGGGGCTGATGCTGGCCTGCGTGATGGCCGCCAGCATGTCCTCCGGCGACGCGGTGCAGGTGACAGTAGCCGGGCTCTTCACCCAGAGCATCTATCGAAAATACATAAATCCGCAAGCCAAAGAAACCCAACTCGTGCGGTCCACGCGGATAACCGGCCTGTTTGTTATCGCAGTGTCGCTGTGCTTTGCGATTATGATGCGCAGCGATCTGGTCAAGTCAATCATCCTGTACTTCAACGTACTGGCCGCGGTCGGAATCTCCACGGCGCTCGGCATTCTCTGGCGGCGGATGAACCAGACCGGCGTGTTCTGCGCGACAATCGCGGCGATGGCGGTGCTCATCGGCTGCCGCGCGGTTTCGGGAGTTCCAAAAGCGATAATGTTCGGATCGTTCATCGCCGCCGGATTCGCATTCGGGGTGATCGGAAGCCTGCTGTCCAAACCGCCGGACCGCGAGAAAGTAGAGCGCTTCTTCGTGAAAATCCACGTGCCGATCGGCAAGGAAGCCAAGCTGAAGCTCTCGCTGGATGACGCAGTCCCGACCAGCCGACCCCGCCTGGGAGGCGGCGGGTTATTCATCGTCAAACCGTCACTGCAAACCTGGCTGGGATTCCTGATCGTACTGGGGATCTGCATCGGATGCGTCGCGGGCATGCTGGCGATCCTGTAGGACCTCAGCCTCGCACCCTGGCCAGAACTCGCAGGGCCCAGATCAACTCGCTGTCGTCGAAGGTCTGCACCGGCAGTTCGTCGTTTATCGGCACGAGGTGTATTGTCGCCCCGTCGCGTCGAAAGAGTTTGCATGTCACGCCGATCTGGGCGTCGAGCTGTATGACGGCGGCCTTGCCGTCAGACGCCGGAATCGACGGGCTGACGATGACCAGATCGCCATGGCGAATGTCCGGCCGCATCGAGTCGCCGTCTATGCGGAGGGCAAACGCGTCGGGATACATCGACTTGACGCCCTGGGCGACTATGAAAGCGACAACTCCCGCTCCGTCAGGCTCTCTCAGCGTTATCAGTTCGACTGGGGCCTGCTCCGATTCAGTCGCCGCCACGGCGGTTCTCACCTGGCGATCGGGATTCGTCGCGTTGCGTCGTATCAGTTCGTCGAGCGTGGTGACACCGGCCGACTCGTCACGATCGGACCAGAACTGCGGGAGGCCTGCGGCGGATCGACCGAGAATGGGGATCCACGATTCGGCGGGATCTCCGCTCTCGGTCCGGCTGGCGTCCGGCTCGGCGCCCTGGGTCTCAGGCGGCTCGAGGGGGTCTTCTGACTCCTCGGCGGACGGGAAGCTCATGCTGCCGGCCAGCAATTCCAGAAACGCCGCAAGCGGAGCCGCCGCGTTGGGTTTTTCGGCCAGCATCGCCGCGGCGCGCTGCAATACCGGGTGATCCAGCGGGACAGAATCGTTGCGGCTTTGTCCGGTCAGGAGCCAGTTGAGATCGACTTCGGCAATTTGAGCGATCCTCACGAGAACATCAGCCGGAGGAATTCGAGAGCCTTCGTAGTAGTCATACGTGCTGGGCGAAAGACTTAACATTTTAGCAAAGCGAGACTTACCGCGCGGGCCGGCCACCTCCATGCGGACCTGAGCGATCCGCCGGGATATCTCTTTTTGCGAACTTATGCAATTCTTCTTTCGCATTTGCGTAAATGCCCTTGCTATATCAACTGCCGGGGATATAATATTATGGATCAAATGTGATCCATATTGTACGAGGAATTATGGTTAACTACAACAAGGGGAAGATGGCGAATGCCAGCCAGGAAGACCACGAAAGATTGTCGCGAGGCATGCCTCGAAACGCTTAAGGGATTGCGAACGCTCGTAGAAATGCAGCAAACCCTTATCCTTCAAGCAATAGAACAGTTGGACAGCGCCAAGTCCAGATCGACCGGCCGGAAGAAGAATCGATCCGGATAGCGACTCCTCAGATCACGCCGCACGGGGTTAGCCGTCGCCGGAGTCGGAGCGGGGCGATCCTGCTATGGAGCATGAGCCCGTAAGCCGAGAAGTGCGGCTTCAGGCTCCGATCGGCTTGTTCTTGAGGATGGTGCGCGATCCAAGCCAGTCCAGCAGCATCAACGCCAGCGCCAGACCCGCCAACCAGGGCCACATCTCCCACGTGCCGCTACGCCGAACTCCGCGAGCAATCTTCGCAAGCTCCCTGATCTGGACCAACCGCCCTCCGCTCAGCGACGCCAGGCTGCGGAGGTTATCGTAGCTCGGGCCGATCGTGTCGAACTCGCGCCGATAAGTTCTGCCGGCCCCGCCCCGCCAGACCACGGTCCGGGCCGAATCGACAATATCGCAACCGCCGGCGATTGACTCGATATCAATCTGCGCCGCGTATCGACCCGGCGCGACTTGTTCCATCGGCGTATTGTCGGCGCGCCGCGTGAGGAACCAAACGTGCGGACGAACAGCTCGAGCATGTTCATCGGCACGCCGGATGCATCGACGGCTCGAAGGCTCACGATAGCCCGCGGTCCCGATCGCACGATCCGTCCGCTGAAGCGGGAGTCCGGCTCCGGACGTGCGGCCCATTCCATGTTCGAGGCCAGAACGCCGGTGAACTGAGGCTTGCTCAACAGTTCACTGGCGGCCGGGTCCGACGCAGGCAGTGCTATCGAGACCGAGCGTCCCATGCCGACAGACCGCCGGGCGAGAACCGCATCGCCGCCGACCCGCAACACAACATCCGAATCGGCGTGCGGGGCGCTTGGGATGTATGCTCCGACGGATTGATCGGCCAGGGGCGATGCGACTGCGGCGGCTATGGTGAACTGCCTATGTCGGACGGCCCGGCCGCGAGTTGTACTCAGGAATCCCGCGAAAATTCTGGCCAGCCCGACAAGATGATCGCGTTTTTCCAGCGGTGCGTCGAGAAGTTTTTTCAGCGTCTCCAGCGGCTGGGTTGACGGCATCTCCGCCGGTGACGCGATGGCAACTATCGCCAGGTCGAGCTTGGCGTTCTTCAGCATGTCGGCGGCCTTCGGCGGATCGAACTTCTCGGTCTGCAAATCGCTTACGATTATCAGCAGGCCCTGGCGTTTGGCGTCAGGGGCCGCACCAGCGGCCAGCTCCATCGCCCCAAACACCTTCGTCGCTCCAGAAGGTTTGACCTGGCGGAGCGCCGATGCGAGTTTCGCAAAATCGGGTCGCCCGGCGCCGCTGTGGTAGAGTTCTTTGGCGCGATCGGAAAATGCGATAACCCTCAGGGCGTCCCGATCAGTCAGGTGCCTCTTGAGGCTCAAGACCGCTTCTGCGGCCTGGTCGAACTTCACCAGATGTCCGCCGGCGTGAGCGGATCTCTGGCCCATCGATCCCGAGGCGTCCAGCGCCACAGTCAATGCTATCGGTTTGCGATCGTACGGATTCGGCACGAGCGCCGCGGCCTGATTGAGCGGGTCCTGTCGATCGGACGGGCTCTTGTGCGGACCGGCGCCCAACAGCACGAGCCCCCCGCCGTTGCGCACGAACGCGGCGACGGCTTTCCTCTGCTCATCGCCGAGTAATCGCCCGGTGTCATCGACCAGCAGCAGGACCGCGTAGTTGCCCAGAGCAGCCCCGATCCGCTGGGGCGCCAGAACGTCAACAGGCATGCCGCCCAGCGACGCCAATGCCGTCGGTTGGTATTTGCCTATCAGCGCCGCGCGTCGCACAACCGGTCCGACGCTCGCGCTGGCTACATCATTCTCGCTGAATGCGTCGGCCTGGCCCAGCCTGGCGGTGAAACTCGCCGCGCGATCGATCGGGACCTCGGTTTCGATCGATATAGTGACCGGCTCGTTAGGCAGCAGCCTGATTTCGCGTCTCAAGACACCGGGGATTTCGATAACCGTCTGTGTCATTGCATTTGCGATCACCGAGACACCGAGGGCGACTTTTCGACCTCCAAGCCGCACGGCCGTGAATTCCGCGATTCGCACGTCTCGCGCTGGTCGATCCATCGCCACGATCGCCACAGTCGCCCCGGACCGGCCCAACGCCTCTGCGGCCGGGCGCCAATCCGAATCGGTGAAATTCCCGTCACTCATCAGCACAACGCCGGCCAGCTCATCAACCCGAGCGATCGCCAATCGCAGCGCGGCCGCCAGATTCGTCTGTTCGGCGTCAATCGCCTGACCGGCGGGAGCAACTGATGCGGCGAAACGGTAGTCCAGCCGCGGTGCGATCTCGTCGGGCAACTCGTCGGCGATATTCTGCGTTCGCACGGATGCCGACACGTCACTGAGGATGAGCCACTTGCCGGCGGCCGACTGGGGAAGCTGTATCGAGGGGCGCCCCAGCGCCAAGACCAGCGCCGCGATCGCTACGCACTTCAGCACAATCCCGGCGCGCGGAACCTGGCGGCCTCGTCGCCGAGCGACAGACGCCAGCCAAACTGGAACGCACGCAGCGACGAGCCCGACCAACCATAACGGGTGGGCGAAAACCGCCGCGACGATCGGAATATTCGCAATCGAACACATCATCCAGCAATAGCATACGCCCCAGCACGCCGCCGCGGCAACACGCTTTTGTACGGCGCCGGATACGCCGCAGTCATTATTCCCTATTGGCCCAATCTATCCGCCCGAATTGATTCCACGGCAGGACAGTGATATCGGTGCGTTGCTGGAAAGATTCGCCACCGTAGGCCAGCAGGCTTTCGACTCTGCGATCCGCCGAAAGGAGTTTCGATGCCTTGAAGGCTATACGCAGAGCATCATCGGTGATGGTTTGCCCAGCTTTGACTTCGACAACCTGCAAGCGATCGTGATGATCGATCACCATGTCGGCCTCGCGACCGTTCTGGTGGCGGAAGTAATAGCCCCGCCCCTTCACTCCCAGGTGCAACCGGCGTTTGAGGATTTGCGAAACCCCCCACCTCACCAAAAA
>CAYMSH010000088.1:17993-18276 GCA_964392945.1 uncultured Planctomycetaceae bacterium | reverse complement strand
ATCCTTCTGGTCCGCGGCGAAGCCTTTGCGTCTGGAGTGCTTGCGGTGAGCGGCCATGATCCTGTGAATGCAGCCGGGGCCCTTGATATCCAGCAGGATGTTCCGACCGCCTTCTTCTATGCGTTTGTAATCGAACCCGTCAGTATTGCCCCCAGTGCGATCCCAGGTGCTGGACATCGCAGTCTTGGCGGTCTCGAGTTCCGGCAGGTGCTCGAGCGTTCGGAGTCGTTTTAGAAAGTACCCGACATCTCGCACCCGCTGGCCGTCCGCCGGCGCGGCGTTT
>CAYMSH010000088.1:0-17983 GCA_964392945.1 uncultured Planctomycetaceae bacterium | reverse complement strand
CGCCATGGCCGCATACAAACATAATCTCCGCATTCGAATCCTCTTAATCTATTTCGGGTCGACTTTCTTTTCGGTGTCTTTGCCCGCGGCCAGCCACGCGCGATCGACTTGCACGATCGATATCTTCTCGCAGTAGTCCCTGATCCCGTTTTCGAACAGGCAGAGGATCTTGCCGTTTTTCGTGATCGCCATGTCGGAATAACCCGCCAGCTTCTCGTTCAAGACGCGCGAACTGGTCCAGGTCTTGCCCTCGTCTTTGCTCAGTCGCAGCGTGAGATTCCGCCGGCTGCGGATGCTGAAACCGCCTTTGCGGTGAATCGCGGGGTTCAAGAAGAGTATCTCCTTTTCGTTCAGGCGGATGATGCTGCCCTGGCAGCCCGTGCTGGGGAGACTCTTGTCCAATACCGGCTTGGACCAGGTCATCCCGCGATCGTCGGAGTATATGACAAATGATCCGCCGTGACGCTTCCCATCGACCATCCAGCCGCCGTAACAGGGAGCTATCAGACGCCCCTTCTTGGTCTGGATCCCATGCACCGGTCCGATCGCCAGTTTCACCGGCGGGTCGCCGAGCTTGTGAAGGAACGATTTTTTATCGTACTCTTTCTGACCCGGCGTGGCCGAGAACGTGACGAACTTGGACCATGTTTTCCCGTCATCAACGCTCTTGGTGTAGAACATGCATTCGCCGACGTGTCGCGTAAAGAGCAGATGCACGGTCTTGCCGTCGGCCTCAACGATCGGGCATGGATTACCGACCCTTCCCTTGCCCTCGTCAAGCAGGACAACCTGCTTTGACCAGGTCTTTCCGCCATCGGTGCTGCGTTTCATAATCTGGTCGACATTCCCCATATCCCGGCGGCCGTCTACGTGACCCTCGCAGAACAGGAGGATCGTCCCTTTGTCGGTGACAACCATAGTCGGAATGCGATAGGTGTGATATCCATCCTTGCCCCGCTCGAATATATCGACCCGAAAATCAACACCGTCCTGCTCGACCGCGATCGACACGCTCCAGACCAGCAACATCAATCCAAGAACAGCCGCAATCGATAGTTTCTTCATTGCTCGTCTCCTTGTCAGTCGTCATTTGTCACTAACGAACGGGGTCCCCGGCTTATTCCCGATTAATCTCGCCGCCGCGCCCTCAACCACGTTGCATGCACCATTTGGCGCCGATACAATAATCAACAAGACCTGCGGGGACCGTGGGCCGGCGTGCTGTTCGGGAGATATCGTGATGAAGCGGATCGAGTTCGTATTCAACACTTGCCTTGTTCTCGGAGTTCTGATCTGCGGGGGCTGTTCGACTGAACGTCCCGACCAACCACCCGACAATGCGACCGACCAGAGATTTCTAACGCTCGATCTCGGCGACGGGGTGACGATGAAACTAACGCTGGTCCCGGCGGGCAAATTCCTGGCCGGATCGCCGAAAACAGAACCCGGACACGAATTCGACGCAGGCCCTCAACGCCACGAGGAAATCGACGAACCGTTCTACATCGGCGTCTGCGAAGTCACCCAGGCCCAGTGGCGTGCGGTGATAGGCTCCGAGCCGTGGAAAGGCAAGGCCTCGGTCAAGTCAGGCGACGACAACGCCGCCAGCTACATAAGCTGGGACGACGCCTTGGAATTCTGCGAAAAACTCTCGGCCAGGACCGGAAAGAGGATCGCCCTGCCGAGTGAAGCACAGTGGGAATACGCCTGCCGCGCCGGGACCGGAACAGCATACTGCTTCGGCGACGACAAATCGCAACTAGGCGACTACGCCTGGTACGAGAAGAACGCACTCGACCAGAAGCAGGAGCACCCTCACGCAACAGGCAAGAAGAAGCCCAACGCCTGGGGACTGTACGACATGCACGGCAACGTCTGGGAATGGTGCAGCAATCGCTATACCGAGTATTATCGCCTCAGCAAGGATGGGGAGGACCCGGACGCGGAGATTGTGGAAAAGGACTCTGAATACGAAATCACAGAACACGGCGTAAACCGAACGTTGCGAGGCGGATCCTTCGACGACAACGCCCTGGACTGCCGATCTGCTCTTCGCGGGCAGTGCGACCCAACGGTTCGGTCTAGTGTTATCGGTTTCCGAGTCGCCGTGCTGCCGCAATCCGATAAGAGAATCGCCGAACAACGCGCCAGGAAGCAACGGGCTCGAATCGCAGCATCAACCGCCGCACGAACCGGAAGAGTGCTGGACCTCGGCGAGGGAATAACGATGCATCTGTCGCTGATCCCGGCTGGCGGCTTTCATATCTTACGCACAGAGCTGGACCCCGGAGAAGAAAGTAGAATAGGCGTCGAATACGAAATAACCGTCAGCAAACCGTTTTACATAGGCTCATGCGAAGTGACCCGAGCCCAATGGATCGCGGTGATGAACACCAACCCGTGGAGAGACGACACAGACCCGAAGTCCAACCCAGGCTACGCCGCCAATCGAATCAGTTGGTACGATGCGACAGAATTCTGCGAGGTGCTGTCGAAGAAAACCGGCGAAAAAGTCACACTTCCCAGCGAAGCTCAATGGGAGCACGCCTGCCGTGCCGGAAGCAAGACGGAGTATTACTTTGGCGACGACAGCAAGAAACTGAACCAGTACGCCTGGCTTGGTTATTCTGAAGAAGAATACGGTAAACCCCGTATTCACGAAGTCGGGCTGAAGAAACCCAACGCATGGGGGCTCTATGACATGTACGGTAATGTCTCGGAGTGGTGCCGAGACTGGTACGGCCATGAATTCTGGGAAACAGCGAGAAACGCAGACCCCGAGAACACGGAAGAAAGCACGGAGCATGTCCTGCGAGGCGGACCGTCGAGCTGGGGCGATGAAGAATCTTTCGAATCCGGATATCGCTGGCATGAACCGGACGACGGCTATTACAGCAACTGCGGGTTTCGCGTTATTATAACTCCCGAGTCAAATACTGATTGAGGCGAGGTGATCATGAAGCGAGCTTGTATTGTGATTTGCGCGACGATAATGCTGCTTTGGTCCTTCGCACGCGCACATGACGGCAGCCCCGTCGAACGCACGTGCCCGATCTGCAAGACTGCATTTTACGTAGTGGAACCCAACGGCTATTCGCTTTACGGAAACTCGGGTGAAGGCGGGCCCCTATCCTACAATGACATCTTCGGCCAATCGATCCATTGCTGCCCGAAATGCCATTACTCGGCGCTATCGAATGACTTCGGCGCCGAAGACGATCGGCAGGCCAAACAGATAGAAGCCGTCAAGGCGGTCCTGGCGGCCAGCAAGTATCCGGTGCCGCCGAAGGCGTTGTACCCGGTGGAGTATTTCGACATCGCCAGGCAGTGCCTGAGCCTTCGCAAGCCCAAGGCGGCGGCCATGCTAAGCATGCATCTCATGTGCGCCTGGATGTGCGACGATGCGGGCGAAGACGCTATGGCGACAGCGTGCAGAATCAAGGCGCAGGCTGCGTGCAAGGAATCCCTCGATGACAAGACATTGAAGCCGTCCGACAGGTTCTGGCGCCGTCGCCTGCAGTTGATAATCACCTACAATCTCGGGAAACAGACCGAAGCGTTGAAAGGGATGACAGACCTTCAAGCCGAGATCGAGCAGTTCGTAAAGGCCCGGCGCGAAGATCCGCCTCCCAAACCAGACGCATATGACGCCAACGAAAGCAAGATACCCCACGAGCTTCGCGACTCGGCCGTCAAGGACAGCGATGATCTGTTTGAGGGCTCAGATCCTGTCGGCAAGCCTCTGGATCCGCAAGCCAAAGCAAAGCTCCGAAAGATACGGGACGCGCGGATCGAACTGGACGAGCTCAAGAGCGTCGCATACTCGATCAAGTACAGGAAGACCCTGTGGCTGTACAAGACGCTCCGGCCGACAAAGGCCCTGGCCATGGCCCGGAAAGGCCGATGGGCCGAGAGATACGTGTTCATCGAACTGTTCAAGTCGAGCAGCGACTTTCGCGTAATCGCCGGCATTAAGGCCTTCGTCGAAAAACCCATGGGGCTGGAGCCCAAGACGCTGAATTCCGCTCAAGCCGCCAAGTGGATGTCGGACGAGTTCAGCGGCCGTAGCAACCTCAAGAGCATGCTCTATACTGATGGAACATCCGCCGAATTGCGAGAATTCGCGAACAGAGAGAACGGACAGCTGTATGAATCCGGCAAACACGAATACTTACCGAAGCAGATGATGCTGAAGAGGGCTTCGACGACTTTCCTGGCCAAACACCTCACTGAAATACAGGATAACTTCGTGTACCCCAGGGCAACCCTATTCGGCAGCCAGGCCAGGCAAGATGAAATACCGGCGGATATAATCGCCGAATTGACACGCCGAAACGACGCCGAGTCGCGTGCCGCCCTTTCGGGTCACTTTGCAGACAATCCGGCATGGTACGCCTACGCGGTTCCAGATATCTGCTATCGACTGTTCGACAAGAAGTCAGGCGACTGGTTTTACGATTCGAGTTACTATCCGGGACAGCCCGTATTGGATACGATGGAAAGAACAACACCGTTCTTCCAGGTGATCGCCCGCGATTCCAAGATGGCGACCCTGGCCGCACGCCGCTTGCTCTACAGGGCCTACACCGATGAAGAGATAGACGACGAAGAAGGGCTTGTCGCTATCATGCCGCTTGGATACCTGAATAACGCCGAGTCCCGCAAACTCCTGATCGAAGCCACGCAAATCGATAACTGCGACATTTCGTATGCGGCGTCTGTGTGCCTGTTGCTGCGAGGCGACCCGGCCGGTAAGGACGCAATGATAGACACAATCCTCACGTATCAGGCATACGACCTGCCGGAAGGACCTGCTGGCGAGGCTTTCATAGGCATGCTCAAACCGCAGGACGCCAAAGTGATGCCGAAACTCAAGGAGCTGTTTCTGGACGACGACACCTTCGACGCGCCGATACGCATGATCGCCGCACTGGCCCGCGCGGCGAAGGAACAGGGAGGCGTTTACGATGCGTTCCTGGCCAGAATGACTCCGGCGGCCAAACCGTCGAAGAACGGAACATGGAGGCCCGCGGTCGTAGACTACGACTGGGAGTCATTGATCCAGGCGGCCGGGATGTATTACCGGCCCGATATCGGAAAGCATTTAGCCCAGGCCATAAACACGCTGGCTGACGACGATATAACGCCGGATCTCATAGAAACGCTTGGGACCGCGCAGGCCGTCGATCAGATACCGACGCTAGCGGAGTTGTTGAACCGACCGAGTCCCGTTCACATCAAAGAGGCTCTAATAAAAGCGTCGAGAACTCTGGACATACCGGGCATGTCCGACAAATTGATCCAGTGGAGTCGCTCCCGCAACGAGGAACTGGCCAAATTCGCCAAGGCCGAGATCGCTCGAAAAGGCAAGAGGTACAAGCAGAAGTAAGTCGCGGCGGCTATTTTTTCTCAGGCTTGGAGGCCGCCGGAACTTCGGTGCGTTGGACCGGTTTGGTGTTCTTGGGACGGACAGCGGTGGTCTTCACCGGTTCCGGCAGTGCTTTGGGAACTACTCTTCCGATTCCGGATTGATCGCCTACTTTGATCGGTTTGCCGTCTTTGAACTGAATCTCGATGAACTTCGAGCTGAGGATCAGGCCCTTGCCGTCGATCCCCTTCAGCGTGGCGACTATCTTCTTGGTCTTGGCGTCGATCACTTCGCCGGTGTCGGTCCAGGCGTATTTTCCGTCTAAACTGAACGTGATCCAGCCGTGCGATTTGCTGCGAACATCAATGCTCCCTACTTGCCTGGGAGGCATTACCGTTGCGTCAAATATCAGCATCCGCTTGTCGCTGGGGTTCGGCAGCCATAACTCCTTCTCGTCGGGAGTCAGGCCTACTCCGTGGCTGAAGCCGCGAGCGCCTTTGACCTGCACCCAATGGAGAACCTTCTGGTTGACCAGATCGCCGACATAGAAACCCACGTCGTGCGAGTTGACGAAACAGAGCGTCTCGGCGCCGTTGATGCAGTACGGCGAGACGCGTCCCTTCTTGCCGCTGGGGTCCTTGCCGAACGGGCCGAACTTCTTGATGATCTTGTCGGTTTTCGTGTCGATCACGAAGATGTGGCCCGAGCGAACCGAGCCCAGGTACATCCGCTTGCCGGAAATGCTCATGATCGAATTGTGCCCGCCGTTTACGCCGAGATCGATCTTGCGAATCAGCTTGCCGGTGTTTCCGTCGAGCACGGCCATGCTGTTTGCGGTGTGGGACCACCAGCCCTCGGGCACGTAGAGCTTCTTGCCGTCCGGCGTGATGCACGTGCGATCGAATCCGCCGTCGATCTTGGGATACGAAATCTCCCAGACCTTCTTCTCCTTGACGATATCGAAACACATCATGTACGTGTTCTTGTGGGAGATGTAGAGTTTCCCGGCCGCGGCGCTGGCGGCGCAACCTCGCGTGCCGCCCATGTCAGGAATGCTGATGTGCTTGACGAGCTTGTGGCCGTTGTCTATGTCGTAAACGTAGATGCCCGGCTTGGCTCGGCTCCGCATGGCTCCGTCGGGAGCGGTTACGTACAGGAGTCGCTTGACGCCCTTTTCGCTCGCCGCGTCGGCGGCGAGCCCCGTCAGAGGGGCGAAGGAAAGGACTACCGCCATGGCGATTAGTTTGGCGCATCGTGCGTTCATGTTTCGCTCTCCTGCCGGCCGGGTCCTACAGCGATTTGAGGTACTCGACCAGCGCGTCGATTTCCTCCGGCGACAAGTGGGATGTTTGTCCGTGCTTGTCGTCGGGATTGAATTTCGTGAAAACTCCCTTCAGTGTGGCGGCCCGTCCGTGGTGCAGGAACGGGGCGCTTCGCCACTGCTCAACGAGCGTCGGGGTGTCGAACTCGCCTGTGCGATCGGTCTCGACCCGCGTGCCTACATCGTAAGCGTGCAGATCGGTATACAGCGGGCCGGGATGGCACGCACTGCACTGAGCCTTCTTGGATTCGAAGATCGCCTTGCCCTTGATCGCCATCGGCGAAAGTTTCCCGTCAACCAGCCAGGGGCTCGGCTCTACGGCCAGAGATCGCAGGTAGGCGCACACGTCGCTGACATCTTTATCGGGCGGCTCCTGGAACTGGATGTGTCGGAAGCCGGCGGCCGTGGCGGTCTCCATATCCGCTCGAACGGCCTCTGACATAACCGGCGGGGTCTTGTGGGACCAGAGCATGCTCCGGGTATTCTTCGGGCTTCCGATACCGTCGTTCAGGAGGTCCCAGTTCAGCCCGTCGACCCGGGCGTCGGGATGGCATGTCGCACAGCTCAGCCATCGCTCGTAGCAGTACATCGCGTCGTGGAAGATCTCTTCCCCGCGCCGCACGTCGTCGGCGGGCTTCTGGAAGCCCAGCGGAACGTTCCGCGTGGTCTGGTGAGTTTTTGCGTTGATCATCGCCACGTCGCCGGAGAAGTACATCGCAACGGCCAGTTGTCTCCCATCGGGCGACAGGGCCAGTCCGCGGGGACCGTGTCCGTCGAGGTCCAGCCAGGCTACAACGTTGTGCAGATAGACTCCGGCTCCGTACTGGGCCGGTAATCTTCCGACGACCAGTTCGAGCTGGTGATTGGAGTTTTCGCCCGGCGGCGAGGCTCCGTTTACGTAGATCGCGGCGCCTCGGACCGGGCCTTCGTCAGAGTCAAAGGCTCCACGCCCGTCGTCGTCGAACTGCGCCAACTGCGGCACGAGCCACTTGTGCATCCTGGCCAGATCGACTCGCCCCAGCTCGTGCGTTCCCGAGCAGGCGACCCAAAGCTTCGATCCGTCGGAGGATATCGCGACCCCCCAGGGATTGGCCGCCCCCAGCCAGGTGCGGTCCAGTAGAACCGTGGCGTAGTGCTTTTTGGCCCTCAGGTCGATAATGCTGAACCCGTTTGCGGATATCCAGCCGTATTCGATCTGCTCAGTCGGCAGCAGCGTGCGCCCGAGATTGTGTGCGGCGTACGCCCATCGCCCGTCAGGGGATACGACCACGCCGAGGATGTTCACGCTGTTGGGCGGCAGCATTATATTGGTTACAGCGGCGTCCGACTTGAGGCTCACCAGCGAGATCGCCGCACTGAACAGCGAGTCGTCGGCGTTTCCCGCCGGCAGGCGATTGCCCACTACGGCCAGCGTTTCATCAGGGGTGACGGCGATATACCGCGGCTGGCGGACCACTTGCCTGCGGCCGATCTCCTTGCCGCTGGCCAGATCCAGAATCGAAACGCTGTGCCGCGCCGCGTCGGAAGTCAGCAGCAGCCCCTTCTTTCGCACAACCGCCAGACCCGCGGGCCTTAGCGTATCGGTGAAGCGACGCAGGATTTTGCCTTTCGAGCTGACCTCGGCGACACTGCCGGCCAGGTGCTCGGCGACGAATATCGATTTCGAATCGGACGACCAGGCTACGCCCATAGGTCTTGCCGCCAGGCGAGTGGCGGTCTTCACGCGCCCGTAGGCGTCGAGAGTGATCAGCCCCCTAGCCGTGTGATCGCTTACCGCCAGCAACTTGCCGTCCGGCGAAAACTCGATGTCCATCGGCGATCTGTAGACGCCCTTTGGCAGCCCGGAGGCGTCGGGGTCCGGATCGTCGGTCCGGGCGCAACCGGCCAGGCCGATCGCCAACATCAATAAGATATATAGCTTTGTGTCCATCTGTTCCGGGGCTTTGCTACTTCTGCGGGGTCATCGGCTTGCGGGCGGCAAGCGGCTTTCCGCAAGTCCATTCTACGGCATTGGCCAGCAGTGTGTTAAACGTATCGTTGGAAAAATCGGACGGCAGACCCAGCGATGTATAAAACACGCGCTGCTTTCCGATGGTCCTGACCCAGGCTACGGGATACGATTCTTTTGCGCCCTGGCCGGTCAGCAGGATCATCGCACCCTTGGCCAGCTCTTTGTTGCGGTAGAGCTTGCCCGGGCGGGTCCATCCGTAGACACCCGACATGACCGGGTGCCTGGCGGTCTGGTTGTTGATGACAGTCTTGAGGGCCTTCTCGTCGCCCAGGTGTCCCGAGTAACTGCCGCCGAGCACCTTGCGATCAAATTCGAGATAATTCTGGAATGCGTGGCTGGCGGTTCGCAAGCCTATTACCGGACCGCCCGAGGCGATGTAGTCCTTGACCATTTTGAGTTGATCGCCGCTGATCTTGAGCCTGCGTGCGTAGACGACAAGCAGGTCGGCGCCTTTGAGTTTCTCCAGACCGTCGATGGTCTTGGCCTTGTCAACCCCGAACGATTCGGTGAAACTTACGAGGTATTTCTTCTCCATCCTCTTGCGCCAGGCCGTAAGCGATTCGACAGCCTTGTATTCGCGGGCTCCGCCGATCAGGTGAATCCTGAGCAGTTTCTTGCTCACGGGTTTCTTAGCCCTCTCGGCCAGGCGCCATCTCCTGAATCCCTCGCGCACCGACTTTGGCCAGACAAACCGCGGCGCCTTTGCCGGATCGTAATCCCCCAGATGCGCCATCTCCGCGCGATCGCGAGCTGTGACCTTGGAGTATCGCCAGGGCGTATCGCCTACGACTTCTGCTGTCAGCTTCGCCAGCGCCGGATCATATTTCTTCAGTTCGGCCCGCGTATTGACGTGGTTGTGCTGATCGTCATTTTCGCGGTTCGCGTTGAACCATGTCTGCACGGCCTCGGCCCACAGCTCGCCGTAATCGACTACCGCGTAAGTACCCTTCCACAGGCCGGTCTTCTTCGCCGAAGCGTGGATCGCCCTGAGCCGCTTGTCGAACGTCGGATCGACTTTGCCGGCGCCGTAATGGAGCATGTGCGCGAATTCGTGAATGAAGATGCTCTCTGTGAAATACGGATCGCCTTTGAGGCTCAGCAGATTCTCCTCGGCGCAGCTCACCATATTCCCGCCGCAAATGCCGCGAGCACGCATGTTCCAGAAGTCCGCCTCCATTCGCCGCGAAACGGGAATATCCGTGGTGAACTCGTTATACGCCATGATAACAATGTGAACACGGCGTTTGTCGAAGGCCTTTACGATGTCCTTGCGGGGCCCGATTATCTTATCGACGAGATAAGACGCCTCGCGAATCGCTGCGTCGGAGACCTTTTCCGAGCTGATCACCGGCAGGCAACTGTTTGCGTATTTCTTGTAGAAGTCCTTATCGATCCCGAGCCTCTTGATCTCGGCCGCCGGCGGAGCGGTTATCTTCACAAGCGGAGCCTTGGCGTGCAGCACGCCGCTGCAGGCGACAACCAGAATCGCCGCGATCGCCAGGCCAGTGACGTTTCTCATATTCATAGGTCCAGTGTTCGTCATACTGTTGGTTCTCCGCTGAGCATCGAAGCATTATAGCCCAATGCAGTCGGCCAGCGAACCGATTCGAACCAAATCCGTTCGCCCGGGCCGCTTGCATGGTATAAACGTCGCGAGTATCCTTTTATTCTCCACGAGAAAGGAAACAATTATGCTGAGACGATTGGGCCTGCTGGCGTTGCTGTTTAACTGTTCGATCGCCCTTGGCGGCCAGGTTGACTCGTTCGATTGGACCAGTCACCCGGACCTGCCGCCGGCGCCGGGAGCGAAAGTCCAACCCGGACTGGCGGGCGCGTTCAGCGGTGTGCATAAAGACGCCCTGATCGTAGCCGGCGGAGCGAACTTCCCCGACGGGCTGCCCTGGGTTGAACTGGCCGACGGGTCGAAACCGAGAAAGATATACCACACCGACATATACGTTCTGCAGAAGACCGGCGACAAACTCGCCTGGACGGTATCCGAGGCTAAACTTCCCCACGGATACAGCTACGGCGTGTCGATCCCGACAGATGACGGGCTGATCTGCATCGGCGGCGAATGGCGGCAGTACGATGACACCGGCGTAAAGAAATTCGAATCCGACAAAGTCTTCAGGATCGAACATCTCGGCGGCGGCAAGGTCATGATAACAAGCGAGCTGCCGAATCTGCCGGTAGCCTGTTCGGATATGGGCGGCGCCAAAATCGGCAAAAAGATCTACATCGCCGGCGGGGCCGACAAGAACACCCAGACGAAGAACTTCTGGTCTCTGGACCTGTCGAAGAAGGACGACCCCAAGGCGTTTGTCTGGCAGGAGCTCAAACCCTGGGGCGGCGCCCCGCGTTCGCACCTGGTGGCCGCCGCGGCCAGCAACGGCAAGAAGGACTGCTTCTATATATTCAGCGGGCGACACAAAGATCCAGAAATCGGATGGGCGTTCTTGAGCGACAGTTGGATGTACGACGGCGACAAATGGACTCGCGTCGCCGACGTCGGAACAAATATGCAGAACAAAACGCCGGTCTGCGTAATGGCCGCTTCGGGCGTCAAGACCGGCGCCAACCATATCGCGATATTCGGCGGCGCCGACGGCAAGCTGTTCGCCCAGGTCGAGCAGAATATGCCCGCCAAGATCAAGGCCCTCCGCGACGCCGGCAAGACCGACGAAGCCGACGCACTGGAGAAAGAGAGGCTCGACCTCTACACCAACCACCCAGGCTTCAGCCGCGATATCCTGGCGTATCACACGGTCACCGACACGTGGCGGCCGATCGGCAAGTTCTCCGAGTCGGATATCGGCGGCCTGACCGCCGGTTCGCACGTTACAACCACTGCGGTCAAATGGGGCAAGGACATAATTATCCCCAGCGGCGAGGTCCGCCCCGGCGTAAGATCGCCGAAAGTCTGGATCCTCACCCCCCGCAAGGCCGACAGTTTCGGAATGCTCAACTACGTAGTACTCGGCGTCT
This sequence comes from uncultured Planctomycetaceae bacterium, assembly GCA_964392945.1. Taxonomy (GTDB): domain Bacteria; phylum Planctomycetota; class Phycisphaerae; order SM23-33; family SM23-33; genus BS750m-G57. The sequence continues at coordinate 6,295 of CAYMSH010000088.1, read as the reverse complement.
ATCTCCTGGCGCTGGTCGGCATGGGATTCTACTTTTCCAGGCGCGAGAGCACGACTGACGACTTCTTCAAGGCCGGCGGACGCGTTCCCTGGTGGGCCGCCGGACTCAGCATCTTCGGAACCCAACTCAGCGCGATAACGTTCATGGCGATACCGGCCAACGCTTTCGGGACCAACTGGCGCATGTTCATACTCAACATGACGATCATAATGGTCGCCCCGCTCGTGGTCTTCGCTTTCCTGCCGTTCTACCGACGCCTCAAAGTGACTACAGCGTACGAGTTCATCGAAAAACGATTCAACCTGCCGACACGCCTTCTGGCCAGTTCGCTGTTCATAACGTTCCAACTGGCGCGGATCGGCATTGTGCTGTACCTGCCGTCGATCGCGTTGTCGGTGGTCACCGGCGTGGATATCGCCGTGTGCATAACAATAATGGCGCTGCTGTCGATCGCATACACCGTCATGGGCGGCATCGAGGCGGTCATCTGGACCGACGTCATCCAGGTGATCGTTCTGCTTGGCGGAGCGATCCTGGTGCTGTGCACAATCCCGCTGTCGTTCGGCGGTGGCTGGAACGAGATGGTCGACATCGCCGAAGCCGGCGACAAGCTCCGCCTGCTGGACTTCCATTTCAACTGGAAAAACCCGACGTTCTGGGTTCTCGTTTTCGGCGGCGTCGGAGCCAGTCTCTACGGCTACGCGTGCGACCAGACGGTGATCCAGCGATACCTGACGACAAAGAGCGAAAAGGACGCCGCTCGCGGAATATGGACCGGCGCCCTGCTTTCGATTCCCGCATCGCTGATCTTCTTTGGGATCGGCTCGGTGCTCTACTCGTTCTACAAGACCCAGCCGGCGGCGCTGAACGCCGTTATCGAACGCCCTGACGGGATATTCCCGTGGTATATCGTTACGCAACTGCCGCCGGGTGTTTCCGGGCTCCTGATCGCCGGAGTATTCGCGGCGGCTATGTCCAGCCTGGACAGCTCGATGAACAGTGTGGCCACCGCCTTCACGACGGACTTCTACAAGCGATTCTCGCCGCGATCCAGCGATCGGGCTTGCCTCAACGTGGCCAGGATAGTCACTATTGTCATCGGCCTGGGCGGAATGGCCCTGGCCCTGGCGATGAACAGTTGGAACATCGATTCGCTCTGGGATCAGTTCAACCGCTTCCTGGGGCTGTTCGGAGCCGGACTGGCCGGGCTGTTCGTGCTTGCGATCTTCACCAGGCGAGCGTCTGGATACGGAGCCTTGATCGGTCTGCTGGGCAGCGCGGTTGTGCAGGCCTTGCTCCGCGAGTTGAACTGCATTCATGGGATACTGTTTAATGTCACCGGCATGGGTTCGTGCTTCGTGATCGGATACGTCGCCAGCCTGGTCCTGGGCAATCGAAAGAACATCGACGGCCTGACGATATACACGCTGAAAGACCGAGAAGATTGAACATGCAAAACTCCAAACGCCTGGTTATCGCAGTAACATCGCTTCTGTGTCTTGCTGCATCTGTCGGGCGGGCGGAGCAGCCCGTCGCCGGCCTGGCGGTGCATATTCCGGCCACTGACGGAACAGTCGAGATCAAACTCGCCTCAGACGGGATGCTCGTCGGAGCCATGGCGATAGACGCCGCATCGCTGGCCCGATCGCGGAAGGCGATCAGCGACAAGGGACTCTACGGTCTGGCGTCGGTCCAGCAGTCAGAATCGCTGGCGAAGCTCCCGTATGCCGACAATCTGGTGAATCTGCTGATCGTTGATCTGGACGAGCTTGGCGGCAATGCTCCGCCGCGGTCCGAGATCGATCGGGTTTTGGCGCCCGGGGGCACAGCAAGGATCCGCAAAGGCGGCAAGTGGAGTTCAAGTCTCAAGACGCGTCCCGACGCCATGGACGACTGGACGCACTACGATCATGGGGCCGGCGGAAATCCGGTTTCCAGCGACACGATCGTAGCGCCCGTGACCTCGTTGCGCTGGTACGCATCGCCCACGATCTCGCGGGCCGGTTCGTACAAAGAAGCCGGACTGCGTCTTTCAGGCGGGAGAATCGTCTACGCACTTAAGGATTACGGAATCGAGAACCGCCTGGGCCGCCAAAGCAGCAGGAATCACCTCGTCTGCCGCGACGCATACAACGGCCTGCTGCTCTGGAAGATCCCGATAGCCAAAGACAACTACACCCCCTACCGTCACGAGTTGATCGCCGAGGGAAACCGCATCTACACTATGATCGCAGCAAGCGGACCGACAGTCGCCCTCGACGCGGCCACTGGAAAAGTCGCCGTCACCTACAACCGGGGCGCACAGATCAAGCCTATGGAGACCCGAAATCGCCGCGAAGCTCCGCAACCTCGCCATCTTGTGGCGAGGTTTTACCAGGGCAAGTTGATCCAGGCCTATCGCGACAGGCTTTACGTTCTTGACGCCAGGACCGGGCGGAGGGAATGGACATTTTCACACGGCAAAGGCAAGAACATATCGCTTGCCGTCGCTGGAGAAGGCAAGGTCTTCGCCGTGATCGGCAGCGAAGAAGCGATCGCGATGCGAGGCACGATCGCGATAAAGGTCGGCTCCATCGTCGCGCTGGATTCAAAGTCGGGCAAGCTGCTGTGGCGTAACAGCGAGTTCGCGGGCAACTACATGATCCGAATGGTCTACAGCGACGGAAATCTGCCGATCGCGTGGTTCCCCGGGACCGATCGAAAAGGGCGCCACGTCAAAGGACCGATGACGGGATTCGGGCACAGATTCGGAGTCGCCAACATCCGCACCTCCGACGGCAAGACTACCTGGAACAAGACGGAACTCCAGAGCGTCGGCGGACACTACGCCATAACGTTCGTTCGCGACGGCAAGGCGTACGTCGCCTGCGAAAAGTACATCGGATACGATCTGAAGACCGGACAGTTCGACAAATGCGTGCCGCAGCGTACTTTCGTAAACGCCTGCGCAGAGACGCGAGCGACGCCGAACTACGTCCTGTATGGAATGTCGTTCGCCGACTCATCGGGACTCTTCAGCCCGCGTGCGATCGTTCGCAGCACGTGCGACACCGGCGTGTTCCCGGCCAACGGACTTGTCTACTGCTCGCCGCCGTTGTGCTGCTGTCTGGACGTATTGGCCGGATACACCGCCACGGCGGCCGAGAAACCGCCAACACCGACGCCTGATGACAAACGCCTTGTCCGCGGCGAGGCGAGAATCGAATCGGCGAACACCGAAGAGCCCTGGCCCGAAGCGCGTGATTGGCCCATGCACATGGCCAATCCCAAACGAAGCTGCTGGACGCCGGCGAACGTGGGAAAGAACCTGAAGATCGCCTGGAGAGTCAAACTGGCCGACTGGCCGGCGGGACGCATCGCCGAAGACTGGAAAGAGTCCGAATCCCCCGCCGGGCTGGTCACCGCGCCGGTGATCGCGGCCGGCCGCGCGTTCGTCGCGGCGATCAACCAGCATCGCCTCAACGCGATCGACCTGGACAGCGGCAAAACTATCTGGTCTTTCACCGCCGCAGGACGCATCGATTCGCCGCCGACGATCTACCGCGGATTGTGCCTGATGGGCTGCCGCAACGGGTGGATCTACGCATTGCGAGCGGCGGATGGGAAACTCATCTGGAAGTTCCACGCCGCGGTGAACGACAAGCAGATCATCGACAACGGGCATCTCGAATCGCCCTGGCCGACCGCCGGTTCGGTGATGATCCACCAGGGCAAACTGATGTTCCTGGCCGGACGCCACTCTGCTATCGACGGCGGAATACGCCTGCACCAACTCGACCCGATCACCGGCAAGCTGCTCTGGCGGGCTCGTATCGCCAGCGCCAGCATCGACAGCACACCAGGCAAGGAAATCCCGAGATACTCCAACCACGGCAAGATCGGCAAGTACTATCCGCGATCGGCTCACCTGCTGGTCAGCGACGGCAAGGCCCTGCACCATTTCATTGAAACGCTGAAGGACAACTACAAGCCCGGCCAGCTGGTCGATCTTCACGCCACGAACGGACGATGGGGCCGCCTGAACCTCAACAAGACCAACTGGCTTCAGTCGAACATGGCCGGCTTCCTCAGCCGACGCGCCGAATCAGTAGGCCGCTTCGATTTCGACGGACTGCGCTACGGACCGGTCCAGGCCGAAGCGATCGTCGTCGCCGATGGCACCCTGTACTGCGTCAAGGGCAAACAGGGCAAGACCCGCGACAAGTTCGGACACCTGACGAAAGTCCGACTGGATCGAAACGGAGCCGTAGCCGACAAGTCGGACTGGAAAGCAAGAGTAAAGCATATCGACGGAAAACGAACTCACAGCAGCTTCAAAGTCGCGGCCATGATAGTGGCCGGCGATCGCCTGTTCCTGGCCGGGCACGTCGAGGGAAAGCCCCAAAGCGCGTTGCACGCCTACTCGGCGATTACCGGCGAGAAACTCGCCCAGTGGCCCCTGCCCGCACACCCGGTTCGCAACGGGCTGGCCGCCGCAGCCGGTCGGCTGACGATCTCGTGTGAAGACGGAAGCGTCACTTGCCTTAAATGACAGGCGATTGTGGCGATCACAACAAGCCGGCGCACGACGTGAGGATTAAAAAAACCTTGACAACATATAGACTTAGGTAGTCTTTGCCGATAGAATGACTGGTGACGCCGGGATCTCTGAGCCCAGGGAGAGTCGGCGTCACGGGAGATAATTTATATGAGCATTCGAAAACGTGCAATCCAATCGAAGTTCGGCCTGCCAATCGCAGTCGGATTGATAGCGGTTGCCGCGGCCGGGTTTTTCCTGAAAGTGGAAAAACTCGACGGGGCATGATGTCCTCCAAAGGGCCGATCAGGCTCTCGGCGCAGGGTGCCGCCGAAACCAGTTAACGGAACAGTCACGGGTATCTTCATGGGATGGGGTCCAGGCAGATTCGGCTCGGAATCGACTGTGTGCATGAAGTTCGTCCCCAAGGGCAGATCAGCCAGCGCTTCGATCCACGCGCCGAACACCAACCCCAAGAGCAAGATCCCCACGCCAGCGTCGTTTGTGACCAACGCGGCCAAGACGCTGAAACTCGGCGACGGGGTCAAGATCAACTATTCGAGCCTGAGCGGAAAGACCTGGATGCGATCGCTGACCAGGATCCCGGCTCCGTCAAAGTCCAGTATCCCCGGGCAGGACTCCGGCGACAAGTTCACGTTTGTTGGAGCTCGGAAAGTGCGAACCTCGACAGGAGTGAAAGTCACTGTAGTGGCGCGCAAGGGTTCAAAGGTCTGGTCATTCGCAGCACCGGTCCAGACGGCGACCTCCGTGTCAGGGTCCCAGAGCGACCCGGGAGCGGTTGTCTCATCCTCGTCATCGCTGCTGGACAGTATCTCTCAGTTCTCGTCGGGTGATATCGTTGCGATCAAGTACAACACTGTCGGCTTCAAGTTCGTACTCAACAGCATCAGCCCGTACATGATGACGGCCGAGGGTAAAGTCGTCAAAGCCAGCCAGCGGATCATCAAGAGAGTAAAGCATGACACGGCGTACATACGCACCGGCAAACTCAGCATGACGCTGATCGTCCCTAGGACGTCGAGAGTCGGCGGAACCGATTCGGCCGAACTGGCCTCGACGCTGCAGTCGCTGGGCAAGCAAGAAGCCGTGTTCACGTATTACAGGAAGAAAGGCGCCTTGTGGATCGACAAGATCACTCCGCAGTAGCCCGCCGATTCTAGCCGAACGGCGAAAACACAACCGACTATTCAAGCCCGGCTGGCCCGGGCTTGTTTTTTGCGCCGCGGGGATCGCCGACAAACACATCCGGATAACCGCATAGACTCCGGCCAGCAGGAGCATTACAATAGCTGCGTTGAAAGATCCCGATCCTGGGGATGATCTTATCGCAATAAACCAACCTTCACGGAGGTCATGGCGGCATGAAAGAAACTATCGGATCAATGCGGGTCTATTTCTTTATCGTGGGAACGGTCACGGCTCTGGCTGCTCTGGCAGTTGTGGGTTCAGGGGCGGGGAATATTGCGATGATCATCGGAGCAATAGTGACAGGAGCGTTCGGGGCGGCGTTCTTCTACGCCGGCTCGACGCTGGAAACAGCCGTCAAGACGGGAAAGCCGGGGGCCATCAGGATCATACTTTACGTCAACATGGCCGTGAATGTTCTCGTTAGCCTGCCGGCTTTAGGTGATCCGGCCGAAAAGACCGAAGCAATTATCCGAATAGCGGTCTCGCTGCTGATCGGCTTGTATCTCCTGGTGAATCTCAAACGCCTGGTGAAGGAAAACCAGATGCCGCTGGCCCAACTCGTAGAAACCG
>CAYMSH010000087.1:12435-18307 GCA_964392945.1 uncultured Planctomycetaceae bacterium | reverse complement strand
ACTTCGATGCCCTGGACTCGCTTGAGCTCCTTCTGGGCTTCGACGTAGTCAGTGACCTCGACGACGGCTCCGGACTTGCCCCGCTTGCCGCTCAGCACGTCGGCCTTGACCAGTCCGCGTCCGCCCCAGCGGTCCAGGCCCTGGCGTATGGCGGCGCCTGATGCTTCAGCGGTCAAGTGCTCTGGAACAGGGATGCCGAACCTCGGCGCCAGGTGCTCCAGGAAGAACAGTTCAGTAGCTTTAGCGGGCATGCTTGAAACCTCCGTACACGCGGGTTACATGCTGTGTGGGTTTCTATAGCACACGCATCGTCAGAAAGCCACCGTTAGCAGAAGCTAATTGTGATTTTTTTAAAGTATTTTTGCAGGCCGGCTGTTTCGGCGTGCGGGTATCGGGCCGGAGCCCTATCGGGTACAATGTGGAAATGGACCTGCTTCGACAATCCGAGGAGGCTGCGATCGCGGCCCACGCGCCGCTGGCGGTGCGAATGCGCCCGCGTTGCATAGACGATGTATTGGGGCAGGAATCGTTCCTCGGACCGGGCAAAATGCTGCGTCGGATACTGACCGCCGACAGCCTGTCGAGCCTGGTTTTCTACGGTCCGCCGGGAACAGGCAAGACCACTCTGGCCTCGGTGATCGCCTCGCAGTGCGATTGCGAATTCCACACGCTCAACGGGGCGTCGACCTCTGTCAAAGATGTGCGGACGATAATCGATCACGCACGCGCGACGCTGGCGTCGACGGGGCGGAAGACCGTGGCGTTCATAGATGAGCTGCACCGATTCAACCGGGCCCAGCAGGACGTGCTGCTCAACGACGTGGAAAACGGATGCATCGTCCTGGTCGGAGCCACGACGGAAAACCCGTATTTCACAGTCAACACCCCGCTGCTGTCGAGGTCCACGGTCTTCGAGTTCTCGACCCTGAGCGAGGAGAACATCATGGAACTGCTCCGGCGTGCGATCGCAGACGAAGAACGCGGGCTCGGCAAACTGAACATCCATGCCGACGACGAAGCCCTCGAGCACCTGGCCAGAATCTCAGACGGAGACGCACGCAGAGCCCTTACCGCACTGGAAGTCGGCGTGATGAGCCAGCCGAGAGTCGGCAAGAAACAGAAGATAGTATTCGACATCGAGGCCGCACAGGAATCGATCCAGTCCAAAGTCATAAAATACGACGCCGCCGGCGACGAGCACTACGACGCGGCCAGCGCGTTGATCAAATCGATGCGCGGCAGCGATCCGGATGCGGCTGTCTACTGGCTGGCGAGAATGCTGACCGCCGGCGAGGATCCGCGATTCATCGCCAGGCGGGTTGCGATACTGGCCTCTGAGGACATCGGAAACGCCGACCCGCGAGCGATAACAGTAGCGGCGGCGGCTTATAGCCTGACCGAGCGGCTGGGAATGCCGGAGTGCCAGTTGACCCTGGCCCAGGCCGTGATATACATGGCGTGCGCTCCGAAGTCCAACGCATCAGCAATGGCGATCTGGACCGCCAGCGCCGACGTGAAGAACCGCCGCACCCAGCCGGTGCCTGTCAGCATTAAAGACGCACACTACGGCGGAGCCAAAGAACTCGGACGCGGCGAAGGCTACCAGTACTCACACGATCATCCCGGCGGGGTAAGCCCGGACCAGGAATACCTCGGCGTCGAGACGACGTACTACGAGCCGACCGATCGCGGATACGAGAAGCACATATCGGCTTACCTCCAGTGGGCCAAGAAACTAAGGACCAGCGGTAAGAACAAATGAACGACAAGACCCGCATTCGCGACGAAATAAAGGCCGCCCTGGCGCAAATGTCCAGCGAGCAGGCCGAGAGCGACTCAAACGCGGCCGCCGAACTGCTCGCCGACCAGCGGGAGTTTAACGATGCACGAAGCGTGATGATATTCCTGCCGATACCGGGGGAGATCGATGCTCGCGGTATCGCACGGGCCGCATGGGCCAAAGGAAAACGCGTCGCGGTCCCTAAAATCAGGGCCCCGGGCCTCATGGACGCCGTAGAAATCCACTCGCTCAGCGACGGGCTGGCGCCGGGGGTTATGAATATCCTCGAACCTGTCGATAATGTAATATTGGCCGACGACGAACTGGATCTGATTATCGCCCCGGCGTTGGCGTTCGATCGACGCGGAAACCGCCTGGGCAGAGGAGGCGGTTACTATGACAGGTTCATCGACCGCCACAGCTCGGCGCTGGTCTGCGGGCTGGCGTTTGACGTGCAACTGCTCGACGATGTGCCGAGAGAGCCGCACGACCAACCGGTCAATATGCTGGTGACGAACAAAGAGTTCCTGCGTTTTGCAAGGAACGCCGACAGGTAGTTTTCACGCGGGAGAAGGCGTAAATGGCTAAGAGGCGTTACAATCACAAAAAGAACCAGTGGATAATCTATGTCGCCCTGGGCATTGTCGCCATGGCCGCAACATGGCTGTTCTGGCCCGAGGGGAATCCCGACAACCCCGAGCAGCCCGGCAATCCGGACACCAACATTACGGACAATCGCCAACCGGCGACGAAACCCAGCAAGGACAATGTTGTCCGCGGAGCGCAGACGATTCGAACGATCGTGACAACCACTCAACCGGGCGCCAAGTCGAAACCCGAAGCGCTGGCGATCTTCAACGCAGGCAACGACGCCTTCGGAAAACAGAATTTCCTCGAAGCTCGCGGGCTGCTGTCTAAAGTGCTCTTTGCCGGGGGACTGGCCGAGGACCTGGCCGAAGAAGCCAGAGAGAAACTCACGTACATCTCCTCGATAACGCTCTTTGCGCGGACCGTGGACCCGCGAGACCCGTACACTATGCGGTACAAGTTCAAACGCGGCGATCATCCGGCGACTGTCTAGCGGCGCCAGAGGCTGCATGTGCCCAGCCAGCTTATCGTGCAGGTCAACAGGCTGACCGACGGGTCGAAATTCCTGGCCGACGCCGATTACAAACTGATCAAGGGCCCCTTCCACGCGATCGTTTACAAGAGCATCTACAAGATGGACCTGATCCTGCATCGCAGGGAGGAGAACTTGCCGCCGGTCTTCATAAAGAGATACGACGTGGGGCTGGGGCAGAACAACTCCACTCCTGTCGGGATGTGGCGCCTGGGCTGCGGAGCACTTGTTGACGAGCGAACCGGCAAACGCGAACGGGGCAAACTGCGCCACGCGGCGTGGAACCCGCCGCCCAACGCCACACAGAGACTTCGGATCGAATACAACATGCCGGGGTATCCGTTCGGAGCCAAAGGCCTGTGGATTTCCCTTATCGGGACCGACGAGAACACCAAACCGCTGATCGACTACGGCATTCACAGCACCGACAACCAAGCGAGCATAGGCACTCAATCGTCAATGGGTTGCGTGAGAATGCGTGACGCCGACATACAGGACATCTACGATCGCCTCTACGAAAAATGGTCCACCGTTCGAATAGTGCCCTGATCGGCCGGGCCGAACGGCGTCTCTCCAGACGTTAGCTGAAGAACCTAGTTCTTGCTGCTGGAGCTCAGCGGGCTGAGTCTGCCGGTGGCGACGCGGAATTCCGGAACGCCCTCGGGCCACATCGTCAGGTACAGCCCGACATCGTCGCGGGTCTGATCGAAGATAATCGCCACTCCGGCATACCATCTGGGGAACTTGCGAGTGACCTTGATCGAAGTTGTGACGCCTTTGCTGCCGTCGAAATCAAAGTCGTACTGCTCGAAAACGCTGAGGGTGTACTTCTTGTCGATCTTGTAGCTGAAGCCAAGGGTGCCGACAGAACTGTCGAGGTCCGGCACGCTGTAGAGCCCGAGGTAATACTCGAATCGCGGGTCGCGCTGTACGCTCAGGCCCATGTTCAGGTGGCCGAGCTTGCCGCGATCGACATCGAAATTGCCGTTTGAACGGAACGTGGCGCCTTCGGAGATATTCCACTCATAGGCGGCGTTTACGAAGTTGCGGCCGATGCTGTACTCCGGCGAATGAGCAAACAGACGCCCGTCGGCTCGTTGCGGGCCGTCGTGGTTGGAGAACGCGCCGGCTTCAACTTTCAGCCGCATCCAGTCAATAATGCGCCGATTTCCGGGGCGCCCTCGTCTGGTCTGGAGTCTCTGGGTCAGCCCAACGCTGAAACCGCTGAGGCTTGAGATATTCGGTTCAACATCCGGATCGAGCGGCCAGAGGGTCGAAGAATCCACGCCGTGCGCGTCGGCAAGGAAGACCGAAGCCTCCGGGGTCAGAACGTGCCGCAGCCCGTTGAGGTCCCACAGGCGGCACTTGACTTTGTCGTAGACCTTCCAGATTCGCGTACTGGCCCGCACGCCGACCTGTCCGTAAGGCCGGGTCTTGTCGCCGTCGGGAGCTCTCGACTCGGTCCAGTGAGTCAGGCGGCCGATGGCGTACGGAAGGATGTTAACCGGTCCGAGATGGACAGGCATGTTCACTTCCTGCCGAGTGTCAAAGCGTCCCAGCGCAGTGCTGCCCTGGGTGGCCGGTGTTCCGGATATGGCGCTGTCAGGCCGCCATCGCTTCATTCCGACATGCTGCTCGGAGAACCACACCAGCGGCATATCGCCGAGCTGCTGGCCGATCACGAAGAAGCCCACGTCGGGCAACGATTCGGTTCGCGTATAGAACGAATTGACCCTGGCCTGCAGCAGCACGTCAAACACCCAGTTGTCCCGCTGCTTCTTGGCGTAGACCAGCGTTTCCTGGTCCTTGCCGGAATGGAACTCGGACGGGAAGAATTTTTCCAGGTAGTTCCGATCGCTGATGTGGCTGAACTCGCCCTGGAGCTGCCAGTCGTTGTCCAGAAACTGCTTGTGGCGCCAGGTCAGGCGACTTCGACTCTGCGGGGCGCGAACATCTTCTCTGGCGTCGCCGAAGTCGTCTTTGCCTTCGTGTCCGAGAACGCCGTGGGCGTTAACATATCCGCTGAAGCTCTCCCTGAGATATTCAAGATCGGCTCCGCCGAGAATGCCCTTGTCGTAAATACCGAAATTGGCGCGTCCCTTGAAACCTTCGGGACTGACCAGGCCCAGCAGGCGGAACAGGTGCCACTTGGTGTTGACCCCAGTTCCCAGATCCGAATCGGAACCGACCTGGATCGTTCGCAGGGCGCTGTTTCCATCAGTAGCTGTGTTTCTCGTCCAGGGCCAGTACATTACCGGAAGCGAGCGAACGTTGAACGTCGAATGCTTCAGCGTGGCCTGGTAACTCTGTTCGCTGAGCCTGTCGCCCCGGACGATTCGTCCGGTCTTCTCATCCACTTTGTCTTCGTATATCGTCACGTCCTTGACGTAGGCCCGGCTGGCTCCGATATGGTACGTCGGCGAGTGGAAGTCGCTGGTGGAGACCTTTGTGTTCTTGAACCACATTTCGCGATCCGAGAGCGTCCTGGCTTCTTCGGCCCGGATGTAGATCGGTATGTTGCGCTGCTTCTGAACGGTCCTGAAAACAACGTTGGTCATTACCGATCGGTTGGTGATGAAGTCGTAGTAGGCCCGCGGTCCGCGGAAGAATCGTTCGCCGCGCGAGATCACCACGTCGCCTTCGAGGTAAACGCCCCTGATCTGCTCGTTGCTCGACCCGCCGCCGATGACGCCCTTGGCGCCGGGAGTGCTGAACACCACGCCGGACTGGGCTCGAAGCTCCAGGAACTCGTCGCTGTCCGGGGCGCCCTGGCTGAGATAGACGTTTCCGCGTACTACGGTGATTCGCCTGTGCTCGTCGGTGCCCTTGCCCAACTCGTGCGAGGTGATCTTGTTCGCTCGCATTGACACGGGCCGGTATATCGTCGGTGCGTCTTTTTTAGGAGCCGCCGGGGTCTTGTTCGGCTTGTCGCTGCGGATCAATGCAGGTCCGCCAAGTTCGCTGGGCTGGGT
>CAYMSH010000087.1:0-12425 GCA_964392945.1 uncultured Planctomycetaceae bacterium | reverse complement strand
CAAGCCGGGCCAAGCCAGGCCCGGGTCTGAGCCGGTCCCTTGGCGGGCTGGGCCGGCTGGGCTGGGTGGCTGCTCTGGATCGCAGTTCGTCGGCTCGTCGGTACGCCAACGCCGTCTGGTAGAGCGGGAAATCCTTGGGCAGATGTTTTGACATTCTTCCCGAGGCGCTGAGACGGCCTTGATGGTTCAGCTTGATCAGCGTAGTCCTGTCGGTTGTGACTGAACCGTCGGGCTCTTTTATCTTCGCGTCGCCCTGGACGAAAATGGTCATGGCATTGCGGCCGATTCGACCGATCTTGGTGCTCTTGACCCAGATGACCGCGTCGCGTCCGGAGACTACTCGCCCGCCAAGCTTCAACCGGAAATCGCCGGTAACGACAGTAACGTTGTCATCGGCGTCAATGAACGTATGGATTTCTTTACCGCTTACGCGCGCATCTTCGTATACGTAGTCGCTCGATCCGGCCAGAACGGTGCCGGCGACTAGAACCAGCAGCAAAATCGCCGCTATCGACGAGTTCATAGGTTTACTGTGACGTCTCGAATCCATGTATGTCTCACAAGTGTCGACAAATACCCGCGTCAGCGCCGATTATAGAAGGAGATACGAACAAGTCAAACCTTTTCCGGTAGAGACTCATCCCAAGTATACGACATAATAAGGCGGCCGATTTGGCAACGACAACGGCGTTTGCCGCAAAGGACTCAAAGGTCATAAAAAACGGCGATGACAAAAATGGTGTTGCGGCAACGAAAACGACCTGGATAAGCGGCAAGGACACAAAGGACGCCGGCTTGTTATGTCCCTCGCTATCGCCCCGGCAACATGACGCCAGGGGCCCGAACCGACCGCCTCTGGGCGTGCCTCCGACAGGCGATAGTCTATGGCTCAGAGTCCTGCGGGGCGCCTGGGCGATTACTCGCAAGGGGCTCTGGGTTAAGCGGCTCTGTTCTCGGCGACTTTCCGGTTAATTGCGGTAATTCCTAGTCAACTTATATTCTATCCGTATTATCAGGCCAATACGGGAGTTATTAACAGTTATCAACAGGACACTTGGGTTAAAGTCCCACGTTTGCTATAATGTAGGTAGACTGTCCGCTGCACCCTTAGTAGTGACACGGGTCTCCCTCCACCCGTGTCTCGGGGTGGCAGCATTTATAGGGCATCGTCAAGGTCTCCCTCCACCTTGGCGTGCCCTTTTTTTGGGTCCATGGGGCTGTCGATCCGCCGGCAATTCAGGTACTCGACGGGTGTTATCAACCTGTCAGAAAATCTTCGCAGAAATCGTCAAAGATCACCGGCCCGCGGGACATCTTTGACAAGTCGAACGTCTCGAGCAACTCAGGCATATCCGCCTCAGCGGGCCGGTCCGACAGACCGCACAGAAAACCCAGCAAACCTAGTATTCGATTGGGGGAAACCCCCATTTCCCGGTAGTGCGAAAGCCTGGTGTCTCCGTGGCGCTTGGCCAGTCGTCGCCCGTCGGGGCCCGTGACCAGCGGAAGGTGCCAATACTCCGGTTCAGGCCCGAGTCCCAGGAGCCTTCTGAGGTGTATCTGGCGAGCGGCCGAGTCGAGAAGATCGTCGCCGCGGACAATTGCATCAACGCCCTGCGCGGCGTCGTCTACAACAACAGCCAGTTGATAACCGGCGAGGCCTTCGTTTCTGAAGACCACATAATCTCCGCAAGTTTCGGCCAGATTCATCTCCTGGCGCCCGGCGAACAGATCTTCAAACACGATCGGTTCGGAGTCGACCGGCACTCTCCAGGCCGCCGGTCTGCCGGTTTCCCGACTTGCGTGATCCGCCGAGTCATACTTGCCTCTGCACAGACCGGGATAGACCGTCATGTAATCGTCGCGATGCGGCGCGGTTGCAGCCTGCTGGATGTCTTTGCGGCTGCAGACGCACGGATAGGCGCATCTTAGTTCGATGAGCTGATCAAGAACTCGCCGATACTCTTCGGCGCGATCCGACTGCTTTTGGACTGTCTGGTCCCAGGCTATTCCCATCCACTGGAGATCGTCGAGAGCCTGCTGTGCGGCCCACGGCTTGACGCGAGGCGAGTCGAGGTCCTCCATCCTCATAAGGATGCGCCATCGACGTCTGCGCGCCATGAGATAGTTGACCAGGAATGTCCTGGCGTTGCCCAGGTGAAGTGCTCCCGTCGGCGACGGGGCCAGGCGGGTTGTGCGTGTTGAAGATTCGCTGTCGCTCATATAGTTCCTCGTGTCGGAGCCATAATACAATGATCGGCCTGGCGCCGAAAGCCGCAGATGGGTTTTGAGTTCTCGCCGGATCGAACCCACGACGCCTTGACACCCGCGCGGCTAACAAATACCCTAGCTGCTGGTGACTGAACCTGGGTCATCGGGCATAAGGTGCGAATGACGGATAATGGGACAAATTCCGCTGAATTGTACGCGCGGAGCGACGATAAGCCGCGATGGCGCGACATTGCGCTGATTCTTGCGATAACGGCGCTCGTCATCTCGATCGGCGTTCACGCGCCGGGGCATTCGTACTCCTATGCGCAGATGCGGCAAATGGGCGCCACTGTCGGCATGATCGAAAGCGGCAACTGGCTGCTGCCCCACAATCACGAAGGTCAAATGGCGCGAAAGCCGCAGTTGTACTCGTGGCTGACTGCACCGGTTCTGATGGCCACGGGCTCGTACACCGACTTCGTGTTTCGCTGGCCTTCAGTCGCCGCGGCGCTGGGTTGCGGAGCCCTGGCCTACCTCCTGGGCCTGGCATGGTTCGGGCGGCGCGTCGGATTGATGGCCGCAATCCTCTGGGCCACTTCGCTGCACATGGGCAAGCTGATGTATCTCGGGACCACAGACATGCTCAACACGTTCTGGCTCATGGCCGCGGTCCTGTGCGCCGATCACATCCTGTGGGTCTGTCGCCCCTCGGATCCAAAGGGCCGCAGGCTCTGGGTCATCGGCCTGTGGTTCTCGATAATCATGGGCGCAATGACAAAAGGCTGGGGGGTGGCCAATCTGCCACTGATCGGCGGATGGTTGATTTTCACCACGGGCCTGGCTCCGGGTTTCAAGCCGATCGCCTCGGTCCAGGGTTTCACGCGGAAGACACGAGCCGTCATAGCCCTGGTCTGGGGCAGATGGCGAGCGGCCGCCAAACGGATCAGGCTGTTCTGGGGCATACTGGCTTTCGCCGCAGTTCTTGGCCCGATCTGGGGCGCAATGTTCTATGTAGGCGGCGAAGAGTTCCAAGGTGTCCTTAACAGGGAAATCTGGAAACGCATATTCGGCGGTTACAAGGCTCCGAAACCGTCATCGGCTCCCACGCTGCTGTGGCTGCTGTTCTACACGCTGCCCGGTTCGGCATTGGCGATTGGAGCGCTGTCATCTACTCGCATCAGGAAGTGCCTGTCGCTGGCCTCGCCGGCGGCCCTTCCGCTCTGGTGGATCATAGCAGTCGCTCTGCCGTTCTCTATGGCCCACGGGTTCAGGCCCGACTACCTCCTGCCGTGCTACATATCTGTGGCGATCCTGGCCGCATGGGGTGTCGATCGACTCGCTGCAATGGACCCCAAAGAGTCGCCCAAGGCCTCCCTGCTCAGACATTTGCTGGCGTTTGTGGTTATCTCGGTCTGCCTGTTCACAGTCATTGTTCCTCTGTTGTACCTGTGGCACGAGCGACTGCCGGCATTCGTGAGCAAAGCCGTTCGCATGCCAAGCTGCGTAGCGCCTGAGACCTGGTGGATTCTGGCGGCGTTGTCTCCGCTGGGCGCCGTGCTAATCGTAGCGGCCGTGCGAGCGTCGCTTCGATGGCGCATACGGGCCCTGGCGGCGATACTCGTCCCGGGCATGCTCTGCGTGCTGTTCATTGACCGACACATGATCAGCCGGCACGCGAGAACCGGAGCCGGCCAGACGCTGATCAAATTCGCCGAGGAAGCAAAAAAGGTGATCGGCGACGACGACTTCGCCGTTTGCCGGGCCGAGAAGCTCGGCGCCGAACTGTATTGGGGAAGATTCGGAACGCACGTAACGAGGCTCTCGCAACTCAAATCGCTGGACGACAATATCCGCTGGCTTGTCACTAACGATCGCGGTCTGAGCGCACTGGGGGCATGCGTGAGAGATCCCGAGGGCCGATACGCAAAAGTGGTTGACCAGAACGATCAGTACGTACACATGAACCGCGGACAGAAGCGCCCTGCGGGCTGTACATCCGTGAAAGTCCGGCCCATAGCCGAACTGGCCGGCGAGCCGATCGACTTGAACATCAACGGCATTATCGACGAAGACAATATGGGCAGATTATACCTGATTCGCCTGCATCCCTGACCGCTCGCCCCAGATTTGCGCGCCTATGGCCCCACTGGCGGCTCGAAGCGTTTTTTTTAGCTGTTTCCACGTAGTTTTCCCACATTTATGCGTGAATTTCAGCCCCTCTGACGCTATCATACTGACCTTGGAGGCCAGGCGGGACAACCCCCCGCAGGCCGCCGACTGGGAACGGAGCCCCAGTACGCAAGAACACCCATGTGCGAACCTTATTGGATATGGATATAACTGACCATCCCGCTGAACCTGAACAGGTGTATTGCAGCGTTGTCGTACCGTTCTACAACGAGGAAGAACTCGTCGAACGGTTCTGCAAGCGACTGACCAAGGTAATGCGAACGCTGGACAAGAGCTACGAGATCATACTGGTCAACGACGGAAGCACCGATCAGACCGGAGAGATTCTCGCCGATATCGCAATGCGCGAGCCGAAAGTCCTGCTGGTCGACTTCAAACGCAATTTCGGACAAACCGCAGCACTACAGGCCGGCTTCGATCACTCAAGCGGCGAGATAATTGTCGCACTCGACGGGGACATGGAAAACGACTCGTTCGAAATACCGCTCTTCCTGGACAAGATAGAAGAAGGCTACGATATCGTCAGCGGTTGGCGCAAACGCCGCCAGCACGGGTGGCTGCTGCGTCGCATTCCCAGCATGGCCGCCAACTGGGTCCTGAAAAAGATATCCGGCGTCGAACTGCACGACTTCGGAGTCACGTTCAAAGCCTATCGTCGCGAAGTGATCGAAGACACGCGTCTGTACGGCGACATGCACCGTTTCATCCCGGCCGTCTGCAGCCGCCTGGGATCGCGAACGTGCGAGATTGTAACCAAGCACATTAACCGCCCCGCCGGTCAGAGCAAGTACGGACTCGGACGAACCTTCCGCGTAGCACTGGACCTGATCACGCTGCGCTTCACCACCGCCTACCTGACGCGCCCGCTCCACTTTTTCGGCAAGGGCGGATTGACCCTGCTGGCGCTCGGATCGCTTATCCTGACATACGGTCTGGTCCGAAAGATAATCGGCTGGTTCGGCGACGGATTCGACCTGTTCACAGTGCACGGCCCGCTGATGGCGTTGGGTTTCATGAGCATCATCACAGCACTGCTGCTGCTGGCCACGGGGCTGATCGGCGAACTGCTGATGAGAATATACTTCGAGTCAACCGGGGCGCGAACCTACCGCGTGCAAAGACTCATCGGACTTGGGCCAGGCGCCCAGGCCGCACCGAAACGATCGAACCTGACCGACGGCGACAGCGCGGCGCCCGAGGAAGAACCGCCCGAACCGCAAAGAAGCATAATGACATGAAAGCGGATCTGCGCCGAACGAACCAGGCGGCGTGAAAAACCCGTATCGTATTGCATTCTGGATTTATGAATTTTACACAGTAATTCTGTTGATGGAGTAAGCAGGTGGCAAAGAAGGACAACGTCGACGAGCCCCAAGACGAAGGGCAAGAAGAAAACCAGGTCCCGCAAGACGACGTCCCACAGGACGACGCTCCGCAGGACGACGCCCCGCAGGACGAGCCTGCGGCTCCGATGCTGCCGGACATCCTCTTCGGCAACGAGCGAATCGAAGATCTGCCCGTTCAGCAGGAAATGCGCGAGTCGTACCTGACATACGCCATGAGCACGATCATGGACCGCGCGCTTCCCGACGTGCGCGACGGGCTCAAGCCCAGTCAGAGGCGCGTCCTGGTCGCCATGAACGACTTGAACCTCGGACCGCGATCCAAGCATCGTAAGTGCGCCAAGATCGCCGGCGACACCTCGGGCAACTACCACCCGCACGGCGAAGGAGTCGTCTATCCCACGCTGGTCAGGATGGGACAGCACTGGTCGCTGAGGTATCCGCTCGTTGACCCGCAGGGAAACTTCGGCTCGATCGACGGCGATCCGCCGGCGGCTATGCGATACACCGAAGCCAGAATGGCCGCACCCGCCACGGAAATGCTGCACGATCTGAACCTCGACACCGTCGAGATGCAGCGAAACTACGACGACACCCGCAACGAACCGAGGGTGCTTCCCTCGAAGTTCCCGGCCCTCCTGGTCAACGGCTCCCAGGGCATCGCCGTGGGAATGGCCACCAGCATCCCGCCGCACAATCTCAACGAGATCTGCGGGGCGCTGCTGCTGCTGATAGACAAGCCCGACAGCACGATAGAAGACATCATGCAGATCGTCCAGGGACCGGACTTCCCTACCGGCGGGCTAATCTGCGGCAAGGGCGGAATATTCAACGGATACACCACCGGACGCGGCAAGATCCTCGTACGAGGCAAAGTTCACACCGAGCAAAGCCGCGGCGGCAAGAACCTGATAATCATCACCGAGATACCCTACCAGGTCCTGAAGTCCACGATCATCGAACGAATCGCAGAGACCGTAAAGTCCGGAAGAATACCCGATATCGCCGACATCCAGGACCACAGCGATCGCACCGGAATGCGAATCGTCGTGGACCTGAAACGAGGAGCCGAACCGGAAGTTGTCCTGAACCAACTCTACCAGTACACCCCGCTGCAGAGCACGTTCAGCATCATAAACATCGCACTGGTCAGCGGAGGTCCCAGAACGCTGACGATCAAGGAAATGCTGACCTGCTTCATCGAGCACAGGGTCGATGTCATCCGCAGGCGGTCAATGTTCCTGCTGAGGCGAGCCAGGCAACGAGCCCACATACTCGAAGGTCTCATTCTCGCCGTGGCCGACATCGACAAGATCATCGAGCTGATCAAGACTTCACCAGACGTGCCGACGGCCAAGCTGCGATTGATGAGCCACAAGCTGCGCCTGACTGAACAGGCCACGGTGCGGAAACTCCTGCCGGAGAGATTCGTAGACCGCGTCAGCAAGAATCCCCAGACGCTGACCGGCGTGCAGGCCGACGCTATTCTGGCGATGCAGCTCCAGCGGCTTACCGGTCTGGAAATCGAAAAACTGGCGAAGAACTACTCGGACATCGTCGAAGAGATCGAAGGCTACGAAGCCATTCTCAACAACCACAACCTGCTCATGGACGTCATCCGCGAAGACATCCACGAAATCAGGGATCGCTACGGCGACGCTCGCCGAACGCTGATCGTCGGCGACGTGGGCGACTTTAATATCGAAGACCTGATCGCCGAGGAAGACGTCGTGGTCACACTCAGCCACGAAGGCTACATCAAGCGCATTCCGCTGACGACGTACAGGCGACAGGGACGCGGCGGCCAGGGCGTGATCGGCTCAGACGCCAAGGAAGGCGACTTCATCGAACAGTTGTTCGTAGCCTCCACACACGACTACATGCTCGTGTTCCTCGACAACGGGAGAATGCACTGGCTGAAGGTCTACGACATCCCGTCTATGGCCAGGCAGTCAAAGGGCCGCGCGATCGTAAACCTCCTGAAGTTCGACAAGGCCGAGAAGATATGCGCCGTGATGGCCGTAAGGGAGTTCGACGACAGATTCCTGGTCTCGGCCACTCGAAAGGGCCAGATCAAGAAGACCGCACTGGAAGCCTACTCCAGACCGCGAAAAGGCGGAATCCAGGCCACGGGCCTCGGAGCCGGAGACCAGGTCATCGGCGTATCGATCACCCGCGGCGACGACGAAATCGTCCTGGGCACCAGAAACGGCCAGGCCATCCGATTCAAGGAACAAGACGTCAGGACAATGGGCAGAACGGCCGCAGGCGTCAAGGGAATCAAGCTTCGCAAGGACGACGAGGTAGTCGATATGATCATCGTCGACAAGATGGCGACTCTGCTTACCGTCTGCTCCAACGGCTACGGCAAACGAACGGACTTCGATCAGTATCGCCTCCAGACCCGCGGCGGCATGGGCATAATCAACATCCGGGCAAACGAACGCAACGGAAGCGTCGTCGGGCTCAAGAGCGTCAGGAACATCGACGAAATGATGCTCATCAGCCACAAAGGCAAGATCATTCGAGCGGCGATCAGCAGCCTGAGAACAATCGGACGAGCAACCCAGGGCGTGCGAGTGATTTCGCTGAAGAAAGGCGACACGCTGGTTGCGATCGCACGCGTGGCGATAGAAGACGACGACAAGCAGTCGCAACTGCCGCTGGAAGGCGACGCCGCCAAAGAATAAATGACCCAGACGCGCACAACGCCGCCGGCATTATGCCGCCGGTAGTCGCCTCAGAGCGAAAAACAAAAGCTCGATCGCATAATGCGGCCGGGCTTTTAAATTACGCACATCACGCGGGCATTCGAACGCTATCGGTCCGGAGTTTGCCGCAGAGGGGTCAGGAGTTCGGGCCTAGAGGCGCTGTCCGGTGATGGTGTCGTCTTTGCGTTGGATCGGAAGGTTGATAGTGAAAGTCGTCCCGCTGGACGGTTCGGACGAGACGAGGATCTGGCCGTGGTGCTCTTCGACGACCTTCCTGGCCACAGCCAGCCCGAGCCCGGTGCCCTTTTGCCCCTTTGACGAGAAGAACGGCGTGAATATGTCGTTGATCTTCTCGGAATCTATCCCGCTGCCGTTATCGGCGACTTGCACAACTATGCAACGGTTCATCGTATCGAGGCGAGCAGAGACGGTTATAACGCCGGTTTCATCTTCGACGGCGTCCATGGCGTTGGTGATAAGGTTCAGGAACGCCTGGTTCAGACCCGCAGCGTCGGCGGGAATCTCCATTATGTCGGGCAATTCGGTCATCAGAGCGATCCTTCGCTCGTCAGCAGCCGGAGAGGCCAATTCAACGCATTCGCGGAGAACTTGTCCGACGTTGACGTTCTTCAGCAGCGGTTCGCGATCCTTGGAGAACGCGAGCATGTTCAGGATCAGAGCGTTAATGCGGTCCAGCCCCCTCTGCACGATAGGCCAGGCGTCATGCACCCTGCCCATATCGTCGGCGTTTATGGCAATTTCAACAACATCGATTCCCGCACCGAGAGCCTGGAGGATATTCTTGATGTGGTGTGACAGGAATGCGACGGTCTCGCCGACGGCGGCCAGACGTTCAGACTGCACGGCGGCCTGGTACAGTTGCACATTTTCAATCGCAAGACCGGCCTGGTATCCAATCGCCGTCAGCAGGCGCAATTGCTCAGTCGAATAAGACTTCTCAGTCACGCTGCAGTCGACCTGAATCACGCCGAGAACGCGGTCCCGCCCCATCAGCGGCACGCAGATCGCCGAGCGTATGCCGAAGTTGTGCACGCTCTTTCCGCCGGCGAATCGCTTGTCGCTCATTGCGTTTGAACTCAGCACGCCGAGTTTGCCTTTGACGACTTCATCGATAATCGTGTGCGACACCGGGGGCGTCTCGTCCTTCTTGGCCCCTTCCGGTCCCTTGGAGGCCTTGACCGACATTCTCCCGGCCTCGTCAATGAACATAATGAATCCGCGATCGGCGTCGAGCAGTTCATAGACACGATCCAGGGCGTAGTGAACCAGATCGTCAAGGTTCAGGAACGTCGAGATGTCGGCGATGAGCTTGTAAAGGCTTCGAAGGTTGTCGATAGCCTTGACACCGGCCTCGGGTGTAGGAATTATGACTGAATCTTCGCTGGACGGCACCGTGGCGACGATCGCCGAATCGACCAACATGCCGTTTTCATCGATATCGACCCCGCCTCCAGTCGGCGGACCGGCGGCGGTGTCGCCCTGAAAGACCAGCAAGGTAGAACCGCAGCGAACCTGATCGCCCCTCTTGAGGCCAGTGGCCTGACCGATCTTAACGCCGTTGAGGAACGTGCCGTTGGCCGATCCCATGTCGTTGAGCAGGGATCTCCCGTTATCGACCTGTATGCAGGCGTGAGCCCGCGATGCGGTCTGATCATTAAGCGTAATCGTAGCGGTGTTCTCTCGCCCGACGACATTGTCGCCGGCGCGGAGCTCAAAGGTGCGTCCCTTGTCTGGGCCCTGAATCACTCTAATTGAAGCCACGGATCAATCCTTAATACCGATAAATCCATTCAGATACACCGCTAACGACAAATACAAACCGCCCCTACCCACGGCCGGGCCGTTTTCGGTGTCCTTACGATATGTAGTATAACATATTAAATGAATTGCGCTTGGGGGCATTTGCATCAGCCCTCAAAAAGGCCGCTTGAATGCTCATATAGTACATCGATACGCCCGAACTGTCAACAAAGTTCTGTTAGAATACGACTTATTGCAAATATGGGTTCCGATCCCTTTCCAGGCCGATCACGGTCTCCGGACCGTGGCCCGGTATTACTCGGGTATCGTCTGGGAGGGTTAGGAGGTTTTTGCAGATATTATCGATCAGCGTCTGGTGGTTGCCGCCGGGAATGTCGGTGCGCCCGATGCTGCCGGCGAACAGAGCATCGCCTACAATAGCCAGCTTCTCGGCGGCGCAGTAGAAACTGACTCCGCCGGGGGTGTGGCCCGATGTGTCGATAACGGTCCAGGAGGTCTGACCGAGGGTCAACTCCTGGCCCGGCTGCAGAATTTCATCCGCCGGCGGGATAATCATCGGTACGCCGAACGGGCCGGAGAGATTCAGATCCGGATCGACCAGCATCGGAGCGTCAAGTTCCGGACAGCACACAAGGATGTCAGGGAAGGCGGCTTTGAACTCCAGGGCTCCGTTTATGTGATCGACGTGCCCGTGAGTCAACAGTATCCGACTCGGGACCAGGTCATCGCCCTGGACTAATTCAACCGCCGGCTCGGCGCGCATTCCCGGATCTATCACCCAGCATTCGCCGTCGATCGGGCAGGACAGTATTATGCAGTTGGTCTGAAAAGGACCAAGCTGAATGGTTCTGATCGCCAGCATCGGATCACCTGTCGCCTAAGTATGCGTTTATCAGCGTTGCAACGTCGCACGTGTCGGTTTCATCTTCGAGCAGTCCGACGATTCCACGTTCGCGAATCGCGTTATCCGGGGAATCGCTGGCGTGAGCGCCGTTTCTCATCAGATCGCGTCCGAAATCGTGCCTGACGGTTCCGGGCTCGGCCTTGCTGGGATCAGTCGATCCCAGCACGTTGCGAACTTTGGATATCGCATCAGGACCTTCGTAAAGCATCGCCAGGCATTTGGCGTTGCTGGCGGTGGCCTTTTCCGATTCATCGATCGACTCGGGATCAACGCCGGTCATGTACTCGACTATCTTGTTGAATTCGCTCGTTGCGTTTCGCTGGGCCAGGTGATCGGCCAGTACGTCGGCGTCGGCTTCGGTGAATTCGAAGTCGAAAACGTCGCCCAGTGCGCCCATGGCCTTCTTTGCGACAAGGAATTTCAGTTTGCTGGCGAAAATCTCCTCCAGCGGCCCGTAGAATTCCTGCCCCTTGGCGACAGTCATGTTAAACAGCTTGACTCCGACGATCCTCAAGTCAGTCAGGCTGAATGTGTCGATAATATTGCCCGGCCGTCGTGAAGGTCGGTAGAAGTTGTCCGGCTTGAGCATGACCAGCGAACACTGGACGTTCGGAGCGTCATACTTGTAGAGCCCTTCCAGGATCCCGCCGTCTTGGAGCGCGTGGTCGGCCAGCAGTTTCAGATGCTGATCGTTAAGCGACGGGTCGGGGCATGTGATGACAGCCGGCTCAAAGTGGCGGATACCGCCGGCCCTGTCGCGAATGAAGTCGCCGAAGGTGCCCCTGACGGTGTCGCCGGCGGCATGTTCAGTGAAGGAGCCGATAATCTCCTCCTTGAGAGTGCGCACGGCGTTTTCGCCACGCAGGAGGAGCAGCATACAGCGAGGCGGGACGCCCCAGGGGTTATCCTTTCGCAGTGACTCGTCGATATACGTGTGCCAGGCGGCCTCTATTCCGGCGTCCATCTCGTCGGGGCAGATGACCTTCTGATATGCGTCGATGAACTCGTCGGAAAAGACAAACATCCTGACCGCGACCAGTTCCAGACTGGGATGGGCCAGAAGGCGACCGATTATGCCGCCGGTGCGACTCTTGTAAAGGCTGTATGGGGTTATCAGAGCGTAAGCTAGTTCCTGGCTCATCAGAAGGTCCTCTTGTTGCACAGGGATTCCAATTAGAAGGGCGAAAAGATAGCAAATTCTCGGACCGATGGCAATAGGCAATAGTGGACGACCAGGGCTATCGCATGTGGGATTATCCGGTGAGGATTTTTAGCAGCACGTCGTGA
>CAYMSH010000086.1:0-18341 GCA_964392945.1 uncultured Planctomycetaceae bacterium | reverse complement strand
AACCGAGCCCGAGATTGAAGGGGACGGATACTGGAGCATTAGGGTCGATCGCGGGGGGGGTGCCGGATACAGTTCCAGCACGCAAGGCGTGGATATAGACGACAACATAGCAATCGTTGACGATATTCGGACCGGGAGTTCATACGGGAACAACAAGCCGCTGTCAACGATTCCAACAGTCACCCGGTACGGACAATTGCTCCTCTGCGTGTTTATCGATCTGGCCGACGCCGACGACAGGCTCGCGGCGATCCCTGTCGAGCAATTCCTGACCGAGAGACACAGTCAAATCATCGCCCGCGTGCGCCGTAGCGGCCGCTCGAGCAGTTCAGATTGGCGATGGCGAGTGGACCCCGACGTACCGCTGGCGGCGAACCTGATCCAGCATATCGGCATTTCAGGCGTGCTGCTGGCCCTGGTCGCAGTCCTGCTGGGGCAGTTGTTCACAAGACGCGGACTTGCGACTGCGGCGATGCTGACGCTGGTCGTTCTGTACGTCGCCGCTATCGATCGAATTACTTTGGAAACGAACATTTCTCACGCCAAAGACGCTAAGGCTCCACTGAGCAAGCGAATGATCGCATGCAAGGCCGCGGCCAACACGTTCTTCTTCGCAAGAACCGCATCGGACGAGTTGGCGGCCCTGACAGACGATCAAAAGAACCCGGCCGTTCTGCGGCATCGGGCCGAACGCCTGTCGATACTGCTGAAGGCGATCGCAGACATCGGAAAGACAGGCGCCAACCTCCCGCGGAACTGGTCAGCCTGGAATCTGAGTCTGAATACACCCAACGAACATGTCAGCAGAGCCCTGCGTTGCAGGATCACCGCATACTACGATCAATCCGGAAGCATACCGTCTATGGTCGTTGTGACAATTCTCCCCGAGCACCTTCATCATAGAAGATTCACCCAGCAAACGCTCTGGACAGTGGTCTTCTCGCAAGTTAATGCGACCGGGAGAATCGTTGTCTTAAGCCCCTCACTCCGCGCCACTGTCATCGGAGATAAAAACGACATGAACCAGGCCGCCCGGGCGGCGCGACGCAACGAGCATCCAAACTCTGATGTATGGACCAGACTGATACTACCGACCGCAGTAAAACTGACCGAAAACCAACCGTAGCCGTTCGCCGTTGCCGTCGGTCGCTACTGGTCACCGGCGGTTACGCAGGTTCCGGGCCGACTTCGAACACTGACGCCGGGACGGCCATGCCGAACTTCTCGAACTTCGGCAGGAAGTCGTCGTCGACTCCGCTACAGTGCCACTGGCCGGTCTGGCGGCCGGCGCTGTCCTGGCCGACACGCTTGTACTCGAAGATATTCCGCAGGCCTATCTCGTCACCATCGAGCCCGCAGACCTGGGTGATGTGCGTGATCCGGCGAACACCGTCGAGGAACAGTTCGTGTTGAACGATCAGGTCGATGGCGGCCGATATCTGGCGGTGAATCGCCCAGAGCGGGAGCATGAGCCCGCGCGACAGGGCCATCATTTCAAGGCGCGAGACCGCATCTCGCGGCGAGGACGAGTGCATTACCGCCAGGCATCCGTCGTGTCCCGTGGCGATCGCCTGGAGCATGTCCAGCGCTTCGTCGCCGCGTATTTCGCCCATGATTATTCGGGTCGGACGCATGCGAAGCGCGTTGCGGACAAGCTGCGACAGCACGATCTCGCCTTTGCCTTCGGAGTTAGGCGGGCGCGACTCCAGCGCCACTACGTGCTCCTGCTGGAGGTCGAGTTCGGCGGTGTCTTCGATCGTGATGATTCGCTCGGATTCCGGGATCGCACTGGACAGGATGCCCAGCGTAGTGGTCTTGCCGGTGCCCGTGGCGCCGGAGAAGATGATGTTCAAGCGGGCCTTGACCGAAGCGCACAACAGGTCGGACATCTTCCGCGACATCGTGCCGCGCTCGATAAGGTTGTCGATGCTGGTCAGCGTGCGGGTGAACTTGCGGATCGTGACTGTGGGCCCGCAGACGGCCACCGGAGGAACGATCACGTTTACGCGGGAGCCGTCCGGCAGGCGGAAGTCCACAAACGGAGCCGCGGTCGTTATCGATCGACCGGTCGGCTCGATCATCCGATCGACCAGCACGCGGACCTGGCCGTCGTCGTCAAACTTGAAATCGTCCAGGACCATCCGGCCGTTGCGTTCGACGAAAACTTGACCGTGACCGTTGATCATTATCTCGGTGATATCCGGATCGACGAGCAGGTGGCGAATCGGCTTGACCGCTGGAAAATCGTAGTACATAAGGACCTCTTGGGTTTGCGTTTCGAATCATCGGCGATTGTCGGCCTCGCCGCGCCGCTTGTCAAGACCGGCGAGTTTCGAGAAGCCGAAACACCCTTGCCAAACTCCGCAGACGGGGTGACAATGATCGCCTACAGCAATACTCGTCACAACAGGAGTGCGACATGAGCAGCACATCACGTCGAACGTTCATAAAGGGTTCAGCCGCGACAGCCGCCAAGCCTTGCACTGGAGCGCAACTATGAAGAACTCGATTGCTGTAGGTCTGGTATTCGTATCGCTGCTGCCGGTCGCCCGGGCTGGCGACTGGCCCATGTACCGGGCTGACGCAGCGCGAAGCGGGTACACCGCCCAGCGGCTACCGGACAAGCTGGAACTCTGTTGGACTTATCGCCCCGGTGCGGCGCCGAAACCGGCCTGGCCAACGTCCAGGCGGATGCACTTCGATCGGGCCTGCCAGCCGGTCGTAGCCGGCGGTTTTGTGATCTTCGGCACGTCGGCCGACGACAAGGTAATCGCTCTGGACCTGGCCAGCGGACTGCGTCGCTGGACTTTCTTCACCGAAGGACCGGTCCGTTTCGCTCCGGCGGTTTGGCAAGACCGGTTGTTTGTCGCAAGCGACGACGGATGGCTTTACGCATTGTCGCTTAGTAACGGAAAACTGCTGTGGAAACATCGCGGCGGTCCGAACGATCGCAAGTGCCTGGGCAACGGGCGGCTCGTCTCGCGATGGCCCGTTCGCGGCGGACCGGTAGTGCTGAAAGACACGGTCTACTTCGCCGCGGGGATATGGCCAAGCGACGGCATCTACCTGCACGCCCTGGACGCCAAGACGGGGAAAACCGTCTGGACAAACGACCGCACCGGGCGTATGGAGACACCCCAACCGCACGCCGGCGCCAGCGCCAAGAGCGGCCCGGCGCCCCAGGGATATTTGCTGGCCACGAACCAGCACATATTTGCGCCTACCGGTCGGGCCGTACCCGCAGCCTTCAACCGATCTGACGGAAAACTGGACTACTACCATTTGCAGAAGAACCAATCCATCGGCGGCGCCAGGGCGATTCTGTCTGACCGTTTTCTCTTGGTTGCCGGCTGCCTGTTCGAGCAAAAAGGCGGCGACCTTGCCGCCCGCTGCGGCCGCGGCGTACTGGGCGCATCGCGAAACGGCGTGGTCCAATCGACAGGAGACATGCTGGTCGCTTACCAGTGGAAAGCCCTGCAGACTCTCGACCGGAAGGCCAAGCCGATCACTTACCGCGGGTTGGAGGAGTCGGCACGCATAACGCTTCGCAGCAAGTCGAAGAAACGAAAACAGTCCGAGCAGGTCATCAAGAAAATGACCGGACTGAAGGCTCTGTATGACGTGAAAATGAGATTCAAAGAAACGTCCAACGCCGTACCGAGGCAAAGATCCCTGGAGGTGGGTCTTTCCCAATCCAGGCCAAAGGTAAATAGCCTGGGCGCACGCGTGACGCCTTTTCTGGCGACAACGTACGAACGATTCAACGAGGTGATCGTCGCCGGTGACGAGCCTGTCTGCGGATCGTCCGATCGAGTCGAAGTGATCGACCTGAAGGCGGGCAAAGCGCGCTGGTCGCACCCGGTGCAAGGCGCGGCGTTGGGGCTGGCTGTCGCCGGCGGGCGATTGATCGTCAGCACCGACCGGGGCGTGTTGTACTGTTTCGGGGCTTCTGCGGGCCAGGCGAAAAAGGAGGCTCCTGCGGTTTCGCCCCCGCGCATGTCCGGGGCGAGCTACGCGGCGGCGGCAAAGGAGATCATCAAGACCACGCGGGTTACCGAGGGCTTCTGCGTCGATCTCGGGTGCGGTTCGGGCGAACTGTCCCTGGAGTTGGCCCGTCGCACAAAGCTGCACATCTACGCGGTTGAATCGGACCCGGCAAAAGTCGCCGCCGCGCGGAAAATGCTGGACGCCGCGGGGTTGTACGGCGTCCGCGTAACTGTCCACCAGGCTGATCCGGCTGGGGTTCCGTATCCGGCGTACTTCGCCAACCTGATAGTCTCCGCCGGATCGCTGGCGGGAGACGGCGACCTCCGCGCCAACCAAAACGTCAAGCGAATACAACGCCCATATGGCGGCGCGATCTGCATGGGCAAGCCCGGCCGGATGACGGCCCAAACCCGCGGTCCGCTCGAAGGGGCGGGCAGTTGGACTCACCAGAACGCCAACGCGGCGAACACCATCTGTTCGACTGATCGGATTGTGCGTGGACCGCTGGAGATGCTCTGGTATCGCGACGAGGTGCTGCAACTCGGCGATCGCCACGCCCAGGGGCCGGCGCCGCTCGTCAGCCGGGGCTACATGGTCACCGAAGGGCTCAACGGCATCTGCGCACTAGACGCATACAACGGGCGAACCGTTTGGACATTCGATCTGCCGGGGATTCTCAAGGATTACAATGGCGTACACCACGACGTGGGCGTCGGCGATACCGGCGGGAACTTCTGCTTGAGCGATGACAGCGTCTTCGTGGCCGTCGGTTCGCGATGCCTGCGGATCGACCTGGCCGGCGGCAAGAAGCTAAACGAGATGAAAACACCCGTCACCGCCAAGGCCAAGGACCGGGCCTGGGGATACGTAGCGTGCGTCGGCGGGACGCTCTTTGGAACCGTGGCCAACCACGCCCATTCGGTCAGTCCGCGATACGCAGACATCAAGCTCCGCACCGAATCGGTCTCGTTGTTCGCCATGGACGCCAGGACCGGGAAGCTGAGCTGGCGGTACGACGCGAAGAACTCGATTCGGCACAACGCGATCGCAATCGGCCAGAGGCGCGTCTACCTGATCGACCGCCCTATCGCCCTGGCCGACCGCATCACCAAACCCAAGGGTAGGCACCGCCCGCAGCTGAAGCCCGGCGAGCACCCCAGCGGCGTGCTGGTCTGCCTCGACTCGGCAAATGGACGCGTGCTTTGGAAGCAGCCCGAAGACGTCTTCGGAACACAACTGGCCCTGAGCCAAGCCCATGGGGTGATTCTAATGTACTACCAGGCGGTCAAGCATCCGTTCTTCAAGCTGCCTTCGGAAATCGGAGGGCGGCTGGCCGCTTTCGATGCGACGTCGGGACGCAAACTCTGGGATCGTCGGGCCGCATTCGTGACCCGACCGATCATAAATGGGAAAACGATCTACGCCGAAGGCGGAGCATGGAACGTCAAGACGGGCAAACCCGTCCCGTTCCAGCTCAAACGGTCCTACGGGTGCGGGCAGATTTCCGCAAGCACTCACCTGATGCTGTTCCGCTCCGGCACGCTGGGGTATCTCGACTTGACGCGCAATGCCGGTACGGAGAACTTCGGGGGCATTCGCCCAGGCTGCTGGTTCAACGCAATTCCCGCCGGAGGACTCGTGCTCGTACCCGATGGCTCGTCGAACTGCGCGTGCAGCTATCAGATGCACGCATGGCTGGCGCTGCAACCGCAGAAGTAGTGCGATCAGCTACCGGCTCCGGCCACGATGCGCCAACATCGGTGGATGCGCTTGTTGCGGAAATCCTCGGGCACGGTCTGCTTGCTGATCTCGCGGCAAGTGCTGCCGGGCAGGATCGATTCGTCAAACTTGAACCGCCGGAAGTTCGTCGAGAAGTAGATCACTCCGCCAGGCGACATGAGGCCCGTCAGACGCGCCAGCAGTTCGGCGTAATCGCGCTGGATGTCGAAGTCGCCCTCGGTGCTCTTGGAGTTCGAGAACGTCGGCGGATCGACGACCGCCAGATCGTAGAACTCGCCGGGACCGTGATCGCGCAGGAACTCCATCGCGCCGGATCGCACGAACCGGTGATTCTCGCCGACGATTTCGTTGAGCCGGAGGTTGGCGCGGGCCCAGTCGAGATACGTGCTAGACAGATCGACAGTAGTCGTGCTCGCCGCCCCGCCGGCCGCAGCGTATACGCTGAACGAACCGGTGTAGGCGAACAGGTTCAGCATCCGCTTGTCTGACGCCTCGTCGCGGACCATGCCGCGAGTGATGCGATGGTCCAGGAACAGCCCTGTGTCCAGGTAATCCGAAAGGTTGACCAGGAACTTGCATCCGCCCTCGGAGACCGTAACGCGCGGCGACGCGGTTTCGGCGACGCGCTGGTATTGTTCGATCCCGCGCTGTCGGCGGCGAGTCTTCAGGAAAACGCTGTCGGCCGGCACGCCGAGCTTTTCGCCGGCGGCGGCGGCCATCTTCTCCAGCCAGTCAACGTGCTGGCCGGGCGTGCGGTCGTGAGGGCGATCGTACTCGGCGATGTGGAGCCGACCCTCGTACAGATCGACGGCCAGCGGTATCTCCGGTATGTCGCGATCGTACAGGCGATAGCACGTTATGCCGCGTTTTGTAGGCCATTTGCGCAAATGGCGGGCCTGCTTGGCGATTCGATTGGCGAACATTTCGGCCTGCGGTTCGGCACGATCGTCCAGCCCGCCAAACGCCTGGACGAGCGGTTCGGATGTCGAGGCGGCATCGGCCGGAGCATCACCCGGCGTCCAGCCCTTTGGCGGACGCGGACCGTGAAACTGAAAATACGTACACTCGATCGAACCGTTATAGAGCTTGCGGCGGCGATTGGCGTCCTGCCCCACTATCGCCTCGAACCGCGGATAGCTGGTCAGGATGTAGTGAGACCAGGTCTTCAGCCGCCGCAACACGTCAGGCATTGAGCGGTAGACGCTCTCGACGTCAGACTTCTCGCCGATCCGCTCGGCGTACGGCGGATTGCAGAACATGCAGCCGTATTCCGAGCCGCAATCAAGGTCCGCGAACGCCTGAACGCTGAACTTCAACGAGTTGCCCAGCCCGGCGTGGCGAGCGTGATCCCGGGCAAGTTGCGTCTGCTCGGGGTCGATATCGTAACCGACTATATCCAGCGGCCGGTCCCGCACCGCCAGGTCTTTGGCCTCCTCGATCGCACGCTCGGCCAGCGAACTGTCAGTCGTCGGCCAGTCAGACGCCACGAACGTGCGGTTCATGCCCGGGGCCATATTCCTTCCGATTAAAGCAGCTTCGATCCCGATCGTGCCGCCGCCGCAGAACGGGTCGATCAGCGGTCGATCCGGCTTCCAGAAGCTCAGTTGCACCAGCCCGGCCGCCAGGGTCTCCTTCATCGGAGCCTTGCCGACTTTCTGCCTGTACCCGCGCTTGTTCAGCCCGGGCCCCGTGGTGTCCAGCGTCAGCGTAGCCACGTCATTCAGCATCGAAACTTCAACAACGCATCGCGCCCCGGTTTCCGGAAGAGTCTGTGTTTTGTGGGCTTTCAGGAGCTTCTCGACGATCGCCTTCTTGCATATTCTCTGACATGCCGGCACGGAAGACAGTTGCGACTTGACGCTCCTGCCGTTGACCGGGAACTCCGCGTCGGCCGCGATCCACTGCTCCCAGGGCAGTTCGTTTGTCCGATCGAACAGTACGCCGAAGTCAGTGGCCTCAAATGAGCCGACATCGATCAGAACTCTATCTGCGCAGCGCAGCCAGGTGTTTGCCCGGAATATCGCCGCCTGGTCGCCTTCAAACGCGATCCTTCCAACGCTGGCGATCCTGGCTTTGTATCCCAGCGCCTCGAGTTCGCGCGAGACTACGGCCTCCAGTCCGAATGCGGATGTAGCTATAAGGTTCATATCCGTTCATCATACGCCCAAGTGAGTCGGTAGTCCAACGATGTCACAATTGGTTCACACTTGCCGGGCGGCGGCGCCTATAGTACAGATAAGCAGTACGCCTTATCCGAACCATGGGTCGAACTCCGAAGGGCTGGAGGCAAGCGCGGGAACTGTGACCGTCGTCATCCATTGATAGCGTTCTCGATATAACATACTACCCGACCACACGTTACATCACATATCGCCTTGTCGGAGCCACCATGGAACATACTTTGCTTGATTAAGGTATGTGCCCCGCCCCCCCGCCGGACATTTAATCGCATTTTCTACAGGCTTTTACACCTTACCGCACAATATCGCTAGGACTTCCATATCCGGGTTTCCGGCTCTTCTTGAGGCCGTTTATTCCTTGACGATCTCCATATTTGTGATACAATACTTCTAAGTAATTGGAGTTTGACCCGTTTCATATTGAGCCGTTTGGAGCGTGAGAAAGCATTCGAACCTGAGGGTTCTGGTTCTCACAACTTATGTTGACGCACCACAATAGCGGTTTGCCTATGCTGCAAATCAGCGGGCGGCCCGGGTTGAGGTCGGAGTATTGAATTGACAGTACTTCTTAATGTACAGGGAAACCTGTCATATCGTATTGACGGCGAAGCGCGCAATCCGTTCGCTCGCAGAACCCACTCACTCGCCGGCCGGCCGGCGGATGCAGGAGTCTTCTTATGCGCACACGTAACGCCCTGACAATTTTACTGGCAATAGCGATGATTCTGTCGCCGATCTCGATCGCCCAGGCGGCTCTGAACGACGCCAATCTGCTTGGTTACTGGAATTTCGATGAACCCAGCGGCGCCACTGTCGCGGATTTTACGGCCAACGCCAACGACGGCACGATCTCGGGCAACCCGGCCTGGGTCCCGGCCGGAGGCGCATTGCTGGGAGCGTTGGATCTTGACGGCGCCGGGGACTACGTAACTGTACCCGGAGCCGGGATTGATATCGCCAACAAGAGCTTCTCGACGAGTTTCTGGGTCAATCGCGACGATCTGGGCCAGGGATATGTCATTGGGCACACCGCCGCTGGCGGCAACAACCATCAGTTGCACATCGGCTTCCGCAACGCCGATCAGTTCACGTTCGCCTTCTGGGGCAACGACATGAACATTACCGACGCCATGTGGAACCAGACCACTGACTGGGTGCATTTCGTAACGACATACGATGCGGCGACGAATCAGCAGACCGTCTATGCAAGCTCCCTCGGCGTCAGCAAATCGTGGAACGCCACTCGCGGCGCGGATTTCCAGGGCACGGGCAATCTTGTGTTCGGCGGGCGGTTGGACGGCACTAACGAGCAGTACTCCGGCCTGCTTGACGAAGTGGGCGTATGGGACCGCGTTCTGACCGCCGGTGAAGCTGCGCAACTATACAACGCCGGAACGCCTCTGCAGTTCTTCTCCAGTGATATTATTAGTAACGTAGCTATCGGTGATTGGGGCGTAGGCGGATCTTGGGACACCGGCGCTGTGCCGGCGAGCGACAATGACGTCAGTATCCTGGCCGGTCATAATATCACCGTACAGTCCGGAATTCCCGCAGCGGCCCATACCCTTGACATCGCCGCCACCGGAATTGTCGGAGTCAACGACACCCTTACGGTCGAAAGAGAGATCACCATTGCGGCCTCTGGCGCACTGAACATTGGCTCGGGCGGAACAGTCATCGCCGAAACCGCTTCAACCGCCGCGATCACCTTCGCCGACAACACGTCAACTCTCGACGTGGCGAATCTGTCGATCGAAACTGCAATCGATCTGGACGTCGCCGCCGTCAACCTGAACAACAACATTACGATCGCCCCGGCCGGTTCGCTGTCGATGGGCGCGACCCCGGCGGCGTACAACGCCCCGACAGGCAGCCTGGACGTTCAGGGCACGCTGAGCAATACGACCGACATTATAGTCAAGAACATTGTTATGCCCGCGGCTTACGCGATTGAAGACGGGCGAACCCTGATGGCCGAAACCGGCGCCCTGGGCGACGTGACTTTCGGAACCGCGGCGGTAACAGGCACATCAACAATCGACGCAAGCCTCGACGGCGGCGTGATAACCGGCGCCAACCTCGAAATTCTCCCCAACACCACGCTGGTCAAAAACGGCCCCGGTAAGGTCAGCTTCAGCGGAACCAGCACGGTAGGCGCAGGCGTTACTCTTGATGTAAACGCAGGTCGCCTGGCCATGGCCGCCAACTCAGCGGTCGAGACCATCGAACTCGGCGGCGGAACGCTCGAGCTCAGCGGCGTGACGGCCGGAAGCTACTCCCCCGGTCTCCAGGGCTCGCTTTTCCGCAACGCCCCGGCCAAGACTGACACCTCATGGATCAATCTGGCCGGATCGACTTACCAGTACGACCCGACTCGCGTCTACACCGGCGACAAGGCCGGCTCGATCCTCACCAACACCAGCAACGAAGCGGGCTTCGACATCGCAGGCGATTTCGGCTCCGTCGAGTGCGTCAACGAAATATTCTGGGGTCCGTTCGGCGACCTGGGCTCGGACTGGACTCGCATGGTTACGGCCTACAGCGGTCGGTTCACCGCCTCTGAAACCGGGACCTACTACTTCCACGCAAACAGCGACGACCTTGCGGCGATGTACATTGACTTCGACAATGACGGCGTGTTCGACGCCGGCGATCAAGTAGGCAATATCCACTGGTACGCCGGAGACGGACGGCCCGGCGCCGGAGACGGCCACGTGGAGCTGCAAGCCGGCGAGAGCTACAACATCATGTTCATGGCCCAGGAAGATGCCGGCGGGAAGTCTCACCGTTGGTACATCGACTCGCCCAGCGGTCCGGACACCATGATCAACACCAGCGGCGTGAACCAGGGCGGCGTGTGGGAATACGGCGAAACTACGTACGGCGCGATCGCCATGACGAGCACCAACATCAACGTAACTTCGGCCTCGGGCCTCAGGGCCAACAGCGACACGACCGCTGAGTTCGGCGTGCTGACGCTGGCCGACATCCTGACGGTCTCAAACGGCGGCAAAGGCCAAACCACCAGCTTCACCAGCATCTCGGTAGGAGCCGGAAACACCGGCGGGATCTCTGCAAGCAGGACCGTTAGCACTCCAGCCCTTAACATCGGAGCCGGCGGATCGTTCTCATTCAGCGGAGGCACGCTCAACACGCCCGCGACGACCCTGGCCGGATCGGGAACGGTCGAGGTCAACAGCACCTTGAACGGCGGAGTCCTGACCCTTGCCGGCGGCACATTCACCGCAGCAGGCGCCGGAGCCCAGAACTACGATTCCATCAACGCCCCGGCGGCGCAGACAATCGATATTTCAGGCGGCGGCACGATCACCACGCTCGCCTACGACGACGGCGACGCGGCCAGAACGCTGAACATAATCGGTAACGGCACGCTGGCGATGGGCTCCACAGTCAACGCCGACGACGCGGTAATCACCATCGGCGGAACCGCGACGCTCAGCGCCGCATCGATCGCCAATCCCATGGGTGTATTGGGAACGAACCTCACCCTGAACGGCGGCACGTTCCAAACCGGCGGCGTGCCGGTTGATGCTTTCGACAATGGCATGATCCACTACGGATACCACATCAACAACGACGGCGCGGCGCTGAACCTGAACAATAACGGCGGCATGATGGGCGGCGGCGATCCGACCAACGGCCCGAACTATAACGGCCAGGCTCTCTTTGTCGAAGGACCGCAGGGAACCGGATTGTGGTACGACGGCGACGGTAATTTCAAGTGGAACGGCGTTATCAACCAGAACGACAATTACTCGAACATGTGGCTGGGCTACATTGACGTTGAAGCCGGCGAGACCGGCGCATGGCATTTCTGGAGAACCAACCAGGACGACATGACCGCTCTGTGGATCGACCTGGACCGTGACGGGACCTTTGAGTCCGACGGAACCCTCGGCGGCAACAAGGGCGAGCAGATTATGTACAACTCCGGCGACATGGGAGTCACCCTTCCGGACGTCGGCAAATACATGGTCGCCTTCCTCCACCGCGAAGGCACTGGCGGATCCAAGATCGGATTTGACTTCCAGAGCCCCGTGCTGAGCAGAAGGCGCGTATATCCCGGCCAGGCCGAGCAGAACAATCTGTGGGTCAACGGCAGTGTTGTCAACGAGGCGATTAACATGGCGACGACAGACGTTGAGGTCATCGCCAACTCCAACCTCGCCGCAACCACCAATACGACGGCGACATTCGGAGCCCTGACGCTCACGAGCGGTGTTGTGAATGTTACAGGCGTCGGCGAGAAGACGATCTTCGGCGGCACCTCCGCCGGCGAACAGTGAACTGGAACTCGGGGCGCTGACAGTAGGCGCCGGAGCCGATGTTACTCTCGGCGGAACGAATGTAACGGCGACTTCGATCGACCTTGACAGCAGTGCGACTATACGCACCACCGGCAATGTCGATTTCACTAACTACAACGAAGGCGGCGATGTGACGGCGCTGACCGTTGCGGGAACCGGCAATCTTGACATGAGCGGCCTGGGAGCCGCGGCAGCGACAGGCACCACATTCAAGACCCAGGAAACCGCAACCCTGATTCTCGACGGCGCCACGCCGCTTGGCGGATCGACCGGTCCGCTGCTGATGGACGGCGGAACGATTCGGATCTCCGGCGTGGGCTCGGTGGCGCCGTCCGGCGCGATAGCTAGCTGGAAGTTCGATGAGACCAGCGGCGGCTCGGCCGCAGACTCCTCCGGCAACGGACACAACGGCACGCTTACCAACGGCGTAGTAGTCAACCAGGCCTCACGAGCAGGATCCTCGGGAACGTCATTCTACTTCGACGGCGCCAACGACTACGTCTCCGTTCCGGCGGGAATCGACATCGCCAACAAGTCGTTCACGCTGGCCGCCTGGGTCAAACGAGAAGCGCCTGCAGCCGGCGACTACATCATGGGCCAGGGACCCGGCAACAACAACCTGAAGCTCCACTTCGGGTTCCGCGACCCCGACAACGCCACGCTGGCGTTCTACGCAAACGATTCAGACCACGTGGACGACCCACAGTATACTGACACCGGGTGGCACCATCTGGTCGGCACTTACAATCTGACTGGCGGCATCAGGGACTTATACTGGGACGGTGTGGAGCAGTCGCCCATTACCAACGACACCGGACGCGCCGCCTTCCAGGGCCTCGGCGAATTCCTGCTCGGCCAGGCCAACGGAAGCTACTTCCAGGGCTGGCTCGACGACATGTACATCTACGATTCGGCGCTGTCACAGGCCGATATTACCCAGTTGTACAACGCCACAGGCCAGGTCAACGCGATCAACCTGTCCGGCACGAACATCGAGGTAAGCAACGATTCGACCCTCGAAGCGATAACATCAAGCACCGCCACTTTCGGTTCGCTGTCCTTCACGGCCGCGAAAACGCTGACAACCGAGGGAGCCGACGGCTCGATAATCTTCGCAGACACTACGCTGGCTGCGGGAAACAACGGGTTCGAAACCCTCTCGAACACGGCGCCCGGCGCGATTACCGTCGCAGCCGGAATTGCAGCAACGATCG
Organism: uncultured Planctomycetaceae bacterium; assembly: GCA_964392945.1. GTDB lineage: Bacteria > Planctomycetota > Phycisphaerae > SM23-33 > SM23-33 > BS750m-G57. The sequence continues at coordinate 4,892 of CAYMSH010000086.1, read as the reverse complement.
TAAAGACAGGCGCCGCTGACCTGGTCCTGGATTCCAGCGACCCGGCTGTCGATGTCACCGGATCGCTGGCCTGGGACGTCCAGGAAGGCGCCCTGGTCGCACAGGCCGGATCGAATCCGCTCGGCGACGACAACGCTGTGGCGATCAATGGCGGCGAAGTTATTCTCATCGCCAAAGATGCGGCGACGGATCCCACGTTCGACAATCCCGTAACCAGCACCGTCAACGGCGGCACGCTGACCGCAGGACGCGACGGCGACGGATTCGCACGGATCGTTACCATCGGCAGCGGGACCAACCACCTGACCCTTGACGCCGGCGGAACGCTCCTGGCCCAGACGCGGGACGGTTACACGCTTAATGTCGGCGGCAACGTCGCCGGAACCGGCAATCTGGCGATAGGCGCCGGAAGCACTGTGACAGTTGCAGGAACGATGGACGCCGGAAGCGTCACGATCGACGGCAGTTTAACCGTCGCCGGAGCGGTGAACGTCAACGATCTGATCGCCAGCACCGGCGGCAGCTATGCCGGACCGAGCGATCTGACAGTTTCCAATAACCTGACGCTGAACGGCGATCTGGACCTCAGCGCCTCAACGCTCGTTGTCGACAACGCCAACGTAACCGTCAACAACGGTACGCTGACAGTCGGGGCCGGTAACGCAGCCAATCATCTGGGCTCGGCGACCCCCGTGGCCAGTGTGGACCTGTCCAACGGCGGCGGACTGGCGTTGACTGGAACCAGCCTGACGACTAAGAAACTCTCAACCACCGGCGGAACGTTCGACATGGGCGCCACCGGAAGCTTCATCGCCACTGGCGATGTAGTAGCCAACCCGGTCTCCGGACCGGCGCAACTACAACTCTCGGGCGGCACTCTGAGCCTCACCGGAGCCGGCGGAGTAATGCCCAGCGGGCTGCGACTCCATCTTGATGCGGCCGACACAACGACCGTATTTGAGGATGAAGCCGGAACAACTCCCGCCGCCAACGGTTCGTTGGTGGCGCGATGGAACGACAAGAGCGGAAACGGTTTCGACGTGACTCACAACAACGCCGCCCAGCTTCCGCAGTTTGACGATGCGACTAATACGCTCAACGGACTGCCGACCCTGGCGTTCGACGCCGACAAGATCGGGCGAGCCAACGATATCGGAATCCTCGGAAACGATGATCGTACTGTTATTACCGTTTGGCATAACGCCACTGGCACCGGCCAGAACTACCAGCATACGTTCCACATGGGATCCAACAACGCCCCGAATGCTTACGGGCATTCGGTCAGCCGAGGCGGCAATGGCGGTGAAATCGGAAACCACTTCTGGGGCGAAGGTTTCAACTCGACGGCCACCACCGGTCTGGGCCAGGCCAATATCGCCATCTCGACGTGGGACGGCGACGGGGCCGGAGCCAATGGGCTTGACTCGTGGTATGTCAACGGCCAGGCCGAAGGAACATACACTCGCGGACCGCTGACCACGGCTGTCAACGAACTGCTGATCGGTTCGCGGCTTATAGGTCCGAGCGAAGGCATTCGAGGCAACATCGCCGAAGTCCTCGTGTTCGACAAGGTGCTCAGTGCCGATGAGATGAACGATATAGGCGGATACCTCAGCAGCAAATGGGGCATAGCGGCCCCGCAGTGGTACGGTAACCTGCTGGGTGGGATGAACCTTGTCGATACCGACATACTGATGACCGAGGCGACGACAATCGACGTAACTACCGATGCGATACTGGGCGACTTGACAGTCGATCTGACCACGCCGGGCAGCCCGGTAACGCTTTCCTTCACAGGCGACAGCGAACTGCGTCTGAATCTGGCCAGCACCACGCTTGCTGATGCGGTGACTGGTAATCCCGGACTGATCGTCGATTCCGAAGCGCCCAAGGTTAACCTTGGCGTGCTGAACCTGGCGGCGTCCGCTGATCCGATCATGAACAAGACCGGAGCCGGCGAGTGGATCATCACCGACGACGTCACTGACGCAGCGGCCAACTACACCGGAACTGCGACATTTAATGTTAACGCCGGCACGCTGACACTTGGCGACACCGGTCTTGTCGGGGCCTCGCCGATCAATGTCAACAATGCGGCGCTGAAGCTGTCGAGCCCGACAGCGGCCACGACTTATAACGATTCGATCGCCCTGATCGGCGATACGACGATTCTGGCCGGCAAAGCCGACAGCAACGCCGCCGATGTCGCTGTTGTGACCGTGCCGACACTGCCCAGCGTACCGGCGCAGACAATTACGCTCGGTACTACCGACGCAGGCTATAACCTGAGCATAACCAACCCGGTAGTCTCAGACGGACTGAATCTCGGCGGCGTGGGAACAGTTACCCTCGCCGGCGGCGGGACGGTCAATACCGCAACTGTAGATCCGGCGACAACCGGAGTTATTAATGTTCCGACCGCGCTGACAGTGGCCAACCAGTTGAACCTCGAAGGCGTTCCGATCACCGATGATGTTGCGATGCAGGTTGTCGGATCGAATCTGGCCAACCCGACCGGTACGATCACGGTTTCCGGCACGGCGTTCACGATGGGCGTCGCCGCTTCAGTGGCTCCCAGCGGAGCGATCGCCAACTGGAAATTCGACGAGACGTCAGGCGCGACCGCCGTCGACGCCACCGGCGGAAACGACGGAACCATTGGCGGAGGCATCGTGCTGGGCCAGCCCGCACGCGCCGGAGAACTGGGCACGTCGTTCTACTTCCCCAATGGCGTGAATCTTGTAACGGCCGCCGGGATCGCACTGGACAATCGCTCGTTCACCCTGGCTGCATGGGCGAAACGCGAAAACCCGAACCCAGACTACTTCTTCGGTCAGGGCGCCTCCGGAGGCAATAACGCCCTCCACGCCGGATTCCGGAACAACCAGCAAGCCACGTTCGCCTTTTACGGCAATGATTCAGACAGCATCAACGCCCTCCAGTACGACAACACCGATTGGCAACACCTTGTGTTCACTTACGACGCAGATACCAACGATCGGCACATCTACTGGAACGGCGCAGACCAGACACCAATAAGCAACAATCCCGCCAGCGCCGATTACAAGGGCACGGGTACTTTCCGTATAGGCGGCCGATGGGACGGCAACGACAATTTCCAGGGTTGGCTCGACGATATCTACGTGTACCAGTCGGTGCTGTCGCCGACTGACGTGACCCAGTTGTACAACGTTACCGACTCTGCCGTACCCACAGGCCCGATCGACATGCCGGAACTGGGCCTTGACCTGGCGATGGCCGGACCGACCGCCACGGTAACCCTGAACACCCCGTCGGCGACGCTGGGCGATCTGACAATGGGCGCCATTACGGACCTGACAATCGCCGGAACCGAAACCGTCAGCTTGAATGACGTTACGGTTAACCCGGCGGCTTCGACGATCGACAGCGCGACGGCGATCAACACTACTATCCGCGGAACGCTGGCGACCAGCGGCGGGACCGATCTTACCTCGTCGATCGCCGTGACTGGCGACCTGACGATGGACGCCGGTTCAGCGCTGAACGCCGTGAACGGTCACGTTACGGCCAAGAACTTCACCAACAACGGCGCAACCGTGGCGTTCGACGATGATTCTTCGCTGACGCTGACGGCATCGACGATAACCCAGAACGGCGGAAGCACCACCATGGCGCCGCTGACCACAGTCAGCGGAGTGACCGCGATCGACGTAACCGCCGGTAGTCTGACCACGCCGGATGTGATCGCAACCGACACGCTGACAGTTGCCACAGGCGCCGTGCTTAACGCCGCGGCCCCGGTATCGGTAAGCACGACAGCTACAATCGGCGGCGATGTCGTCGCCGCGAATACCGGAAACGCCTTCGGCGTGAGCGGTTCGGACGTAGTGGCGGCCCACACACTGACGCTTAACGGCGGGTCGATGACGCTGTCAGGCCCGACCGTGGATGTGCCGATACCCGGCTCGGAAGTTCCGATTCCAAACATGGTAGGCATGTGGACTTTCGATGACGGCAACGGTAATGACGCCACGGGCAACGGCTACAACGGTTCTGCGGCGGGTACCGTGGCCTATACATCCGTCGATACGCCTCTGGGCTCCGGGCAGGCCCTGAACCTCACTGGCGGAGACGGCGCCATTACCGTGGCTGACACTGACGACGCCTTCGACGGCGGACAGAACATGACGATCGCCTACTGGGCCAAGGGAACCGTCGGCCAATGGTCGCCATTTGTCAGCAAGAACGGCGAACCGAACGGTTGGCAGTCGCGAAGGCACAACAACACCGCTGAGATGGATTGGACCCTTCGCGGCGGACCCGGAGGCGACTGGAGAGTTTCAGGCAGCGCACCGGCGTTCAACGGCAATTGGCACTTCATCGTGATGACCTATGACGGAGCCAAGAAGAAGACCTACATATACGGAACCGATCTGGCGACTCCGATATACGCCGAAGCAAACTCGACTGGAGACATTGCGGCCAGTACGAGCCCAATGGTCTTCGGCGCCCGCGACAACGGCGGACTGCAGAACTACATGAACGGTTTGCTTGACGACGTGTACTTCTTCAACCGTGCGATCGATCAGACGGAAGTCGAGCTTCTTTACAGCGGTCAAACTTCCGTCTTGGACACTGCTCCTGCAACAATGCTGGGCGACACGACAATCGCTACTGCGGCGAATTCTGAGGTTTCGATCGCCGGCGACTTTGTTACGCTTGCAGGTATCGAAACAGCGGCCTCGACGACCCTGACGATTAATTCCCCGGCGACGACGATAGGCCTGACCAACCTGACGATGAACGGAGCCTCGATGGTCCGCTCGACCCGGGCCGCGACGACGGGCGACGTGATGGTAACCGCTGATGCAGTTGACCTCAGCGGCGGGATGAACTATCTCGGCGACGGC
>CAYMSH010000085.1:0-18364 GCA_964392945.1 uncultured Planctomycetaceae bacterium | reverse complement strand
AGCGATCGTCTGCGCCCTGGTCGCCGGAGCCGTCTACGGCCTGCTCTGCATGATTATTCTGGAAGTTTACCGTTACTGCAAACATAAGACCCAGGCGGATGGTTAGCACTAAAACAGATACCGGCGTTCGTCCCTATAGGACCGGCTTCGGATTACCTCTGTGGTACAGTGTTTCGGTATGCCTGGGTTCGGCGTGTATCGGCGGGTTCTTTGGCTCCTATTACGGCTCGCCGGGGATTTGGGTGACGGCCTTCGGCGGCGCGGCCGCCGCGGTGCTGTGGTTGAATCGCGTCAGCAGGTTTGAACAGTCCGGCCGGGTCGCAATGTTCGGCGGGATAATATGGGGAGTAATCGTCGGGGTTATGGACACGTTTTGGATGCACCTGGCGGCGTGGGTATTCGGATACCAGACCAGCAGTGAGTTGTATGTCGGTTTACTGGACGGCCTGATTATCGGATCAATATGCGGTGCATTCGCCGGAGCGGTGTACGGTCTGTTTTGCATGACGGTGCTGCAGGTTTATCGGGTATTCACGGAGCCGGAGCGATTCTATGGTTGAAACTCAGACAGAAACAGACGCTTCGCCCGAGGAGTCCTGCGTCAGGCTCTCGTTTACGTACTGCTTCGTTGTTTGTCTTGGCTCGGTGGGAATCGGAGCGTGGGCCGGGTGTTCTCGCGGCGGTATCGGATCTGTTTTCGGCGGCGTAGGCGCCGTAGGCGTAGCGCTTTTGTGGTTGAACCGCGTCAGTAGATTTCGAGTACGATCGACCAGTGTCAGTATCAGCGGCGGAATACTCTGGGGGATAATCGCCGGTGTAATCGACACGCTCTGGCTGCATATGTCTGCTCAGGTGTTGGGATATCACAGGTTGTCCACTGAGATTCACTTGATTCCAAACCAGTGGAATTATATCGAAATCGGGTTGATGTTCGGCGTTATCGCCGGGGCATTCTACGGTTGGATATGTATAGTGTGTCTAAACGCTCGTCTCTTAGACCTGAAGCAGGAGGAAAGGTGATCGATCAGCTTCGAATGTTCGCCGCGTGGTTTGGGCGCGTGCCGCTGGGGCAGATGCTTATGCTCTGGCGGAAGATGCGCAATGAGAAACCGCACCGATTCGCCGGTCGGCTGCGCGTTAATTCGTTCTTCCCGCCGTTTCCATCCAAAGCGTATCTGCGGTTTCGCGATGCGATTTCGGCTCGCAAGCGTGTGCCGGTCTCGACGTATGTTGCGCTGACGTCGCGGTGTCCGTTTGAGTGCGACCACTGCAGCCTGGCCGGGCGCGGTGAAGGCGAACTCGGCGCCGACAAGTGGCTTGAAGTGATCTCCCAGCTCAAGGACGCCGGCGGGTGCATCGTTGGGTTCACCGGCGGCGAGCCGCTGCTGCGGGACGATCTGGAGACACTGATCGCTGCGGCCGGGCCGGAGATGGAGACTATACTGTTCACCACGGGCGCAGGACTCGACGCCGAGCGGGCGGCGAGCCTGGCCGCGACCGGGCTGGGTTGCGTTACCGTCGGCATAGAAGCCGACAACCCTGAAGCCCATGACGCGGTGCGTGGAATACAGGGTTCGTTCGACCAGGCGCGGGAGGCGATTGCCGCGTGCCAAAACACCGGGCTCTACACCGCACTGAGCACTATCGGCACGGCCGGACGAATCGAATCCGGTCAGATCGACGCGATGTACGCTATGTCAACTCGTTGGGGCGTCCAGGAGTTCCGCCTGCTTGCGCCGGTAGCCACTGGCGCTCAAGCCGGCAACGCAGACTTCATGCTAGACCGCGTCGGGCGCGAGACGTTGAAGCAGTTTCACATAGATTCCAACCGCGCCGCACGCCGCAGCGGCGCACCGGCCGTGGCGAGTTTCGCGTATCTCGAGTCGGATGAGATGTTCGGCTGCGGCGGCGGATATCATCACCTGTTCATCGACGCGGGAGGCAATGTTTGTCCGTGCGATCTTACACCGCTGAGTTTCGGCTCCGTCGCCGACAGTTCCCTGGCCGATATCTGGTCAGCCATGGGCGAGCACTTCCCCAGCCCCGGCTGCAAGTGCATCATGAGCCAACTGGCCGACAAGATCGCCGAAGGACAGTCGCTCCCCCTACCGCCGACAAGCAGCAGGCAACTGGCCGAGCAACTCGACCCGAACGAATTGCCCGAAGGCTACAAGCGTATTCTCTAAATGCCGAAGATCAGCGGGTCCAGCGTGGTAATCAGGCCCATCGCCAGGAACTCGGCGTAGACTGCGATGAACTTGTTTCGCAGTCGGCGCGTTACTATCGCCCAGACCGCCGGCGGGAAGACCAGCACGATCACGGCCGGTATGTACGCGCGGCTCATTCCCAATGCGCCGGCCGGCAGCAGAGCCGCCGCACCCAGAGCGATCGTGAGATTGCCGAACGTCCAGTATTGCTTGACGTTAAGGCGGTTCGGCCCGGACGTATCGCCGCGTCGATCGCGGATATCCTTGAACAGTTCGTATCCGCAGACCGTCAGGAACATCCATGCGGCAAAGCAGTACAGGCTTCCGGCTCGCGGTCCGACGATCCGAGAGGCCTGGACGAACGCCAACGGATACAGAGATGTCACAAGCGCCGAGGCGATGAACGGTTTGAATCGCCCCAGCCGCTTGGACAGGACATTGTATGCGATAAGTGCGCCGATCAGAACGGAGGCCGCGACGAAGAACCGACTCCCGGCCAGTACCGCCAGAGCCAGTGCGATCAGAAAGAACCCGATCCCGGCCGCCGCGGCGGATCTGCGGGAGATTCGCCCCGAGCAGATCGGTCTGCCTGGTGCGTTGATCGCGTCGAATCGCACATCGAGCACGTCATTGAGGCAGTATGTCCCGCACAGCAGGCCGATCAGCGATCCGCAGGCCCAGACCAGCGAGGCCTGAGCCCCGGAGAGATCCCCGCCCGATGCGTACCAGACCGTCAGCGCAAACGGCCAGACGAACGGCAGCGAATATTGCAGGCGAAGAAGCTGCATCCACGCTCTCATGTACGGACCCCCAGCGCCCAGAGATATCGATGCACTATGCGAACCGGGCCCGGTGCGCAGTCGGCTTCGATAATCTCGGCGAAACGATCGAACACGGTTTGGGTCTGCTCCGGCGAAGCTGCGAATTCGAAACCGGCGGCCGCTCCCGTAGCACGCAGGCGCGACAGTGCCGATTGACCGTCCGGGACGGTATAGCTTCGCGACCCGTCGCCGCGAGCGCCAACGCCCAGCCCGGCGCCGCGCATCAGCGTGGCCAGAACTATGCTGTGCGGCAGGAACTTGACCTTCATCACGTGCTGCAGCGCATCGGGATATTCGGCGAACGCACGGAAAGAGGCCCAGAGCACTCCGGCCAGCGAGAACAGACTGTTATCGATAATCGCCACTCGCCCGCCAGGCCGCAGCACGCGGCGAATCTGGCCGATCACCGCTCGCGGCGAGCAGTAACCCAAGCCCCACCCGCTGGTGACGACATCAACCGAACCGGCCGGCAGACTCCGCAGATATTCCAGTGCATCGGAGCAGACGAACTCGGCGGCGGGATAGTTGTCCCGTGCAGCGCCAACCATCCCGGCCGAAGCATCCACGCCGACAACCGACCCGGCTCCGCGGGCCAACAGTTGTCCCGAGAGATACCCCGTCCCGCACGTAAAATCGATCGCGACATCGCCGCGGCGCACCTCAAGCCGGGCCAGCATCGAATCGGTAAGATCCCGCATGTGATCGGTCCAGGCGTCATCGTAGCCGCCGGCGATTTTATCGTAACTGGCCTGCACGACCTGTCCGGTGCTCTGCTGCTGGGTCCAAAACAACCGAGTAGTGCGCGCCGCAAGCGACAACCACTTCCGCCGACGACGCAATTGTCCCTCCGCTGGGGTCATGAACCGATTATATTTCACGCCCGAAATAAAACAACCCCGCAAACTCCGCCCAGGGGCACAATGAATCTATCGGTTCGACTTGATTTCCCCTTGGGCGCATCGCCGCGATGTCGATACAATCGGGCTACTGTGGGACCAGCCGGACCGAAAGGGACAGGGAAATGAAACACGCGATCGCGATCACGAGCATGCTGCTGCTGGCGATGGCGCTGTCCTGTCGGGAAGCGCCCAGGACCGAGGAAACCGCCGAAGACGCCGGAGCCGCGGTTGACAAGAACCTCGCCGAGCGAAGCACAACAAATCCGACAAGCCGCCGGCGAGATCAGGACTGGGGACAAGCAGACCCCAACGAAGCGGCGAAGCGGGCCTTTCGCACCGCAAGAGAACTCTACAAGAATCAGCGGGATTACAAAGCGGCTGGAAAGGGATTTCTGAGCGTTGTTCAGAGGTTCGCGAAAACCCAATACGCCTCGCCGTCACAGGTTTATCTCCATTTGTGCAGAGCACAGGTGTCTATCGCCAAGGCCGACTGGTCGCTAGCCGGCACGGAACTGGTCAACGCAAGCGAGATGAGGCGGAAGATCCGGAAGAACAGCACGCTCAGATCGCCTGTCTACAGATGGGCCACGAGCATGGAGCCGCACATCAGGCAGCTCCAGATAATGCTTATGGAGCGTCAGGCTTTCGCCAGAGTCATGACCAACGCCAAGAGACTGTATGACCAGAAAGAGTACGATCAAGCCGGGGCAATGCTGCGTGCGGCGTACGAGGATCCGAGCAGTCTGCCGGACGATCTGCAGAGAGAACTCAAAGCGTTCAAAGCCAAGCTGGCCGCCGCAGGCTGGAGCGGATCAAAGAGCACCGACACGATCCGGAAAGGAATACTCAACAAGAAGGCCCTGGACGCTCTGGACCTGAAGGCCTCGACCCTGTACGACAAGGGCCAGTGGGCCAAGGCCCTGCCGCTGCTTAAGAAACTCAGAATCCAGAACCGCGGCGTCCGGAAGTACAGGGAGATGTTGCGCACCTGCGAATTCGAGTTGGAACTGGTCGAATTCAAGAAAGCGGTTGGGGCCAATGCCCCGAAAAGGGCCATGTCCTCAGCCGGGAAACTCAGGGATATCCAGCTTGACAGGTACGAAAGTGAAATCGAACCCGAACTGGCGCTCATGCGCGCCAAAGCGAAAGTTGCCGAAATACTGGCCAAAGGCGCCAAAGAGTTGGAAAACGGCCAGTATCGCCAGGCCCGCAAGACTGTCGATCACCTGAAGGACAGCTACCCCGAAGCGGCCGAGATAATCCGCCGCAGCAGATACCTCGAAGCCCTGAAGAAAGCCGACGACGCGCGCAAAGAAGGCGATGACGAACGTGCCCTGCCGATGTACAAGATCGCAAAGAACTACTCCAAGACTCCCGCCGAACGCAAGAAGATCGACACTCTGATCGACACGCTATCCGAATGAAACGGATGCATACATGAACAAGGCGATAACAATCACGAGCGTGCTCTTGCTGGCGTTGATCGCCTCGTGCAGGAAGCCGAACACCGACAATCCGGTCGCCGACGACACGCCTGACGAAAGTGCGAGCGGCGGGATCGTGAGCCCTGCGACAGAATTAGCAGAAGCTGCGGCCTCGGCCGAGATTCTGGAACTCAAGGTCCGTCGCCTGACAGAATGCCTATCGCTGCTGGCCAAGGCCAGGGAGGCCGATCACACCGACGCCGAGGCGGCATTGGCGGCGTGGGACAAGGCGCATGAAGGGCTGCAGAAGTGCAAGATGCATATCGCCGACGACAAGTTTGAGGAGATGGCGTCGGAGGTAAGCACGGCCCGGAAGAAAATCCTGCGGACAATAGCACTGCGGGACACACTTGATCGAATGCAACGGGCAAGAGAGAGCGGTGACGCAAATCGTGTCCTAAGGACCGTGGAAGAAGCGACGACTAGACCGGGCATACCGCCCCGCCTGACCGAGCGATGGACCAGAGAGCTCAAAGAAATCCGGGAGAAGAGGGACTACGCCAAGATCATCGAACTGATGAGCGCAGGCAAGAACCAGGACGCCAGTGACGCGCTGGAGGACTTTATCAAGAAGTACCCCGAAAACAAGCGGGGCAAGGTTATCCTGAAGGTTTTGAAGAAGAAAATCATCCTTCTGACCCTGCAGAAAGAGGCCGAAGCCCTGTTCGAGCAGAAGAAATGGGCCGAGACCCTGGTGAAACTCGAAGAACTCAAACGACAAAGCACTGGTCGCGGCAGGCCACTTTATCTGATGATACGCACCTGCAAATATGAGTTGGAACTGATCAAATTCAACAAGGCGGTGGAGGCGAACAAGTACGAAGCGGCTATAAGTACGGGCGAGGTGATCGACACGATCGATCCTGACAGATACGCCACGGACATTGAGCCCAAAGTGCAGGAAATGCGTGCTAAGCGTAAGCTCGCCGAAACGCTGGCCAGAGGCGCCAAAGCGTTGAAAAGCGGCCAATATCGCGAGGCCCGCCAGATCGTCAAGCATTTGAAGGGAAGTTATCCCGAAGCGGACGAAATTGTCCGTCGGAGCAGATACCTCGACGCGATGGCCAAAGGCGACGCGGCGCGCAAGGAAGGCGACGCCAAGACTGCACTGGCGATGTACAAGATCGCCAGGAGATACGCTAAAGGCCCCGCAGAACACAAAGAGATCGACGCATTGATTGATGCGATAGACAGCGACAAGTAGGACATTTTTCGGCGAACCGACTAGCGCAGGATATCAGGCTGGGGGGAGTTGCTCTATGCAATCGTCCATTTGGGCGGCTATTATGGGCCAGGTCAGCGGTTTTACTATCTCCGTCGCTCCGGGCCAGAGGTTTTCGACTGTGTCGGCCAGTTGGGTTAGTCTGCGGGCCAGGGCTTCTGCGCCGCCGGAATAGAACAGTGCTTCAGAACCTGGAGTCTTGCCCAGTTCGAAGACTTCGGGGTACGCCAGTCGCTCGGGCAAGATCGGCATGGCTCCGGCCGCGGCGGCTTCTACGGCGCTGATGCCGAAGAATTCGTGGCGTGCTGTCGAAACGAACACGTCGGCCTCCATGAGTGCGGCGCGATAGTCATCGAGCGATTCCTGGTATCCCCATCGATCTATCCGCCGGCTGAACTGCTTGCGTGCTGATTCGAAGATCGGCGGGGTCTGCTTGAACTGCTGGCCGATAACGCTGAGACGGAAATCCACGCCGGCCGCGTGCAGGCGCGAGATAGCGTCGAAGAATGTTTCGGGGTCCTTGTCGTGTTCCCATCGTGCGGCCCAGAGTATTCTAAGCGGGCCTTCGGGTCGAGGGCCTCTCGGCGGAAACTCGTCTACGCCGGGGTGCATGATTCGGCTGGTTTCGCGTATTCGCCCAACTGCGTCGGGCAGTTGGTAATCCGGCATGCCGGCCAGCAGCTTTTCCAGGGCTCCGAGGAATTCGCCGCGATGGTATTCGGAGTTGAACCAGGCTTCAGAGGCCAGTGCGGTCACCATGTTCGACAGGCCGAAGTGTATGTCCCGCCGGTCTTTTTGATCGTCGGGATACGTGAGCTGGTTTTCGTGGAAGTAGGTGATAGCCGGAAGCGTTCGCACGCTGCGCGGCGCGAGCCCGAGGAATTCCGGCAGGTTCAGCATGTCGCTGCAGAAGATCGCATCGAATCGCCGGCCGGAGCGAGACAGTTCGGCCACTCGATCGGCGAACGTCACTGAAGCGTGCCGCATTCGCCATTTCCACTTGTGGGCCGGCAGGGAGAGTATCGTGAATTCATGGCCGCTGCGGGCCGACCAGCCGTCGAGAAACTGCCGATGGCTTCCGTCGTAGTACGGTTCCAGCGCAAGAATTCTCATCATTAATTCGTTTAACTCCATAGCACGAAAGAAGCAATACGATTAGAATCGGGATGTAAACCGGCACTACTATTGTTCCGATATAATATAGGCGCCTTTTTGCCAACGTGTGAGCGGAAACCATAGTGACAGAATCAGACAACAGTAACGATCAACTAATCGCCGGCGCCGCCGATGGCTCCGAAGCCGACGATCAATGTACGCGAAGTTCGTTGAAGATGCACGCCCTGGGCAGGCTGGCCGGCGGTATCGCTCATGATTTCAACAACATGCTGACCACGATCCAGGGAAACGCCGAACTTCTCCAGATGGGCGGATTCCCGCAGGAAGAGCGCGATGACATGCTGGCCCAGATTCTCGACGCGGCCAGACGCGCGACAAGGATGAACAGTCAACTGATGAAGTTCGCACGCAAAGGGACTTTTAACATTCGCCCGATAGACACCATTTCGATACTCGACGAGACCGCGGCGCTGCTGGCCCACGGTATAGACAAGCGAATCGACATCAAGTTCGACATGCAGGCCGACCCTTCGATCGTACAGGCCGACGAGTCGCAGTTGAAAAGCGCCCTGATAAACCTGGGCATGAACGCCTGCGACGCGATGCCTGAGGGAGGAGTGCTGACTCTGCGGACCAGGAACATCGTGCTCGGCGCAGAATCTCGCAGCTCAGGCTGCGACGATCTGGCCGACGGCGACTACGTGGAGATCTGCGTCTGCGGTCATGCCAGCGGCAAGAACGGCGACACCCCCAAGCCCGCGCCGAACTCCTGCTGCGACAACTCCGACACGAACGAGGCGAACATCCGCAGCGACATCAGAGATCTATACGGCAACATCCGCATCGACGATCGATCCGAAAAGGAAACCGCCTGCCGACTTCTGCTTGAAGCCGCCGGCGACGCCGACTAGACCACCCGCACGTCTAGAGCGACTCGGCGTATTTGCGCATCCTGGCGAGCATCTCGTGATCGCCTTTTAAGTCTCCGCCGAGCGTCCCGAACTCAACGGCCATTCGATTGTAGTCCCAACCGTGCGCCCAGAGTCGATAGAGTCCGGCCAGGATCGCAGCCCTGTGCGTGCCGCCGTGACAGTGCACGTAGACCGGGCCTTCGGAAGTCTTGACCGCATCCATGAACGTCTTGAGAATCTCGTCGGACGGCCCGTCTTTCTTGGCGAACGAGACTTCGACGAGCTTCATGCCCTTTTCGGCGACGTACTTTCGCTCATCGTCAGTCGGGGTGATCGTAACGACCGTCTTGACGCCGAGGTCCTTGAGAAAATCCAGCCCCTTGGCTCCGGTCATCTGCCCGCCGCGATACAGCTTGTCGTCGTACTTTATCATGTAGCCGGCCAGGCCCTCTTTCACGCCGATAACTTCGTAGTCGGCGCCTTTCGGCGGGAGGGTCAGTTTCTTGCTGTATCCGTGGGGTGAGGCCTCGCTCACGGTGTCGGCTTCATCATCGCTACAGGCGGCGACGAACATCAATGACAGAATCAGTGCGGATGCAATTACGGCATACTTCATTCTCTTCTCCCTTTCCCGGTTAATTCAGAAACCTCAGATCATACGGACCCCGCATGGATATACAAGCCGTAATTCACACAAAAGGACCTGAGCAACTCCGCCAATTCTCAGCATATTACTCGGCGATCTTCCCAAGCAGCCAGGCCATATTCTCGCCGAGATCGGTCATGGTCTGCAGCCCTTCGGTGTCTTCCTGGACGTCGCCGATATTGCGACCGAAGCCGATGTTCCAGTAGCTTGAGCCCGGTACGATCATCTGGCTTAGCAGGAAGAAGTGGTTGATCGAATCGTACACGTGAATCGCCCCGCCGCGCCTTACGGCGACTATCGCCGCGCCGACCTTGCGGGCCAGGAGATTGTCGTTGACGCGCGTTACGATTCCCGAACGATCGATCAGCGCTTTGAGTTCGGCGCTCACGTCGGCGAAATACGTCGGCGAGGCCAGGATGATCCCGTCGGCTTCGATCATCTTATCGATGCAATCGTTGACGATATCGTTTCCGATCACGCAGCGCCTGTTCTGGTTTTCCACGCACTTGTAACATGCGGTGCATCCGCGAATCGTGTTGCCGGCGAGCTGAACCATCTCGGTTTCGATCCCGGCCGCCTGCAGAGGCTTGAACGCCTCGGCGATCATCATCGCGGTGTTTCCGTCTTTGCGTGCGCTTCCGTTAAATGCTACTACTTTCATTATGGTGCTCCGGTAGGTTCTGTTTGTGATTGCTTCTTGCGCTTATCGGATCGGTTCTTCGCGGCCGAAGGCTTTGACTTCGATGTAGTGATTCATAACGCCGGCCGCCGAGCCGTTGCTGTATAGTCGCACGTATCGCCCGCGAGCGCCTTTGGCGTTTATGAGGCGGCCTTGATTGGTCTCGAAGTATTCCTTGTCCCGGCCTGCGCCCAGTTTGGCCGAATTGTCGTGGTCGGCGTTGTAGACCGTCTTGACGTCCTTTTCAAACGCAGGGTCGTCGGATATCTGTACAATCACGTCGCGATATATCCTCGCCTCGCGGTGGAAGTGCCATACCACAATCGCGTAGATCGCATAACTCTTTTCCAGGTCGATCTGCACCCACTGGGTCCCGGGGCTGATCTCGGCGAAAGATCCTTCCTCGGCTTCGGCGCTGCCGTCGGTGATCAGGCTCAGTTCGCCTATAATCGGATCGCCGTCGCTGCAGGTTACGGTTCGACCCAGAGCCACGTTGGTAAGGCCTGGAGGAACCATCATCGGCGGCGGAGGTTTGTCGCCGCGGGCGGCTTCCAGATTCGCGCTTGTGACATTCTTCGGCGTGCCGACGAAGTGAGCCTTGGGATACTCGAATTTCAGCGGTTCTGATGGTTCGCCGGCCGGCCAGTAGACCACGCCTAAGATCGCAACGGCGACCGCGACGATGACCGACAACACACACATTGCGATAGCAGCTTTTTGCATGTTCAGGCCTCAAGCTTCCAGGGGGCTCGCATCTTGCGCGACAGCAGCTTGTTGGCCTCGTCGTCGCCGGGGAATACTTCCTTCTTCGGATCGAACTTCAGCCTGCGTTTCAGGCTGCAGGCGATCTGGCCGAGGAACCCCACTGCCGACGAGCGGTGCGCCGCCTCGACAGGCGAACAGGTCTCTTTGCGGGACTTGACGCACTGGACGAAGTTGAAATTGTCGTCACCCTTTCCGACGTCGTAGAGACGCACGTCTGAGCCGGTGATCTTCGAGCCGAGGATCTTGATGTCGCTGGCCGACGTGGCTCCGCCGTAGTGCATCTGGATCCAGCCCTTGTCGCCTTCGAACTTTATGCCGTTGGACTTGGGGAACTTCGTTCCGTCTACGAACTTCATCGTCATGCCGCTGGCGTAAGTGTAGTCCAGGTCCCAGCTGACCGGCGCGTCGCAGATATCACCGGCCGGGGCGTATTTCGCGGTCCCCTCGATCGCCACCGGTCCGGTGTCGTCGAGCCCGAGAGCCCAGTGGACGATATCGTGATGATGAATGCCCCAACCGGCCATGAAACCGCTGGGGCAGTAATCAGTCATGTGCCAGTGGAAGCTGGTGCTGATCCGCCGCGGATCGTAATCGCGTTTAGGCGACGGTCCGGTGTACATGTCGAAGTCGAGCCAGTCGGGAACCGTCGCCGTTTTCGGAGGTCCGCCCTTTCGTCCGCCGGGGCACGCGGTGGTGACCTTGGTGACCTTGCCGATCCTTCCGTTGCGGACCAGTTCGCAGACGCGACGCACCGAAGCCATCGAACGCTGCTCGGTGCCGTGCATGAAGATCCGATCGGTTTTCTTGACAGCATCGACGAGGAATCGCCCTTCGGCGATCGTAACGCCGAGCGGTTTCTCGACGTAGATGTCCTTGCCGGCCTTCAGTGCGGCCAGGGCTACCAGGACGTGCCAGTGATCGTTAGTCGCCACGAGCACGGCGTCAATGTCGCTGCGTGCGACGGTCTTTCGAAAATCGCCGCTGCACGCCGAAGCGGCGACCTTGTACCTCCCGGCCGTGCGCTCGAGGTTCTTCTTGTTAACATCGCACAACGCGGTAATCTGGGCTCCGTGTCGGACCAGGCGGCTTGCGTCGTAGTTACCGCGTGCTCCGCATCCGACCCAGCCGATCGCCACACGATCGCTCGGCGCCGGGACGCCTTTTTTCAGGCCCAACGCGCTGGCCGGAATGATCCACGGCAACGCAACAGCCGCTCCGGAGACGCCCTTGACGAAGTCACGACGCGAAAATGTCTTTTTGACGCTCATTGAGTATTCCTTTCTCTGGCGACAGATGTGATCCATACTTCGCAGACCACGCTGTTATGCTCGCCCTTCCTGCGAACGCTGAGTTTACAGGCGCCTGCTTTGGCCCGCAACTGATCGATCGCAAATGACTGCTCGGAGGGAGGCTGTTTTCGGACCTTGTAGCTCGGCAACGCCGCTGGCTTGATCGCGACGACGCCCGCAGAACCGTCAGCGTTCGAAACCCAGACGCTCTGTTTGCGAGCGGCGGTGTCGAAATCCCACCAGGTCAGGTGCGCCCTGTATCGCCTGGCCGCATCAAGGCCGCTGATCTCAAAGACAACTTCCTTGTTGTCGAAGGCGATAAGCCTCTGAGTGGCCGAAACTCCGGCGATCTTGTTCCTGACGAAAGTCCAGTTCCGCCCTCTTGCCAGGATAATTCGGACGGGGTCCTTCTTGTCGTTGGTCTGCTCCACGCCGCAGTTGAAGAATGCATCAAGCTTCGTCCCGGCCGGCAGCTTGCCTGCAATCGCCTTCCTTCGGGCCCCAGCCGCCTTGACCTGATCCGCAGGCGGAGCCGCTGGCTTTCGCGGGCGGCGCGGGGCCCTCTTCTTGCCGATTACGATCTCGTCCCACCCGCCGTAGAACGGGGCGTTGCAGTCGATCCAAGCCGCCAGCGCGCGCCAGTCATCGATCGTCAGCTTGACCTTGTAGTGCTTTCCGTCGGCGAGGGTTTTCATAAGTTTGCTGACCCGCGAACCGGTTGCGTTTGCGCCGAGCGGCAACCTGACCCCCTTGTGTCCGCCGAGCTTTACGTATGAAACGTACTCCAGCAGGTTCAGGAACGAATCGGAGACCGCGTGCTGGGGGCCCTGGTCCCGATCGATCGGGGCCGGAGCGATCAACATCTGCGTCCCGCGAAGATCGAACGCTTTTTCGCTGCCCTTGTCGCTCTTTGGCGTGCCGTCATGGCAGCGTATGCAGTTACGATCCAGCACCGGCTGGACTACTCGCTTAAAACCCATCGACCCGGCGCCCCACGGCGGAGGCGCCAGTTTGCTCGGCGCTCGTTTCATCGCCATAGACACGCCGGACCGCACCTTGCCGGGGATTGTGCCGTAGGGCTCGTGGCATCCGATGCAGCCGGTCTTCTCGCCGGGCATCACGTTCATGAAGTTCCGCATCCGGCGGATCTCGAGGTAATCTTTGTCCAACGCCTCGAAGAATATCTGCTTGAACGGCGGGACCTCGAAGTGGACCGACCCGTCGGCCTCTACCGGGACAACGCCGAGCACGCCGCGAACGTCCCAGCCGCATCCCGCGCCGACGTCAACGCGCTGCGGTGTGGTGTGAACAATCTTGGAATACGTCTCCAGCACCCGCAGATACTTGACCTCGCCTCGCTTTACGCCGTCGAGCCCCTGGTAGATGTCAGTCACCGTCAACACGCCGGGGGTCTTGGGGTCCACGCCGGTTACCATATCCGGGATGATCCGCGGCTTTCTTCGCGAGCGGACAGGGATCGGCGAGTAACACGAGAAACCGTCGCCGCGATAGATCAAGTCGCGATTGCCGTGTACGTCGCACAGGTACAGAGCGTATCCATGCCGGGAATTATTGTTCTTGTCGAACGAATAGGACGCCAGGTATTGGTTCTCGCTCAGCGGATACGGGCTTGAATACCATCCGGCGTCCATACGCCCGCGATGGGTGTGTTGGGTTTTCTGGTATTTCTCGATCACTTCGCTGGGGAAATAGATCTCCGGGTAAGCCACTTGCGGGGTTATCCGTCGCATCGACTCCGGGCCGCCGCGATTTCCGGCCAGGTCCACGATCATGATCGGGCCGACGCCGCTGTTGTGATGTGCGGCTCCCACGCAGATGACCTTGCTCGTGCCGGGTATCTGGCGGGCTTCCTGGAACGCTATCGGCCCGCGGGCGAACGCATAGTGATCGCCGTAGACAAGCTGTGCGCGGCGGCCGTCGGGGTTGACGGCCCAGAGCTGCTGGATAACGTTGTAACTCTTCATCACGTAGTCCCAGCGGGTGTACATGATCCGCCCGTCGTCGAGCATGCTGGGGTAGAACTCGCCTTCTTTGGGCTCGGTAATCTGCCGCACGTCGGTCCCGTCGGGCTTCATCGAGTACATCCCGCATGCCAGGGCCCAGTCGCCGCACTGGACCAGTCGCCCCGCTCGCGAGGACATGAACGCGATGCGCCCGTCGGGCAAATAGCATGGTTCGGTGTCCTCATTATTCGGGTCTTTCGTCAGGCGTTTGAGGTCCTTGCCGTCGAGTCCGACTTCGAATATGTCGTACATGAGGCACGCCCCGCCGCGAACATCGGGCTTGCCGTATCCGTAGCTTGTAGGTTTGGCCCGCAGCGGTGCATGCGGAAACACTATGCGATTGGCGTCGTACGACAGGTCGGGGCGCCCGATCCCGCCGGCGGCGAATTTGCCGCTCAGTACGTTACGCACCTTGGCGTCTGGGGCCAGTTTCGTAAGCACGCAGATGTTCGCCCCGGGAATCTGGGCCTCGCCGACGCGGTGGGAGCACTGGTGATTCCATTTCGGCCAGTTGCGGCGAACGAACAGCAACTCCTTGAAGTTGAGCTTCGGATTGGAGAACGCAAGCTCTCGAACGGTCTGCCGAGCCTCGAAGTAGACTTTCTCCCAAGTTCCGGCGATAACGGCCTTTTCGGCCAGGATTTCGCATCTCCTCTCGACAGCGTTGAGTTTTTCGGCCGCTCGGTTAGCGGCGACAACGGCGCCGGTCTTGCGGAAGTCGGCGATCATCAATCGCCCGCGTTTGATCACCCCTTCAATCGCCCCGGCCGGTTTGAGCCTGCGTGTGACCCATTCCTCGCGAACCCAGTCGGCCTGGATCTGTTTTGCAGCGTCCCCCGTCGGGGCGGCAAACACCGTCCCGCCGAGCACTGCGAAAGCCGCCAACATCGCCAAAAGTACGCGAAAACGCCTTGTCATAATCAAACCTCAATCGGATTCTACACTGTCCAACGGGCCAGACCAAGCCCTCTGCGCGGACAATTCGCTTGCAGTCAGGCCGCCTGAGAGGCATCATAGTGCCCTACCGGGAGGGTATAACGTCGTAAGGAAGGTACGTATGGCCAAAAGAAAAGAAGTTCGCAGCGGAATAGCAGGCGTAGGTTTCTCCGGATCGTTCCACTTTGAAGCGATAAAGAAGGTCTACGGCACGAGCCCCGAGGTTGTCGGAGCGTTCGGGCTCGATCAGGAACAGACGCGGGATTTCGCCGCACAACGCGACATAAAGGCATTCGATACGCTCGATGAGCTTATAGACAGCGTCGATGTGCTCCACGTATGCACGACGGCGACCGCTCACGAGGAAGTGGCGATCGCGGCGCTGAAAAAGGACAAGTTCGTAATCGTCGAGAAACCGCTTACCGGATACTTCGGCGACGGATCGGACGAATTCCACGGAGACACCTGCTGCAAACAGACCGCCCTGGACGAAGCGATCGCCTCAGTCAAGCGAATGCTGGCCGCAGAGCACGCAAGCAAGGGCCAGATCCTTTACGCCGAGAACTGGGTTTACGCCCCTTCGATCCAGAAGGAACGCGAGATAATCGAGAAGACCGGCGCCCAGATACTCTGGATCCACGGTGAAGAGGCCCATTCCGGCTCGCACGCCAAGACATACGCCCAGTGGAAATACTCCGGCGGCGGCGTGATGATCGGAAAGGGCTGCCATCCGCTTACGGCGGCTCTTTACCTCAAACGTGTCGAGGGAATCGCGCGAAACGGCAAGCCGATCAGGCCCGCGAGCATCTCGGCCCGCACCCACGCAATCACGCGCATGGACAACTTCCGCGACGAAGGACATATCCGCAGCGACTACTACGACATCGACGACTTCTCGACGATGCACGTGGTGTTCGAAGACGGGATGATAGCAGACATCTTCGCCTCGGACATCATCGTGGGCGGCATTCACAACTGGCTGGAGGTGTCGGCCAACAATCATCGCAGCGTGTGCAACATTAATCCGAACAGCGCGATGAAGACCTACAACTGCCTGGAGTCGAACTTCGACGACATTTACGTTGTCGAGAAAATCGGCACCAAGGCCGGCTGGTCGGAGCCCTCGCCGGATGAAGACTGGTTCACGGGCTACCCGCAGGAAATAGAGGCGTTCTATCGAACGGTTGCATACGGCGACCCGGTCGAGTCCAATATCACACTGGCCGCCGACTGCATAACGACAATCTACAGCGCGTACGTTTCAGCTGAGCAGAAGGGAACGGAAGTTTCCATAACAACACTGGATTAGAAGAGGCAATCAACATGGCGGAGAAGAAATCGGGAGTTGAACGAGACCTTCAGATCATCGAAAACGCACAAGCCAAAGGCCGCATCGCGACGTTTGGCGCGTATGTCAAGCTGTCAGGGCCAGGCTGGCTCCAGAGCGCAATAACACTCGGCGGCGGATCGCTGGGCGCCAGCTTGTACCTCGGCGTGCTGGCCGGCTTCTCGCTGCTGTGGCTCCAACCGGTGGCGATGATTATCGGCATTATCATGCTCAGCGCGATCAGCTACGTAACGCTGTCAACCGGCGAGAGGCCCTTCCAGGCCATCAAGTCGCACGTGAACCCGGTCCTGGGCTGGGGCTGGATTCTGGCTACGTTAATGGCCAACTGCGTATGGGCTCTACCGCAGTTCAACCTGGCCTGCGGCGGGATAATGCAGAACCTCATGCCCGAGACGTTCAAGGACATGAACCCGCACGACGCCAAGGTCTACATAGTCAGCGCCATCGCCGTGCTGTGCATAATCATCGTATTCCTCTACGATTCCGGCGGCTGGGGCCTCAAACTGTTCAACATCCTGCTGAAACTCATGGTCGCGGTCATCGTAATCTCGTTTGTCGGCGTCGTGGTCTACATGTCCAACGAAGGCGTGCTGGATTGGAACGCTATCGGCAACGGGTTCATTCCGGACCCCAACATGCTCTGGGAGCCGGCCGATAAATTCGGAGCAATACTATCCGACGCCGGCGAGTTTGGCAGCTTCTGGTCAGCCAAGATAGTTGGCGAACAGCAGGACGTCCTGATCGCCGCGGCGGCTACAGCCGTCGGTATCAACATGACCTTCCTCCTGCCGTACTCCATGCTCAAACGCGGCTGGAACAAGAAGTTCCGCGGCCTGGCGGAGTTCGATCTTTCAACCGGCCTGTTCATTCCGTTCATCCTGGCCACGGGCTGTGTTGTTATCGCAGCGGCCGCCCAGTTCCATCACAAGCCCTGCGTCTCGTTCTCCGCCGAAGAAGCGGCTATCGCGATCGTAAGCAAGTCGTCGGAAACGGGATTTGCAGACCTGTCTGACGAAAAGAGAACCGCAGAACTCGAGACGATACTGGCCAAGGCCTATGAAGGCGACTTGCTGCCGCAAGCCGAGGCGGAGTTCCCCAAAACGGCCGCAGCTTCTGTTCTGGCGACAATCAAAGACGCCAAGTTCATCGGATTTGCCCGGCATGAAGACAAGATGAGCCTCCTGATGCCCGTCCTGGCCAAGGCCGGCGAGGGCAATGTCAATCCGGTCGACAAGAAACTCATGGGCGGCTACAAGAAACAGGCCGCCAGCCGCATCAAACACGAGATGGGCGGCAAGGACTTCGACGCGGCATTCGGCAAGGGCTCCAAACTGACGAAGGAAGAGACCGCAGCCCTGCTGGACGCCAGGATCAATGAACTGCCGCTGCCGGACCGCAAGCTTGCTGCAATGCTGGTCAGGCGCGACTCGATCCACCTGGCCAAGGCCCTCTCGCCGCTGACTGGCGATGTTGTGGCCCACTACGTCTTCGGCATCGGCGTGGTCGGCATGGCGATCTCCAGCATCATCATTCTAATGCTGATCAACGGGTTCACCGTCTGCGAGATGGTCAATAAGCCCTCCCACGGTTGGCTGTATCGTTTCGGCTGCCTGATACCCGTAATAGGCGTACTCGGACCGTTCATCTGGTCCGGCGCCGCGCCGTTCCTGGCGATACCAACATCCGTTATCGGGTTCATAGTCATACCGATCGCCTACACGACGTTCGCACTGCTGCTGAACCAGAGGAAGCTCTTGGGCGACGATATGCCCAGATTCATGCTGCGTTGGATATGGAATCTGCTCATGCTCGCCGGCGTAGCTGCAGTACTCGTCGGAAGCGTCTACATGGCCTGGAAGAAGACCAAGGGTCTGCCCGGGATGTGGGGCGGCGGATGGGTCGGACTCGGCGGCGTGGGACTGTTCTTCCTGCTGGTGTTGATCGCACACTTCATGCGACCCAGAAGGAGCAACGCGCCGGCCAAACCCGATCACCAACCACTCTAGAGTATCTAACG
>CAYMSH010000084.1:15076-18686 GCA_964392945.1 uncultured Planctomycetaceae bacterium | reverse complement strand
TCACGACGTGCTGCTAAAAATCCTCACCGGATAATCCCACATGCGATAGCCCTGCGGCGATAGTCCTTGACCTGGCCGGGCTTGTGCGGTATCATTATTTTGGGTCTGTCCAGGGCGGTGCCTGGGCAACAACAGATCCCTGCGACGAGTCATCGCTGAGGGTTACGTGCTGAGGGTCACCGTCACAGGGCGCTACCCGGGTGGCTATACTTTCGGGCTTTGTCCAGCCCGCTTGCCGGCGTATTAGACGTCATCACAACATAAACCGAGGACCAGTCCCTAAACGTGATCCTGAGCAACGAAAGGACTGTTGAGATGGAACGCGCACAATCAAGACTCCCGGCAGTCTTTGGAGCACTTTTAGTGTCGCTGGTTTCGATGCTTGCCGCATCCACGGCGATTGCCGCTGACGTCATCGTTGGCAACCACTCGTTCGAGACCACCGCGTCGGGAAGCGGCGACTGGCGCAAGCTGCCCGTTGGCGGAGATTGGGTAGATGGAAACTCCGGAGACTACGAGATTCTGAAACTGGATGCAGAGGGCCTCCACTTTCCCTCCTATGGTCCGCCCAGTGGGGCGCTGACTCCCCCAGCCGGAGACAATGTGCTGAACCTGTCGAATGCGTCGCCCATGAGCCAGAACCTGTCGTACGCAGTCAATGCCGGCGACGTAATCACGCTGGATTTCCTGGTTGGCAACAGCAGCAACCAAAGCGACCCGCCAACTGATGTGAACGCCAAGATCACGCTCGATGGTGCGGATGTCCACACTGCAGTTGTGACCAATAACGCACCAGACGGAGATTTCGCCCACAAGAGTGTGCAATGGACCGCCACGAGCGGCGGCAACCTCGGCATCGAGCTATCGAGCGGCGAGGGAGCGTGGATCGACGACGTGGGGGTGGATGTGAGTACGGCCGCCACCATCAGGGGCGATGTCAATATCACAAATTGGAATAGCGTGTATTTTAGTGACGGCACTTACGACCCTACCGCAGGCGGCTTGGGAGGCGTAAACAACAGTCTGCCCGAAAGTGATGCGAATAGTTACGGGTCTCAGTTTCCGCCTCCTGGTCCTACTGACGGCAGCCAAACATACGGCGTTACCTATGCCGATGGGTCGGCGGCCAGCGACATCGGCGCCCCTTTCTTCGTCGGATTTGGTAACATCTACCCAAATGTAACCGCCGGCGCGAGCCTGGACATAGATATGACCGGTGCGCCCCTTGGAACCAGCGCCGAAGGGCTTACCACCGGCGGAACCGGCGGCACTACATTTGACGGCTCCGACCCCGGAGGCGACGGAGATGATTCCTTCGCCTTTGAGGTGGACTTCACCATCGACGCCTTGGCGGCCGGTTCCAGTGTCGATGGGGCATTCGGGATTCAAGTGGATATATTCCAATGGGGTGTGGGCGACCTGGGCTGGGGGGCCGAAGGCTTTCAGCCGTATGTAACCGGCACGGGTATCACGGGGTCAGTCGATATGACCGAAGAAGATAGGACCGATGGGCTGGGCGACGCCTGGACTTTCGCGCTAACTGCCGCTGAAATCGCCGCCCTGGGCGGATCGGTTGACGGGACCTATACGGCACATTTTGATTTCGATGAAGACTTCAACGGAAATGCTTTTACTGGCAATCCTAATGCTTATGTCACGATAAACGCCTTCGCCCTCGGAGAGGCTGAGGCGGCTCCCGCGATAATGGTGTGGCGAACGGATTCGCCCGGCGCCGGCGACTGGACCGGCGAGAACTGGAGCGGCGATGGCGCATCGCCCTGGATCGCACCTCTCGCCGATCTGGACATGATCGTTAATTCCGGTACGGCGACTGTTTCGACGGACCTGAGCGGCGCGGCCGCCGGTTCGTTGTCCATCATCGCCCTGGCCCCGGCTACGGAAGCAACAGTGGAGATCGCCTCGGGCGGAACGCTGGCGGTAACCGGTGATGTAAACGTAGGCGACGGCGGAAATCTCAACATTAGAAACGGTACGCTTACCGCAGGAGGCGTTAGCGTCACCGCTGGCGGAAGCCTGGCCCTGGGCGATAATTCCGCCGGAACTGCAGGCCTGCTGGTAATTGACGGCGACGCAACCGACATCCAACTGGCGAACCTGACCCTCGGCGGCGGATCGATGGTCCGTTCTACCCACGCGGTCGCCGTGGACCACGTGAACGTTACGGTCAGCGACAAGCTCACCATAGTCGGCGACGGCGAGAGTTACCTGGGCAACAACGGCGCCCTCGGCGGCGACGCCGACGGAAACGCCACGAACCTGACCCTGGGCGACAGCGCCGTTATCGACTGGATCTTCGGCGGAGTTGGCGCCGACAATGACAGCTACCTGACGATCAATGGCCTGACGACGCTGGGCGCATCACTGAGAGTCAACATATATGCCGGCGGCGGCTCGGCCGACGGCGACGACGTATACCTGATCAGGTCGCTTGGCGGCGTTGTGAATCCGGCGGCGGCTATTCTCGGAAATACGCCTGCAGGCTGGACAGGCACACTTGAGTGGATACGCAGAGGCCCCTCGTTATGGGATCTGCAACTGACCGGTCTGACAACCGGCGGCCAGGACCCCGGCGACACTGACGGCAACGGGATCGTCCACGAGACTGATATGCTGAACCTCCAGAAGGTGCTTGGTCTGGAAGGTACGGCTCTGACCGACAAACTCACGCTCGAAGGATGGACGTTCGACGCCGACTTCGACGACGACGGCGACGCCGACCTGGACGACTTCGTAACGCTGCGAGAGAGCTTCGGTAACAACTACAATGAAGCCCCCGCGAGTCCGGACCTGTCCCAGGCGCCCGAACCGGCGACGATGAGCCTGATGTTATTGGGGCTGGGTGCTGTTATTCGCCGCAGGAGGAAGAGTTAGGGCCGATAAAGTAGAGTGCTGCGCAGGGCAGATTCGCGGGCGAGCCACAAGAAACCGGCTCGCCCGTTTTTTGTGTTAGTATGGGCCGAGCAATCCGGTAGTGTATGACGATACAATCGCTGGGACCCTTTTCTTCTTCCACGGCGTTCGGAGCGAGTGAACGTCGCAACCGACACCGAAAGGCTTGTGATGGAACTGGAAATTGTGCGGGATTGCGGCCGGGTCGACTGGTCCGCCGTCAGCGAAACGCTGAAACGCATCGGCATGGCTCATCACGAGCCGGAACTGCACAGGCAGGCGTTTGAAGCCAGCGCCACAGTGGTCTTCGTGTACCATGGCGATCGATTGATCGGTTTCGGACGGGCCATTTCGGACCGAGCCTACCAGGCGGCGGTATACGACTGCGCCGTGGACCCTGAATTCCAGGGCCGCGGCGTCGGCAGGCGAATAATGGACGCCATCATGTCGGATATCCCCCACTGCAACGTCATCCTGTACGCCTCGCCTGGAAAAGAAGGATTCTACAAAACATTCGGTTTCCAAAAAATGCGAACAGGCATGGCTCGATTTCATGATTCGGAGAAAATGAAACAGCGCGGATTCACCGAATAACAAGCCAAAACTCGCCGCCATAGCCGTTTCGGTGATTCTGGGGCAATAACCGTTGCTTTTTTTCGCAAGTTTCAAATTCTACGGGCGTTACACCAACATCGCTCCG
>CAYMSH010000084.1:0-15066 GCA_964392945.1 uncultured Planctomycetaceae bacterium | reverse complement strand
AATATATTCTTATCGGTCGGGTCGGCACGAGCCCCCCGGCCGTAGTCGCTTGCTCGCGATAGTACGGGGCTGTCGCTAATAAAATCAAGGAAGTCGGACAGGATGTCCGGCGTGTCGATCGAAGGCGGGCACAACGGACTGAGCGCGGCCGAGAAAATGGAAATTTGCGCGATTGGTCTGCGTTCTTACTCAAATCAATCCGCTAATAAGCGTGTAAAAGCGAAGATATCTGTTATTTCCTCCTACTGTGGATGGGTTTGGTATGTCACAGAGAATACTGGCCGGCAAAACGGCAACGGTAACGAAATCAATTCTATGTCTCCTGATCGTCGCGGGGCTCTGGTTTGCCCTGTCGACCGCGTCGGCCGCTCCGGTCGACGAGGCCAAAAAGCTGTTGAAAGACGGCAAATTTGACCAGGTCGACACGGTCCTTAAAGAACAGCTCGCCGCGGCCTCTCCGTCGGTCGATGCGTTGAAGGTCTCGCTCGACGCGGCGATGGCCCAGGGCAAGGTGATCACCGCACAGCGGCGCATCACCAGCCTGCTGAAGGCCACCTCCAACGCGGACCTCGATTTAGTCTATCGCGGCGCGATGATCTCAGAACAGGTAGGCGAACGCCGAATGGCCCTGAGCCGATACCTTACTTACGCACGCAAGCAGAAGGGCTCCGACGATCGCATGCGCCACGCGCTTGAGTACCTGGTGACCAGGGGCAAGTTCCCGGCCGAGTACAAAAAGTACGTTTCGGTCCTCGGCGCCAGTGACAAGTCGTGGAAGACCGGCATGGCGTTGATGAATCGCCTTATCCGCGACCAGGAAGCGACAGCCGCCCTGGACGTGGCCGGGTTCATGATGGACACCTTCAAGCCGGACCCCAAACGCGCCGGCTTACTGGCCGATTACCTCAGCGGCGCATCGTCCAGGGGTTATTTCGGTGACGATCAGAGAAAACGCTACATCATTCCGCTGCAGATCGCGGCGAAAAGAAAGCTGGCTGACGGGTCCCGGCTGGCTCACATGTGCGAACAGGCCTACAGGTATCTTTCGGCGAAAGAAGCCGCCGAGATCCTCGAGGCGATACACCAATCGTCCGGCGACGCTGTTGACGAAAGATGCCTGATCCTCTTCGATCGCCTCAGGTACTCGCGCGACGGCGGCCAGTCCCTGGCGCTGGCG
The DNA here is from genome assembly GCA_964392945.1 of uncultured Planctomycetaceae bacterium. Taxonomy (GTDB): domain Bacteria; phylum Planctomycetota; class Phycisphaerae; order SM23-33; family SM23-33; genus BS750m-G57. Next base: position 13,889 of record CAYMSH010000084.1, on the reverse strand, counting down.
AAAACGGTCTTCCAGAAACTCGAGCCGATCTACAGGAACAGCAAGATCCAGGGCGCCTACGCCGGATTCGTAGCACGCCTGCACCAGCATCGCGATTCGTTCATCAACGCAAACGACACGGTGTTTGACAAGAACACGCTGACCAGCCTGCTTGACAACGCCTCGAAAAAAGGCGCCAAAAAGCAGATCGACAGCATGATCAGCCGCTTCTGCGAACGGGACGCCGAGCTGAGAACGCAACTTGCCAGAAAATACGCCGCAGACATGGCTCCTTCACACGCATCGTGGGTCATCGGGCCGATCTCCGGCAACGACGAGACGCGCAAGAAGCAGATCAACGCGGCCAAACCGTTTGTCGCCGCCTTCCTTAGAGGCAGAGACGTTCAAGACGCCATTCTCACCAACGCCGCATTGATGGACTGGTACAACAAGGCCGAAGACAAGAACGCCCTGCTGTCGGCGGCTACGAACTACATGGCCGCCTTCCCCGCCGATTTCGACGCCAACACCATATTGCGTTACGTGTGGCAGAGCAAACTTCTGAGCCTCGACGAGAAGATCAAGCTGCTGAAGGATCATCACGCCAAGTCCGGACCGAGCGATCCGCTGAACAACATTATCAACAACCGCCTTGCCCGCGACCCGGCGCTTCGCAAGGAGCCCTCGGTCAGAGCACTGACGCGCGGATACCGCCGCAAGGGATCCGACCAGGTCATGCAGATTCCGATCATGCTCCGCACGATGCACGCCAGAAGGCGAGTTGCGCCTGAAACGATCCTGGCGAACCTGCTGCGAGCTTACAACAAGCCGTTGCCCTCCGGCGCCAAGGCTCCGGCGAACACCAGCGAAATCATAATCATCAGAGTGATGAACGAGATTCTTCCCCAGGTCCGACGCCTGGACCAGGTCGCCAAGCTTGGTCTCGGCGATCGGCTGACCCCCGGTCCGCTGGCTACAAGAATGCTCAGCAGCGGTTCGATCGGAAACCCCTACGTGATCTCGGCCAAGATGGCGGCCAAGCTCAAGGGCTCCGACGCCGACACCATGAAGATATGGACCGCACTGTCGTACGCCAAGAATCCCAAGGGCGACGCCAATTCGGTCTTCGCCAAGTACTACGGGACAATGGGTTCGGACAACGCGCTGCGATACCTCGTCGGCCAGATGGGAACCTGGCACGGCCGCGAATGGCGCGATCAGTACAACCCGTCGAGTTGCTGGACCTACGAAACGTTCCTGGGACAGCTGGAGAAGCTCGCGACGACAAACGGCTTTAAATTCAGCGATCCGAAACTGACGAACCAAGCGCTGCAGATCATGACTCGCTGGCAGACGGGCAAAGGCAAGCGAGGCTCCAAGGCACGCGCCTCGAAGAAGCTCCTGGACGCGATCTGGAACGGCTACCAGGCCGGCGGATCGCACAACACCGACACTGAAATGCTGCTCTACGCCGCGGCGATGCAGACCGACCCGACGGCCAGATCAGCCTGGATCGACAGGTACGCCAAGTCGCTCGGCGCTCGAACGAACTACCAGAAGCTGCTGGCCATCGATGCGATGATGCGCACCGTCAGCGACCGGGACGTCGAGAAGAACAAGGAAAAGAGCGATTATCTGCGATTGTTCGTCATCGCCGCCGACATCTGCGGCAAGCTGAAGGACAACGAATGGTCCGCCGCCGGCGTACACGAACATATTCATCGCGCCGCGGGCATGCTGGCCAACAACACTCCGTGGCGAACGGCGTTGAAAGACCAGGCCAAACTGCTGGAGACCGGAACGAAGCTCAATGAAACGTTCGAAGCCAAACTCCTGGCCGGGGCCCCCATGGTCAGAGGCCACAACCCCGTCCCGTCGCTCTGCGAAAAGAGCATCAAGGCCGCCGCGGCCAAGTCCGATTGGCCCGCGGCGATTTCCGCCACACGACGCCTGGCTGAAGTCATGGACGACGGACGACGGGCTGAGCAGTACAAGAGCAACATCATCTCGTCGGCCAGAGCTCTGCAGGACGTCGGAGCCAGCGAAATACTTTACGCCTTCCTCCGCCAGATCGGTCTGCAGAGCAAGCTGTCCAGCACGATGGGCAAGGAAATCGCCATTCTCCGAGCCCGGGCGGCGAAGGACATCTCCGGCCTGATCGCAGTTTCGCCCAGCGACGCGTCGTATCCGCTGCACCTGGCGGCCCAGGCGCTGCTGCTCGGCAACGAAACGCGAGCATGGGAGCTGTCGCGAGACCAGTCCAAACTGTTCGCCTCGGCATGGGAGGGACTCGACGCGAACTTCGTAGCCTGGTACGTGCGAGCCATGTTCAAGCAGAAGAACTACGAACAGGTCACCGCGCTGGGTCAGAACATCCTCCAGAAGGAATCGTCACTCGACGCCGAAACCGCCGCGGCGGTTCACCTGGTCCTCGGCGACGTGCAGAGAGCCCAGGAAAACAATGATGCGGCGATCGAAATCTACAAGAAGCTGCAGACCTCCGACAGGTACAAAGACACTCGCGCCGGACGCGAATCGCGATACCGCAACGTGCTGCTGATGATCGCCACTGGAGCCTACGGAGACGCCGAAGACGCGCTGGCCCAGATGATCGAATCGCCCAGCATCGACGAACAGGCCGAAGCATACTTCCTGCTGGCCAAACTCGCCGATCAGCAGAAGGAATACGCACGGGCCGACAAGTACCTGACCCAGGTGCGAGCGCGAATCCCGGACCACATCGAAGCGGCGTTCCTCGAAGGCGAACTGCGGGCCAAGGCGCCCAGCATGCTCGCTCGCGGCGAGGAACTGGAAATCGGCGTAGTGGCTATGGAAACCATCGCCGTACCGGGGCGCGAACTGGTCTTCAGGCTCCAGGACTCCAACCTGGCGATCGCCAAGGGCAGCTCCTGGATTCCGATCACCGTTGAGACCTCGACCGGCAAGGACAAGGAAACTGTCAAGCTCGTGCTCAGCGGAACGGGCAAGAACCAGTTCAAGGGAACGATCGTCACGGCCCTGGGCAGAGTCTCACAAGGCGACAGGATCCTGCAATTACGCGGCGAAGACGTCGTATCGTACAGGATCGAAGACGAATTCCAGAAGTCCCACGAGTTGAACTACGAGCAGAAGGAACTGGAAGTAAAAGCCGACGGCGAACTGTCGGCCAGCGCCGGTCGAATCCTCAGCGACCTGGAAGTCGAGCAGCGTGAAGTCGAGCGCAAGCTGGCGATCGCACGCGGCGAAGAGCCGCCGGCGTGGACCACCGAGCGCAAGAAGTCGGTGCGTCCCGGCAGCCCGATCTACGTTCGCGTGATCGACTTCGACCGCGACGTAACGGACAATCCCGACAAGGTCACCATAGCAGTCAAGACAACCGGCGGAGACCGCCTCGACGCAGTCGAGCTTACCGAAACAAGCTACAACTCCGGCGTGTTCATGGGCAATATCCCCACGTCGATACCGCTTCCCAAGGGCCTGGCCAGCGACACGTTCGCAGGCAAGAAGACCTCGTGGCTGATCAACTCCAAAGACACCGACATCTGGTCCAGCCTCGACGACGGCGAGAAGCCCAAGTGGGTCGAAGCCGACACGATGACCTCGCACATGGTAAGCACGGTGCAACTGGCGATGCCGGAAGCCAAGAAGGTCAGGGAAATCACGTTGAGCGGAAGCCTGGCTGAAGATCTCGGCATGCTGGCGACGTATCCGCTGGCCGACCAGCAGCACGGGCTGCGATTGGAAGTATTCGCCGACAACAAGCTCACCAAGCCGATCTCCGAACGGGTAGCCGGCTCGACCTCGATCCAGGCCTCATCGCTGGGCAAAGGAGCCGCAGCGGCGAAGCTCAGCGGAATGCTCGTTCCGACGACATCAGGCCCGTATGAATTCCAGACGCACATCAGCCAGGGACAGATCAAACTGACGGTGGGCGGGAAGGTCCTGACTGACAAGTTCGACAAAGTCGCCTCGGGCGATTTTACCGCCAAGCTGGAAGTCAAAGCAGGACGCGAATACCCCTTCGTCCTGGAATACGCACCGAAATCCGACAAGGGAAACCTCAGCGGCGACTGCTGGGTCAGGTGGAAATCAAGCACCGGCAACATGGAGAACATCCCGACATCGGCGATCTATCCCGGCCCGATGGCGTCGCGAAAAGACGATCTGGTCCTGGCCAGGAGCACCGCGACGGCGACGGGAGCCAGCCGCCTGGAAACCGCTACGAGCATTCGCGATCGCGTGAAAGCCAACCTCGGCGCCACGGCGCCTGTGGTTTACGTAAAAAGCACCTCAGTCGCCCCGAGAGCTAAAGATGAAGCCGGCGTACTGAGCGGAACGTTTATCGCCGCAAGCGAGCAGATGCTGGCGATGAAGATCGCCGTCGAAGGTCTCAGCGGCAACTCCCGCGTATTCCTCCTTATCGACGGACGCCAGGAACTCGGCGGCAAGCTGTCGGAAATCGCCGACAAGACCGCAAACGTATTCCTCCGCAAAGGCCCGCACACGATGGAACTGGTCTATCGCAGCGCCGGGGCTCCCAAGAAGGACGCCAGCGTAAGCGTACAGACCGCCGGAGCTGACAAGAAGTTCGCGGCCGTGCCGTGGCAGTGGTTCTCGGCCGATCATACCCCGGAACTGGCTGACGCGATTCTGCCTAACGGGCTGATCACGCTGGAAGACAACGTGTTCACCGCCAAACTTCGCAAGCCCATCCGCCTGCGAACGGCCCGCTGGAACTTCGTTGACTTCGCAGGCAAGGACATTTCGGCCAAGAAGATCACGGTGATCGACGCGGCCGGCAAGACCATCATCCCAGTCGAGAAGGACTTCACCACCTCGCTGAGCAACGACACCCTCGAAATCGCCCCCGGCGACAGGATCTCCCTGACGTACGTAGACAAGAAGAACCTCCAGGGCGACAGCGGTCGGCGAAACGCCGGAATGGGCCTCGGACGTGGAGCCTCCCTGTCTGTCGGGTTCGACGAAGGCGAAATACTCCTGGCCCACGAGGAACTGGTGACCCACACCAACGGTGAGGTCAGCACCGAGCTGTTCCCGGCCAGGCGCTGCTCGGCCGGCGACTCGCTGACAGTCGTAATCGAAGACCAGGACATCGACCTGACGCCGAAACGCGACAAGGTCAATGCGATCATAACTACTTCCAGCGGCGAGCGAGTCAACCTGGAGATACTCGAACAGCAGTCGATGAACTCCAAGGGCGAGGTCCACGAAGTATGCCATACCGGCAAGTTTGTGGCGATCGTCAAGCTCCTCGATCCGACAAAGCCGGCTGCGACAACCAAGCCGTCGACCCAGCCGTCTACCCAACCGGCCACGCCTAGCATCAAGGTCAAGCCCGGTGACGAAATCCTCGTGCGGTACCTGGACATGGAAAACAACGACGGGGTCCCGATGGACCGCGTAGCCCGCCTGACAGAAGGCGGAGCCGGACTCGTAGGCTGGTCGGTTATGCGTACGCGAACCGAACTGGTCCCCGACACGTCGGCCGACGCGATCGTGCTGCAGAACGACCTGCGAAGGATCAGTAACGATCCGGCGCTGATGCTCTACCGGCAGAACATCCTGCACCTGAGCCCCAAGGTCAAAGCAAACGAGAGCGACGAAGAGCCCACAATCGATCGCGGCCTGGACAAAAACGGACTGCCGGTCTGCTCGGTCCGCGGACCGCTGCAGTTCAGCCTGCTGTACCCGAGAATGGCCCGCAACACCGGAAGCAAGGTGCGCATAGCCGCGGTCGCCGAATCGGAAATCGCGGCGGCTAAAGCCGAAAAACGCAAGATCAAGGGCGCCATCGTAACGATGGACATACCCGACGAAGATGAACTCGAAGCTGGTCGATTCTACGGCGAACTGAATCTCCAGATCGGCGTTCCCGGCGACAAACTCGCCCTGGACGCAGACGCAGCGGCGATCGCCGCCGACGAGATTCCCGTCAAAACGATCATTGCTCGCGGCGACGATGTCGTACAACTGCGATACAAGGATCCCGAAACCGGCGAGACCAACGTCCAGCGAATACGATTGCTGGCCGATGGCAGGCTCGAAGTGCTCGAACGCACGATGCGAGCCCGAAAGCTCAGCATACATCTCGGCCAGAAGTTCCACCTGAGAGTCGCCGATCCCGACAAGGACACAAGCAACGATCGCGACGTGATAACCGTCGCCGTCAAGAGCAAGTCCGGCGATTCGACGAAGCTGGAGCTGACCGAGACGATGATACATTCCGGTATTTTCACCGGCAGTATCGAGCCGCGATGGATCAAGGACCGGGCGCGTGACGAAAAGGCCCGCAAAGCCGAGGCCAAGGCCTACGCAGCGGCAGTCGCAAAGGCCAAAGCCGAAGCCAAAGCCGCCGCCGAAGCAGCCCGCAAGAAGGCCGCCGCGACGACAAAACCGGCCTCCGCTCCGGCTACGCAGCCCAAACCCAAACCGGCCGCAACGCCGACTATCGCAAAGCCGGTAACCGTAGTGTACGCCGACTTCGGCGACACCATAGCGTTCCAGTACATCGACGACAAGCCCGTCTCGACCACCGAGCCGCGCGTGCTGGACATGGAAGGGGTCATCCTTGAAGGCGCCGACGGAGCCGTAGCGCTGTTCAGCAAGGAATACAAAGACCCCGAGATGGCGGTCAAGACCGCGTTCCTGACCGCCGAGGCGATGTTCGCCATGGCCAAGGACATGCGTAAGAAGAAACGCACCGACCTGGCCAAGCAGTACATCGCACACGGAAAGAGCATCCTGGAAGAGGCCCTGAAGAACTACCCCAACACCACACTGGTGGCTCAGGGCGAATACCTCGTAGCCACGCTGGCCCAGGAACTCGGAAACTACAACGAAGCTGTCGGCAAGTACTCAGAAGTCGTGCAGCGCTGGACCAAGAGCTCGTATGCACCCAAGGCCCTGTACCGAATCGGCCAGTGCTACGAAGCACAAGGCAACTTCGAACGGGCCAGTGAAGAATACGTACGCGTTACTTACCTCTTCCCCAACAGCCCCGAAGTGCCCCAGGCCACGCTGCGACTGGGCAGGCACTACCTCAAGACCGAAAACTACGCCGTCGCGGGACGAATATTCGAGAAGTTCCACGACAACAATCCCAAGCATCGCCTGGCCAGCAAGACGCTGTTCCTGTCCGGCGAGTGCTACAGACTCTCAGAGAGATACAAAGAAGCGATCGGAATCTTCAAGCGAGCCGGCAAGCTGTACGCCGACAACAAGCAGATAAGATCCGAATCGCTCTACTGGCACGGTGTTTGCGCACGCGAGCTGAAGGATTATGTCAACGCGTACAGGACCCTGAAACGCCTTACGTGGGACTACCCCGAATCGCAACGCGCAGCCGACGCCAGAAAACTGCTCGGAACCGACGAACTTCAGACATACGCACCTGAAGAGCCCGAAGACGAGTAGACCGGAGAATAACGGCATTACCCCCCGCCGAGCCCAGGCGCGGCGGGGTTTGCGACGCAAGACAATCTGAATTGAATATCTACAGCCAGGCCGCGCACGGTCCGTTTTCACGTGCCCGGCCGCAGGAACAGGATTCATCATGAAGACATCTGGTGCATCGAGCATAGGAAGGTCATCCCGCCGCGCAGGCGCAAGCCATCGGCGGTTCATCGCGGGCATTTGCCTTACGGCTATCTGCGCAGTGCTGATCGCAAGCAGCATATCGCCGGCCGGCGCGGGCGTTTCGGAAGCAAAGAAGCTCCTGGCCGACAAGAAGTACGCCGACGTCGATAAGGCTCTCGGGCGCGCACTTCGCAGCACGTCGCCTCCGACAGAAGCGCTGAAGGTCAGCCTCGATGCGGCGATCGCAGACGGACGCTTCGTCACCGCACAGCGACGGATCACCGCCCTGATGAAGGCCAACAGCAACGATCTGGAACTGGTCTTCCAAGGCGCGCAGATCGCCAGGCTGGCGTGCAAAGACTCCCTGGCCCTGAGCCGCTACCTCGACTACGCACAGCGCCAGAACACCAAGGGAGACAACCTGCGATTCTCGCTGGCTTACGTTATCGTAAACGGCAGGTTCCCCCAGCAGTACAAGAAGTACATCCGCCTTTACGGCAAGGACGAACTGGCCTGGAAGATGGGAACCGATTTGCTAGGGCGCCTGATCACCGACGGGGAAATCAACCCCACGTTCGACCTGGCCCAGACGCTCCTGGAGAACTTCAGCCATCCTAAACAGGTCTACGAAGTGCACCGCCGCCTGCAGTACGCCGCCGACAACAACAAACTCGGCTCCGACCCGCAAAACGCATACGTTCTCCCAATCAAGCTGATCGCAAAGACGATCCCGTCGAAATACGATTCGTACGCCAGCCTGCTGAGCCGTGCGGCCGGCAAGATGAGCAAGGAAGAACTGCTGGACATTCTCTTCACCCAACAGCAACTGGCCAAGAAGCCGCTGCCCGAAAACGTCTTCAACCACTTCCGCCAAATGGGCGCGCTGGGCTCAGACGAAAAGAAACTCGCGGCCGGGCGGAAATTCCTGGCCCTCGAACCGATCTATCGCAACTCGACGGGATACAGGGAGTACTACCACTACCTGAGGATTCTCGTAGACCACGCCAGCGTTTTCGCCATCAAGGGCAAGGAGCTGCTGACCGATGCGAACACCGAGACGCTGATCAAGGCGATCGGAGCCAGAGTCAAGAAGACACCGGACTACCTGCTGTCGCATTCGATCCGCGACCTGGTCGATCGATACATAAAGGGTGAAAAGCGCACGCAGCTCAAGAATCAATACGCAACCAGGCGTTCGCCCGGCGACATCCGCGCAATCCTGCCGAACATCAAGGTCAAGGACCCCAACCGCAACAAACTGATCGCACAGGCTAAAAAGGACATCGCGAGTATTCTGGGCAAAACCAGCTACACTCATCGCGCCGACATGGCGGGCGCCCTGATGATCTGGTACGCCAAGATCGGCGACAAGGCGGCGTTGCTGGCCGAGGCCAAACAGTACATGGACCTCAAGCCGGCCAGCTTCAACGAAGGCTACATTCGCAACTACATCTTCGGCAGCAAGACCCTGTCGATCTCAGAAAAGATCGGGGTCGTCAAGAACCAGCTGACCCGCGCCGGGGCCGGACACAAGAGCCAACCCATGGCGACGCTGATAAAGAACCTGGACAAAGAAACCAAGAAGACCGCCGAATACAAGGCGCTTGTCAACCAGTTCAAGGCCAACAAACCCGGCTCGGATGTCCTGGCGAGCTTCGCCGTCCGGACCGGAAGGATCGATAGAAACAAACGCCAACTGCCCCGCGCCGAAGCCTTGACTGTCGAGTTCATGTCGAAGTACAAGCGCACGATCCCGCTTGGCCCCGCCGGCTGCAAGAACCGCGACGACGTACTGGCCTATGCGGTGATTACGAACCTCTACAACGGCGCGCGAAGCGGTCTGGTGCGGACCGGAATCGCCAAGCAGTGGATGGCCCGAGCCGCAGGACCGGGCAAGATGCTCGCCTCGCTGGCAAAGAGCCTCAATGCCGACGAAATGGAGAAAGTTCTTGCCAGAATCGGCGGAGCAATACCCGCCGGCGATCCGGTCTGGGCCTCCCTGGCCGTCATCCCGTTCCACGGACAAACCAAAGCCGCCCCGCTGTCGAAATTCTACAACAAGATGGGCCCCGACAACGCCCTGCTTCACGTCGCAACGCAGATGGGCCTTTCAACCAACAGACAAGGTCCGCTGAAGGACAAGCCCGAACTGGCCCTGGCCTCGATCGCCAAATTGACCGCTTCCGGCGGATTCCGATCCACTGACGCCGCCACGCTGTCGTTCGTGATCGACTCGCTGGCCCGCAACTCGAAGAAGGCCAAAGTAGCCGAAGGCACGCTGGCGGCGCTGTGGGGCGCCTACCTGCAGGCCTCGGACCGATCCGACTGGCGAACGGACCTCCGCACGCGATGCGGAGTGCTGCAGATCCTGAACAACTCCGGCAAGACCAAGGCCCTGACGGCCAACGTAAACGACATGGCGCGCGGTCTGGGACGACTGGCCGCGCCCATGCAGGCACAGCGACTGGAATACGCACTGTACGTGCTCGGAACCACAGGCGAAAGAACCACAGCCGCCCCGGGCCCCTACACCCTGACGCTGGAGAAACTCGCCGCGGTATACCAGCGAATGTCAGACGCCGACTGGGTCCTGCACAATGTTTCCGAACGCGTCGTCAGCGACGTGGCTTCGATGGCCAGACGCACGAAGAAGAAGCCCAAGACCGCCAAGCCGGTCCACAGGCTCACCGCCGCGGCCAGCAAACTCTACCCCCTGCTGATCGAACGATTCTCCGGCGACGCCAAGCCCTCGAACGCCAACGTTCTTGGCCGAATGGTCACTTACATAAAAGGCGATCTCGACGAAGCGATCGCAGCGGCCGAATGGCGCCGGGTCGCCGGACTAGGCACGCTGTACTTCAAAGCAATGCCGCAGGCCCGCACCGATTGGGACAGCGCGTATCTCGAAGATATCGTAACGCTGGCCAAGACACTGACCGAGACCCAGTCGTGGGAGATTCTCTACACCACGCTGGAGCGAATGCGCCAGGCCCGGCCGCGAGAATCGACGATCAAAACGCTGGCCAGGTACCGCACCCAGGCCGCTAACAGGATCACCGGGGTAGTAGCCGTCGCACGCGGCGACAAGACCTATCACCTTCACATGGCCGCCCGCGTGCTGTCACTCGGCGACGAAGCCAAAGCCTGGCAGCTTACCCGCACGCGAACAGCCTTGCTGCTCGAATCGTGGTCTAGCTTTGAGCCGCAATACGTCGCGTGGTGCGTCGAGCAGATGCGCAAGAGCAAGCAGCTTAAGGAAGCCCTGGAGCTGGCGTTCACCGTGCTGCTGCGAGAAAACGATCTCGAACCGGAGATCGCCGCACAGATCCTCCTGACCCGCGGCGACATCTACCGCGACAGGAAGAGCTTCGACGTAGCGAGAATCGAATATCGCGCCCTGAAGGACAACACGCGATATCGCAAGACCGCCGCCGGCGTGCGAGCGACATACCACCTGGTCAACCTGATGATCAGCACCGGTCAATACGCCACCGCCCAGAGGCTCATCGAGCGACTGATCGACTCGGTCGACCTGACAGTCAAAGCCGAAGGCTACTACCTGATGGCCCGTCTGGCGTTCGAACAGAAAGACTACGAAACCGCCGCCAGCAACATCGACAAGGTCCGCCTCTGCGTAAACGATCACGTGGAAGCGGCGTTCCTCGACGGACAATTGAAACTCAAACTGCCCGGCGGGATGATCAATCCGGAAGTCGAAGTCGGAACCGCCTCGGCCAGACGAATCCTGATCCCGGGCGAAGAACTGTCGATGAAGCTGCAGGACGCAAACCTCTCGATCGCTCGAGACGAAAAGACAATCCCGATTCTCGTGCAGACCACCAGCGGAAAGGACTCCGAGCGAGTCGACCTGCTGAGCCTGGCCGGCGGCAAGAACCTGTTTACCGGAACGCTGCGAACCGCGCTGGGAACAGTCAAGAAAGGGAACGGAATACTCGAAGTCAGCGGAGCCGATCGAATCAGCTACATCATCGCGCCCGACTTCCAGCAGAAGAACAACATAGACTATCCGCCGAAGTTCCTGGACATCCGAACCACAGGCCAGCTTGTCGCCTCGGCCGGAATAATCCTTACCCCGGAACAGGCCGAAAAGCAACGCCTCGAAGCGTCGCTTGCCAAGCCGACTGACCCCAACACCGTGGCCGCCTGGAAGCGAAGCTCCGGCAACATGGTCAGGCCCGGAAACGATATCTACCTCCAGGTCTACGACGTTGACCAGGACATAACCAACGGACCAGACAAAGTCACCGTCAAGCTTACGACGACTAACGGAGACGTGATCGAAGCGGTCCAACTGACCGAAAACGCCGCACACAGCGGAGCCTTCCGCGGTTCGGTCAAGACCGGACTGCCCCTGCCCAAGGCCTACGCCTCAGACACCTTCGAAGGCAAGAAACCCTCGGCGCTGATCAACTCGTCCCTGGCCGGCGACTGGTCCAGCCTCGCTGACGGCGAGAAGCCTAAAGCTGTCGGCGTAGACATGATGGGTTCGCACCTTATGAAGACGATCACCGCCGACCTGCCGAAAGCCGGAATGGCCAAGTCGGTGCAACTGCAGGCCAGACTCGCCGCGGAGTTCCGGACCATCGCAACGTATCCGGTCCAGGGAGTCCAGACCGGGCTGCGGGCCGAATACTTCTCCGATGTCGAAATGACGAAACTCGTCAGCGAAGCGACTGTTTCCTCGCTGAACGCCAAGGTCGCAAAAGGCGTAGCCGCAGTTCGATTCAGCGGCGTGTTCGTAGCCAAAACATCCGGCCAGCATGTCTTCAAAGCCGTCTCCGACGGAAAGACCAGCCTGAGCATAGGCGGTAAGGAAATCATCGCGCTGAAGACGAAAACCTTCGCCGGAAAAGCCGATATCAAAGTTGACGCCTCGGCAATCGCCGGCAAAGGCGAGACCCCCTTCGTACTGGTTTACATCCCCTCAGAAAAGCAGGCGAATCTGTCGGTTACAGTCGCCGAGCCCAAGCAGGACGCCAAGGCTATCAACCTGTCGGCGATGCACCCAGGCGGACAGGCCCAACGCCGAGACGAACTGGCGATCCAGTACGCAAGCCTTCCCGACGGAAAAGTCGAAGGAGCCGACCCCGAAGCGATCGCCGAATACTTCGCCGCCAAAGGCGCCAAGGGCACGATCTACAGCCCGACAGCATCTTACGCCGGCCAGGCCGCCGAATGGGGAATCGTGCAGATGAGCGGTTACTTCTACGTTCCCAAAGCCCGCTACATGACACTGAGACTCACCGGAAAAACGTTCGAAAACCCCGAGAGTTGGGCCAGCCTGTTCATCGACGGCGAGCTCGCATTGAAGCGATCGTCGCGCCGAAGCCGCGACAAGACACCGGAACTGATCCCGGCAATTACGGTACGGCTGACCAAGGGCGTGCACAAGCTGTCGCTGTCGCTCTGCGGCCGGAAGTCATGCGACATAGCCGTCACCAGCAAGAACGATATCGACGAGTTCGAACCGATGGACCCCAAGTGGTTCTCCGCCGATCACAACGCCCCGCTGGTCGATGCGGTCTCCCCCGCCGGTCACATCGGCGTCAAGGGAAACACCCTGGTCTGCGAACTGACCAAACCCGAACGCCTCCGTGAAGTCCGCTGGATTTTCAACGACTACGAAGGCGGATCGCTGGCGGTCAAGAGGCTCGGAATCGTCGACGCCGACAACAAGACCCTGATCCCTGTGAAGAAGGATTTCACCTCGGCGACAACCAACAACATACTGGAAATAGCGCCCGGCGACACGATCACCGCACTGTACGTTGACGCCAAGCGTCCCGAAGGCGGATCGCCGGATCGCAGGGCCTCGCTGTCCACAGGCTACTACAACGGTTCGATCGTCATCGCCAACGAGATGGTCACCGACACCGGCAGCGGAATGAAGACCACGTACTTCCCGGCCAAGAGATGCGGAGTCGGCGACGCACTGGCGATTCTCATCAACGAAGCCGACAACGACACGACGCCCAAACGCGACGTGATGAAAGTGCTCGTCGAAACCTCCAGCGGTCAGAAGATCGAACTGGACGCACTGGAAACCGAAGGCGAGATCGCCACCGATCCGACGGGCAAGGAAGTTGAAACCCATCATACCGGTGAATTCCTGGCCCTGCTGCGACTGGGCAAGGAAGCGGCCAAGGGAACGATCAAAGTAGCGCCCGGCGATCTGATCACGGTAAGCTACATGGACACCGAAAACTCCGATCCGGGAGTCGCTTTCCGGAGAAAATACGAACTCTACGAAGGCGGAGACCCGCTGGTCGAGGAAGTGAACTTCGAACGCTACA
>CAYMSH010000083.1:0-18705 GCA_964392945.1 uncultured Planctomycetaceae bacterium | reverse complement strand
CATCTCGGGCCGGGGTCGTTGATTTTTGTTGCTCCGGTTGTTTGGCCGGGGAGCAGGCGGACTTTGGGTCTGACGCGTTTTCGGCGAAAAGGCGTGCCCGTCCTTCTGTCGAACCGGTCGGGGGTGGCTTTGTCCAGCGGCGGGACGGTGTCGCCTGTGCGCTTTTGCCATTGGTCCATGAGCTTCCGCAGCTTGTCCAGGACCTTGCGATTCTTCGGATCAGCGGCGATGTTCTTTATCTGATGCGGGTCGGCGCTCATGTCGAACAGTTCCTCGGCCGGGCGAGGCTCCAGCAGCGGGTCCATTTGGGCCGGCGTCAGCTTGCCCTCTTTGGCCAGTGCTCTCAATTCCTTCTGGGGGCATTGCGACTGGAGCCCGCATATCTGGGGCAGTTGCGGGTGGGCGTTGCGGATGTAGACGTAATCTCCGCAGCGGACCATCCGCTCGTGTGCGATCTGTGCGTGCCAATTGTGTTCGGCGAACACGTATTTACGGATAGTCGCTTTGGGGTCTCTCAGCAGCGGAGTCATGCTGACGCCCTGCAAGGTCTCGGGCGATTTCAAACCGGCCAGTTCGAGAAGCGTCGGGGCGATGTCGATCGTGCTTACCAGCGAACTGCTGACTTTACCCTTGGATTTCAGACCGGCCGGCCAGTGCACCACGAAAGGCGTCTTTATTCCGCTGTCGTACAGGCGGGTCTTGCATCGGGCGAACGGTCTGCCGTTATCGGCCATGAAGATGATAATCGTGTTATCGAGCACGCCCTGGGTCTTCAATTCGTCAACAACCAGCCCGGTGTACCTGTCCAGACGCTGTATCTCGTCATAGTACTGGGCCATATCCTTCCGCGACGCGGGCGTGTCGATCAGGTACGGCGGGATCACGACATCCTTCGGCGTGTGAGGCTTGGCGCCTTTGTCCGGCGACCAGCCGCGATGTGCATCATACGCGGCGAACCACATAAGGAACGGTTTGTTCTTCGGGCGTTCCTGGAGACACTGCAGCCAGCGTTCTTCGCCTCCGGCGCCGCCGCCGACAACCTTGTCGAATGCGATCTTGGCATACCCGCCCATGTGCCACTTGCCGGCGGCCGCGGTGTAGTACCCCGCTTCCTTCAGGATCGCCGGAAACATGATCTGCCCCTTCGGCAACGCCGAGTGCAACTCCGGGGCGCCGGTATTGTGCGGATATCGTCCGGTGATGAGACTGCATCGCGTGGGGCTGCACTGGCTGGTGGTCAGATACGCGTTAGTGAACCGCATCCCGCCGGCCGCAAGTTTGTCAACGTGCGGCGTCCTGATATTCGGATGGCCATAGCAGCCGAAATCACTATCGGAAATGTCATCGCCGATAATCAGCACAACGTTAGGCCGAGCGGATTCGCCGCTCTTGCCGGAAACTCGCGACGAAACCGCCACGCCGCCGGCCGCAATCGCCAAGCCCCCCACCGTCCGCAAGAAACCCCGTCGCGTCGTATTGCTCTGGATCATAGTTACTCTTTCTACGGTCTGACGATTCTATTCCATCCGCTCAGATAATCACCGCTCCGAGCTTTGAAAGCTGTTTGCGTACCGATGCGGGGTCAACTGCGGACACGGCCTTGTTTTCTGATGCGGCCAGGGCTGCGGTCACGCCTGCAGCCTCGCCCACCTGGTTGAGGTTCACCATTACGCGAACGCCGCCAAACGCCGAGCGATCCGTCGATATCATTCGCCCGGACATTACGACGTTATGGGCGGTCTTGTTGACCATGGTTGACAGCGGGATCTGGTAGAACGCGCCGCGAGGCTCTTTGAATTTGAAAACGCCTGTCTTGGGATCGTGTACGTCAATATGGTACGAACAGTTGGCGATCGCGTCGTCGAAGCGCTTGCAGGACAAAACGTCCTCTTCAGTCAGCGTGTAGTTGCCGGTAAACGATCTCGTTTCGCGAATGCCGATGTAAGAGCCCAGGTCCAGGAGCACGGGCTTGTTGCTCTCGCCGCCGTATTTCCTGGCGATGTCCATGTAGGCGCGGACCTGGCGGCGTCCTTCAATTTCGGCGCGAGTCAGTTGCGTGGCGTCCGATGCGTCGGTGTTGAAAACATGCGTAAGGGCGTTCATGCGAACGTCTTTCGTGCCGGGGATAACCGTGGCCCATCCGTGGTCCCTGGGTAATCCGAACTCCTTGCCGTGCGTTCTGATCAGGTGTTGGATGTTCTTCGGCAGGCCTTGAATATCCGAGCAGGTTGTCGGCGGCTGGAGACCCTTGCGGATAGTGAACGGTATGCCAATGTCTCTGGCCAGATCGCCGTCACCAGTAGCATCGACGAACACTTTGGCCACGATGGCTTGACGACCGTTCTTGTTCTCGATGAACACGGCCTTGATCTTGTCGCCTTCTATGACAGGGCTCGCGTAGGAGGTGTGCAGATATGGCGTGATCTCGTGGTCCAGCACAAGCTTGTCCAGTTCGATCTTCAACTCTTCGGTATTGAGGCTGCAACTGCGGCCGAGCACTTTGGTGCTGCAGGCTCCGATCTTGGCCAGGCGTTCGAGCATGGTTCGAGTCAGGCCGCCAATAATCGTTTTCTTGTTCTTCCTGTCCTTGAGCCGATGCCAAATGGCGACTAAACCGGAAGTGGCGACACCGCCGAAAGCGTTCTGCTTTTCGACAAGCGCCACCTTGGCGCCGGTCTGGGCGGCTCGGACGGCCGCGAAAACACCGGTGCAACTGCCGCCGAGTACGCATACGTCACAAGTTTGCACAATCGGAGTGTTGCGAACCTTTTCAGTGATCGTACCTGAAACAGGCGTTATTGCGGCCGGGACGGGAAGCTTCTTATCAGCGGCCATCGCCCGGCCCGTAACCGTCAGGGCGGCCGCGCCAAGAAAAGTTCTTCGTTTCATTACGGATTCTCCCTTCGTTCAACCACTTGTTGACATTCACTTTAGTCTAAGCGGAGTTTCGACGATGCAAAACCGGTCAGCTCACTGAGCCGATTCGAGCATGCCGACGCTGACTCTTCGCGGCCCGTGGGCTCCGAGGATCAGGACCTTCTCAACGTCGGCGGTGCGACTGGGGCCGGTTATGAAGACCATGTTCCGCCCGGCGTCCTGCGGCAGGACCTTGATCAGTTCGAATTGATTGGCCAGGAGTTGCTCGGGGCGGACGATGACCATCACGCTCTCGGGCAGGAAGTGCGGCAGCATGCTGGCGGTCTTGTCGCGGAGGACCACCAGCGAGCCGATGTCGGCCAGTGCGTAGTCAACTTCCACCAGCGCCGCAGTCGGCTGGGCAAGGCGGGCCTGGCGTTCGTCAGCGTCAAGATCTCCGGCTACGATTATCTCCAGATCGGGCCGCTCGGCCTGCACCGCCTTGGCGATATCGAGACACAAGCCCTCTTCGGCGACCACCAGCGTGTTGAATCCGTCCACCGTCAGCACTTCGCCGGCCCATTTGGCTGCGGCCGCCTGGTCTGCCAGTACGTCGAAGTCCGCCGAAACGTTAGCCAGCTCTTCGGAGAATCTCGTTCGCATGGCCTCGTCGTCATCGAACAGCTCTGCGGCCAGGTATCCGTCCAGCGGCTGTTCCTCGCCGCCGATGGCCTGGGGTATATCCGAAGCGATCTCCAGCGATGAACGGATGTCGGCCAGCATGTCGTCGCGGTCGGTGTCAGCCATTTTTGTTATTCCTCTCCATCGCCCGGAACCGCTTGGCGAAACCTTTCGAATCGA
The DNA here is from genome assembly GCA_964392945.1 of uncultured Planctomycetaceae bacterium. Classification (GTDB taxonomy): domain Bacteria; phylum Planctomycetota; class Phycisphaerae; order SM23-33; family SM23-33; genus BS750m-G57. The sequence continues at coordinate 14,988 of CAYMSH010000083.1, read as the reverse complement.
ACCGTCCTATCGCCCGGCGGCCGGTGTAGCCCGGTGCGGCGAACGCACGCTTGCCAGGCAGGAGCATCTGCAGCTTACCCGGGAACCAGGTCACAAAGCGGTACAATCTGGGCCGGGCCGCAGCCAGCGCCCAGAGCTTGATCCCGATGCGTTCGAAGAATCCGCTGCGTTTGGCCAGCACGACCTTGTTGCGAAGCTTCAGCAGGTGCCTGGGTATGTTGATCTCCAGCGGGCAAATCTCCCGGCACGCCCCGCACAATGTCGATAGTGAAGGAGCGTAGCAGCCCTCTTTCTCGCCGAGGAACTGGGGGATCAGAGCCGAGCCGATCGGGCCCATGTAGACCCATCCGTAGGCGTGGCCGCCGATCTCGCGGTAGACCGGGCAAGTATTAAGGCACGCCCCGCAACGCATGCACATCAGCGTTTCGCGGAGCTGGGCGTCGCCGAGGATCCTCGATCGACCGTTGTCCAGCAGAACAACGTGTACTTCCTCAGGCCCTTCGCCGGCTCCGTCACGACCGGGACCGCCAATGATATTAACGTAAGACGACGCCCGCTGACCGGTGGCGCTTACCGGCAGGAGTTTCAAGAAGTACGGAAGCGCCGCAATATCCGGGATCAGCTTCTCGATGCCCATGACCGCGACGTGAACCTTCGGCAGCGATATCGTCAGCCTGGCGTTGCACTCGTTTTCGACGACGCACACGCAGCCGGACTCTGCAATACCGAAGTTCGCCCCGGAAATGCCCATGTCGGCGGTAAGGAATTTCTCGCGAAGATGCACGCGGGCGATCTCGGTCAGTTCGCCGGGGTCCTCGGTATACTCCTCGCCGAGTTTGTCGGCGAACAGCCTCCCGATATCCTGGCGCGACAGGTGCAGCGCAGGGGCCACGAGGTGCGAAGGAATCTGCCCCAGCAGTTGGACGATATACTCGCCAAGATCGGTCTCGATAGGATCTACACCGTTTTCGGCGAGATACGAGTTAAGGTCGATCTCTTCAGTCGTCAGCGACTTGGACTTGACCACGGTCTTGGCGCCGCAGTCTTTGGCGATCTTCCCGACAATCTCGCGAGCCGATTCAGCGTCGCGGGCCCAGTGGACCTTCATGCCGTTAGCCTGGCAGTTGGACTCGAACTGAACCAGATACTCATCGAGATGCTCCAGCACGTCGGTCTTGAACGAACGGACCTTCTGACGCACCATTTCCCAGTACGGGATCCGTGCGGCCTGTTTGTCGCGTGAGGCCTTTGACGTCACGGCGGCGTTGGAGACCGCGGTCCGCATCGGCGTATCGGCCAGTGCGTCGCGAACGTACCGTTTGATTTTCTTAGGCGTTTTATCCATGGTCCATATTACAGATCGAGGCTCGCGGCCAGCAGATCGGCTATATGCATCGTTTGGGGCGCCATGCCGTTCTTGCGGAGGTATCCGCCGATGTTCATGAGGCATCCGGCGTCGGCTCCGATAACGTACTCGGCGCCGCTGTCTATAATGTTGGCGCATTTGCGGGCTACCATCTCCGTCGATAGCTGTCCGAATTTGACCGAGAACATCCCGCCGAACCCGCAGCAGGAGTCGTGGTCTTTCATCTCGACGAAATCGATGTCCGCAATATCGCCGATAAGCTTTCGCGGCTGGTCGACAACGCCAAGCTCGCGTGACAGGTGACACGAGTCGTGATACGTGACTTTATGGGGGAACTTGCCGCCGAGGGGTACGACTTTGGCGACATCAACCATGAACTCGCAGAACTCGAATATGCGCCCGCAAAGCTCGTCCAGATCGTCTTTTAGGGCTCCGTCCAGTTCCAGCTCGCGGTAGAACACGCGCACCATCGCGGTGCACGACCCAGACGGAGCGATCACGTATTCCTTGCCGGCGAAGAGCTTTATGAGCCTTTCGGCGATTGGAATGATCTCGCGTCGGTAGCCGGCGTTGAAAGCAGGCTGGCCGCAGCATGTCTGATCGTCAACATATTCGACCTCGACCCCGGCATGCCTGAGCACCTTAACCATAGATATACCCGATCCGGGGTACATGTGCTCAGTCAGACACGGGATGAAAATCGCAGCTTTCATGATGATCAACCTTACGAGTCCGCGAGTATAGTCGCTTGCGGGGTTTCGGGCAAGAACTTAGCTTCCGCTGCGTTATCCAGTCGTCGGCAAATAAGTTTGACACGCTCGATGCCTGCACGGATAATGAATGTCCCGGTCGGCGTACCGCCGGGCACACCGATACACTCGAAACACAAACGATATAGAGGTTAAGGATATGACTAACGCAATCATTGGTTTCCTGCCGAGTCTCGGCATGCCGGAAATTATCATCATTCTGGTAGCCATGCTGCTGTTGTTCGGCGGCAAGAAGCTGCCGGAACTGGCCCGCGGTCTGGGCAAGGGACTCCGCCAGTTCAAGGAGGAAGTCCACTCAGTCAAGTCCGACGTAACTGACGCAATGGACGAAGACACCACAGACTACTCCGAGAAGTCTTCAACGGACGACTCGGGCGACAAAGAAGTCGCCTCGACCGACGATGACAAAGAGATCGACGAGAGCAAAGGCCCCGACACCGCATAAGAACAAACGACCCCGAAATACAAAAGCCCGCAGACAGCAGTCTGCGGGCTTTTTCTATGGTTGCCTATAGATACAATCAGCGTCAACAGGCGCCCGGCGTCACGCCGTTGTCGTCGCCGTTTTCATCATTCATCACTCAGCACTCATCACTGCCGTTGCCGCCCATCAGTCCCATTCCTCGTCATCGTCCTCGAGCCTCTTGGGGCGCTCTACGAACCACCAGACCATAATGATGCCCAGTTCGTACAACAGCCACATCGGCACGGCCAGCAGAATCTGGTCCACGGGGCTCGGCGAAGTCGCAAGTGCGGCGAATACCAGCATTCCGACGATCACGTGGCGCCTGTAGTAGTTCAGGGTCTTCAGTGAAACCAGCCCGATCTTCCCCAACACGAACACAACCAGCGGGGTCTGAAAGCCAATGCCGAAGACCACCATCATACTGGTCATGAACTTTATGTGGTTCTCGACAGTTACGATCGGTTTAACGCCGATCCAGCCGCTGAACGCAAAGAAGAAATGCAGCATCTTCTCGCAGACGATCATAACAAAGAACAACGCCCCGCCGATAAACAGCGCCGCCGAAAACGGGACCGAATAATGTACGTACTTCCGTTCGTTTGGATAGAGCCCCACCGCCACGAACTGCCAGAACTGGTACAGCATCCAGGGACCGGCGATCAATATCGCGGTATAGAGCGCCACACGTATATATATGAACACCGCCCCGGCGGCGCTCATAGTATGCAGGACCGGTTCCCTGTCAAGTTCGGCCATCACTTTGAAGTAAGGCCTCTCCAGGAACCAGAGCAGATAGTTGCCGAAGACCATGCAGACCACAAGCGCGATCACCAGCCCGATCAGCGCGTAGATCAATCGCTGACGGAACTCCTCGAGGTGATCGCCAAAACTCATCTGGCGGTCAAGGTCTAGCTGTTTCTCTTCTTCACTCACGCGTCAGTCGCTCTATATAATGTTGCGGGGTGCAACGGGCCGAAGATTATAACAGATACTGGGCTAAACGCAACGCAAGCAATATACTTTCATGGGATACGCGTGAAACACTCAAGCGACAATTCGCCGACGTTCTTTTGCGACGCCATGCTGGGAGGCCTGGCCAGATGGCTCCGGGCCGCCGGATACGATGCGGCGTTCAGGCACGGAATAGACGACGGGGTAATCGTCGCCGAATCCATGGAGACCGGGCGAATCCTGCTGTCGTCCGACGGGCCGATGTTCGAGCGAAAAGTAATACGCGATCGACAACTCGAGGCCCTGTTCATACCGAGACAAATGACGCGCATCGATCAACTCATCTACGTAGTGAACAAACTCAATCTCAAACGCCGCGAGGCCCGCTGCATGGCCTGCGGCGGCAAACTCGGCAAAACACCCAAACACACCGTGATGAACGAAGCCCCGCCGCTGGCCTACAAATCGTGCGACACGTTCTACAGATGCCAACGATGCGACAAACTGATGTGGCGCGGAACCCACTGGCGAACAATAGACTCACGCTTGAACGACATATTCAAGAGTTGAGGCGCCATACAATCCCGATCCCGCCGTTGCAAAAAAGCCTCGCGGTTTATCCAGTTCATCCGTGTCTATCCGTGAGCAAAAAGAACTGAGAAAACCCCTCACTTGCGATCACTGAAGAACTCGCGAACCATAGCTCGGTATTCAGACGGCACGCCGCCGGTTCGCAGCGCCCCGGCCGCACGCAAACGCGCCGCTGACCAGGCGTCATTATATGTTACTGTCGCAGCAGGATCGTCAGTGCCGGCGCCGCGTGTTGTCGGCGATCGGTCAAGGCGTAACTCGTCGTATAGCGGATCCCACACGTAAACAGGGCCGCCAGCCGCAGCGGACCGATGATCAGGAGGCGAAACCGCCGGCTGAGTCGCCGTGTTTCCGTCCCCATCGCCGCCGCCGCTGGTGGCCAGGGCCAGCACCTCCGGCCGGACGATTCGCACCAGCTTCACGCCCCTGCGCTTAAGATCGGCCAGTATCGCCGCAAGGGCTCTGGCGTCTTTTTGCCTGGCGGCTTTAGAGGCGCGGACAAGCAGCGGAGCGTCGGCCTCGGCCTCGCGTGCAGCGCGTGCGAACTCGTCAGACAAAGCCTTAATCGCTTCTGGAGACATCTCGCCGAGGGCATTGATGATCCGCTGACCGGGGCTTCGATATTGCGGCAGCATAGCCGCTGCGGCGTACAAAAAGACCGCCAGCATGATCGCCCCGCCGGTGATTCGACCGCAAACCCATAGATTAATGGTTGAAACATGCGGCGCCTGAGTTGCAGCTCGCCCCTGGGCGTATACGCAGCAGGCCGCCGGGCTGGTGTCTCCGGCGTCGGCCAGTTCCACCGCGGTAGTCAACCGCTCATCCAAACCGGCTCGGTTATCTATATAACGGGCCGCCTGACGAACCGATACGCCTCTTACCAGCGCCACGGCAATTCCGCCGAGCAAACCGGCAAGAAGCATCACTATCCCCGTGCTGCGATGCGGTTGACCCAGCAGCCACAGCACAATCTGGCAGCCGGCGGCCAGTAGTCCGCCGACTACAACGCCCAGACCGGCGCCTTCGATGGCGCGTCGGACCAGCATGCGTCTCGACATTCGCCGCAGGTATCTTAGTACTTCGCTTTGCAAGTTCATTAGCCTTGAGCCTCAGACCGCCTGTCTACCGTATATTCTATCATGTTTTGAGATTGGTACAACCGGCCGCCTCGGCGAGCATACAATTATATTACAGTTCAAACAGACCGGCTCGCAGAAGCCTGAAGGTCTCGATACCAGGTTTTCAGACTAGACATTTTCGCCATTACGTGATATACTAATAACGTGTCAAATACAGGGCGAATAGGCCCGGCACTTCGACCCGGAAGATTGGCTCAACACGGGCCACAAGCACAGCTTGGAACGATTCGCCGGCTAAGCCAAACAGCGAAAACAGAATAATGACAAAACAAGCAGCGGATATTTTGGAGCGCAACTTATTGAATGCGAAGCAGTTGCAAAATATCTGCATTTTTGTTAAAGATTTGCGAGGCTTTAAGTCTTGACATTATGGCAATTCCATGGTTAAATAATGGAACGAAGACATGGATCAGGCTGAATGACAACAGCCCCATCGTCACTCAAGGATGAGGTCGTATCAAAGTTTAATCGAGGAAAGCTGGTCGCTCCATTCGGGTATGGAGAGGAGCGAAGTAATAGTCCGGGCGGTCTTTTGCCCTGGGACGTAGCAAATAGAGTGACTAGCTGCAAATGAGATGCGTGGTCAAAAAACGAGGCTGACAATCAAATGCTTAACCTTCTTGAATGGAGCGCGTGAGAGATGACAAAATATCTGATAAATCTGGTTTGCATCATAGGAGTGGCCGGCGCAGCGCACGCCGGAGTAGCTGACCTGCAGATCACAGCCGACGGCCATGCCTATCTCGTTTTCGATGGGACAGGCAACGGCCAGTTGACTGGTTACTCGATCAAGGACACTTCCGAGACGATCACTTTTGATCGAGTCGCAGAAGGCGCCCTCGACGGAACAGGTGAGTTCGGCACGGCATGGGCGTCTCTGGACTCCCAAGGCGGCTTCTCCGGTGAACAGGTCGGTTCGCACGACTGGTTCTTCGAAGGCACACCTCTCATCCCCTCGTTCCTTGGTGAAGGCAACATCGACGGGTATCTGGAAAGACCCGACGATGCTCCCGTCTATATAGGACGCATCATCGACACCGGCGCTGGCACCGCGTGGGACGCTCTGCCGATCCCCGGCGGCGGCGGTACAGGCGGCGCTATCCTCGCCAGCGACTTCGGAGTTGGCGGAAGGCTTGAGTTCGTCGTGTTCAGCACGTCAGACACCGCCTCCACCAGTGCCGCCCCGGTTGATACCGGAGCAGTCGGCCTCATGGCCCCGACTTCAGCCCTGACGACTGGCACGACCAGTCTCCTTGGCTCGGATTATTCCGAAACCATCCCGGCGACCCCCACCACCGTGGGCGCAGCCGATACGCACTTCGACGCAGTCTTCTCCGACGGCGCTGGCGATGCGACTGTTGTCGATCTGGAGATCGGCGCGGCTGGCGCCACCGTCGGAAACGTCACGACGACAACCTTCGGAGCTGGCGACGGGACGATCATCGTCAACGGCAACGTTATGGACATCGCAAGCGCCGTGCTCGTACAGGAAACCACAGCTGGCAACAACGGAGCGTTTGTCTCCGGCACGCTCAGCGTGAAGGCTGTTGACGGCCTGACCACTGTTGCAGTCAACGCGGTCCTGGCAGAGGGCGGCACAGACGCATTGGGACGCAACGGCGCCTTCGGCGCAAGCACCCTGGTGATCTCGGAGATTCCCGGCGACTACGATCTCGACGGCGACTCAGACGCTGACGACATCGACCTGATGTTTGCCGCCCAGCCCCCCGCAAACCCCAACCTCCTCTTTGACGAAACCAATGACGGTGTCATAGCCGCAACCGACACCGATGTTCTGGTCCATACGCTTGTCGCCACCGGCCTCGGAAACGGCACGCAGTACGGCGACAGCGATCTCGACGGCACCGTCGGATTCAACGACTTCAGCCTGCTGGCCCTGTGGTACGGCCAGGCTGGCGGATGGGCTAAGGGCGACTATGACGGAGACACCACCGTCGGATTCAACGACTTCAGCCTGCTGGCCCTGTACTACGGACAGGGAGCACCGGCCCCCGCGCCGGCACTGGCGCCGGTAGCCGCACCCGAACCCGCGACCATGGCGCTCCTGGCGCTCGGAGGAGTCGCACTGATCAAACGTAGACGTAGGGCGTAGTAGAGTTTGTTAACAGAAACAGAGTAAATCCTCTTGACAGGATTACAGAGAGAGAATATAATCTTATCCTAATGCTTAACGGGATCTTAACTGAAGGAAGGAAGAAAGAGTCATGAAGAAACTTACCACAATAGCACTGACGATCGCCTTGCTGGGCGCCGTCGCCAACGCGACGCCGATTACCGACCCAACCGGAAACGACGACGGAGCCTTTCTGGTCACCGTTGACCTGGTAACGGGAGCTGTAACCTTAACCAATACCACCGCCGCCCCGATAACCTTCAACGGACTTAATATCATGTCCTCTGCTGGAATCCTGGACCCGGTCCGCGATGAGATCGCAGGCACTGGCTGGAAGAGCGTCGCTGACTATCTCGCCGTTGGTGATTTCCTCAGCGTATCTGTAGGCTTGGGTGCTGGCGCATTCGGATTGGGCGAACTTCAGGCAACTGCAAACACGCTGACGGAAGCCAACCCCGGCGCCGCAGCAACGCTTCAGCCCGGCGCTACCTGGAGCATCGGAAATCCGATCATTCCTGGCAGCACTATTACCCCCGGTGATGACTTCACGATTCAGTTCAACCCGGTAGGCGGCTCCCCGACGACCATGAGGGACTACGACATTAGTGGCGGCCAGGCCGTAGTCGATCCCGAATCTGATCTTTTCCGCGATCAGGGTGCAGGCAATCACGGCAATCACGAAAGCAACGCCTATGACTTTAGCCTCGGCGGCAACGCCAATGTCGGCCCCCTCGCCGCGATCCAGCTTGCGGCCGCGTTTGTTCCCGGCGACGAAGTCCCAACGCCTGAGAATATCATCTGGTATATCTCCGGTAATGGCATGGCTGCAGAAGAGGTGCTGGCCACCGGATCACTCGACCCCATTATCACCTTCGCCGAACTGGCCGCCCTTGGTGCCACGAAGCGTGACGGAAGCAGCTACGACATCAGACTGGCCATTGACGGAACGCCTGACAGCGGCGGCACGCTGGCACTGCCCGAACCGACGACCATGGGCCTGATGCTCTTCGGAGCCATCGGCGTGATCGCACGCAAAAGACGACGCAGCTAAAGACAAACCTCAGCTAAGACTGCTCAATCTTGGCTGCATGACTCTTGCAGCGGCGGGTGCCGCGGGGCCCCCCCCGGAACGGTGAGCGGGAAAAAAAGGAAAGCCCCCCAATAACAAAAAACTGGACGCCGGCGGCGCCCCCGCCCGGCGGCGCGCCCGCCCCCCCCCCCCCCCCCCCGCTTCTCTTTGCGCTGACATTCCTGCAAAGCCCACCTTTCCTTCACATCTGACCGGCGCCGACCGGTGTGCGTTTCTTCAAGCCTCCGATGAATTGCCCCATCCCCTGTTGCAGAAAGACTTATCTCCTTTCTTAAGAACACCCGGGGCTCGAAGAGACGTCTCTGCTCGATTTTTTTCACATAAAACACCGGCTGGCATTCCATTGCCGCCAGCGGCGTCAACTGGCGTAACATGCTCTATGACGGCCAGTTATAGCTTGTCGCGTCAACCATCAAAACCAGGGGTCACAAAGTTCGCATTGCTGTAACACCCCTGCCAGAAACCACTTCAAAGAACTCTATGCTCATCTGACATGCTAACTAATCCGGCTTGTGCTTTTCCCCGATAACTACCTCTAGAGTGAAGTGCGTTGTTCGACTCGCGGACAACGGAGGACAAACAACCAGCCAGGGTTTTATCTGCAATCGGAGAAGTGCTATGAGAAGCGTACTCCTGACAACGTCAGCTGTGATCATTGTATTGGGAATCACTACATCAACCGCTCTGGGAGACGCCACGCCCAGCGGCGTCAGCTATATGCTGCACGAGAACTGGGGAGGCTCCTGGGTTGATGCCGAAAAGTCCCCCAGCAATTCTGAAGACGATAATATGTGCTGGGCGGCGGCTGCTTCTAATGTACTGGCATGGACCGGATGGGGTCGTGTCGATAACATGACAACCACCGATGAGATGTTCGGTTACTACCAGGATCACTGGACCGACGCCGGCGGACAGATGGGATATGGCTGGCAATGGTGGATCTCAGGCTACAATCCGTCCAAAGGATGGGCCGGCTGGTCGCAAGTTGATGTCGCTGGCGGCGCATTCCATTCGCAAACCAACTTCTCGAACCTCTATCATCGAAATTCCAACACATACACCGCCATGTCATCGCTAAACACCTACCTGCGATCCGGTTACGGAACCGCCATGGCGATCTACGGGGCCGGCGGGCACGCGATCACCGCCTGGGGCCTGACTCACGAAGCCGATAACGCCTCTGCATACACTGGCGTCTACATAACCGACTCAGACGACCACAAGAACCATCCGTCTGCTCCAGACAGACTCAGGTACTATGAAGTCGAGTTGAGCAACGGCAAGTGGTATCTGCAGAACTACTTTGGGTCAAACAGTTGGTATATCGGCGGAGTATATGGCCTGGAAGCCGCTCCTAACACAGCCATCACCGGTGACTTCGACGGCAATCAGCATGTGGATGTCGCAGATATTGACCTACTGGCTTCTGCAATACGAAACAACTCCAACGGAACGCTATTTGATATTAACAACGATAATGCCATTGACGGCGCTGATCTGTATGAACTCATACACGGCATTATCGGCACAACATACGGAGACGCCGACCTGGATGGCATCATAAGCTTCGATGATTTCTCCTTGGCGTCATTGTCTTTTGGCCAGAACGCAGGTTGGAGCAGCGGCGATTTTGACGGAGACGGGATCAACGATATGGGCGACTTCTCGTTGCTGGCCACCCACTACGGGATGGTCACCCCCCTGTTCCACACCGGGGCTGTCCCGGAACCGTCAACATCTATTCTGATCGCACTGCTTGCTCCGATCGTGCTCAAAAGTCGGCGGGTCAGAGCATCACGCAAGAAAACCACACACCGTTGATCGCCTCAACGTGACGCCGGATACTACTGGCGTAATCGAGTGAAACAGGTAAATCCGCCGGATCCGCCCGGCGGATTTGCTTTGCGCTGAAACCAATCCTATCATCACAATGTGCGCCGGGGGCGCATTATGCGGCTACCTGAAAGCTGCTCTGCTTGATATAGCCGGATTTCACCCAGCCTGACTGGCCTGGCAAGGCCAGTGGTCTGACCCTTGACGTGCTGTTCGTCGATGGTCGTGACATTTCCTGGAGGCTCGCCCCTTTTCTTGTCGGCAGCCCGCCTGTCGCTGCGCTGTAGCGGCCAACGGTCCGGGATGCTATGGAGTGTGCAAATGAAAACTATCGCAATACTTAACGAAAAAGGCGGGACGGCGAAGACCACCACGTCGGTGAATCTAGCCGCATCGCTGGGAGAAATGGGCCAGAGAGTCCTCCTGGTCGATCTAGACGGGCAAGCTGCCTCGACTCGCTGGCTGGGGGTGGAAGGCGACACGAGACTGGCCGACGCCCTGCTTGCCGGTACTGGACTCAACCCGATTCAAGACGTTCTGCCCGGTGTGTCATTGGCCCCGGCGTGCGGAAAACTTGACTCGATCTCGCACAATCTTCGCCCCACACAGGGCAGCCAGTTGCGAAGGGTTCTCGCCGAGTTGGACGGGCAATACGATTACGTACTGATCGACTGCCCTCCCTCGCTGGGAAATCGCCTCATAGGCAACGCCCTGCTGGCCGCAACGCATGCTATCGTCCCGGTGGAAACCTCAATCCTCGCACTGGACGGCTTGCGGATCCTGCTTACGATGCTTGACGATATTCGCCAGGGATTCGAGCATGAAATCGAGTTGATCGGAGCACTGGGCTGCAGATTCAACTCCCGCACGCGACTGAGCAGGCTCGTGCTGGCCGAGTTGCATCGAGCACTGCCCGGAAAGGTCTTCGGAACGGTAGTGCGAGAAACGGTTCGCATGCAGGAATGCCCCGCGACCAGCAAGAGCATACTCGACTACGCGCCGGACTGCTCGGCGGCCGCGGATTATCGCGCTGTCGCTTCTGAACTGGTCAACGGCATAGTCCCCTGCGAGATAGAATTCGGGTTCGACGACCTGGCCGATATCGATGAAGTCGACATGACCGATCGACAGAAAGTCGTCGCGTTTCGAAAACGAGCCGGCGAAATGTTCTGCAAGACGCCCCACCTGGCCGAAATGTCCGACGATCCGGACCCCGCCCCGATCGAATCGACTACACAGCAACCAGAGGATCAGCAGGCTCCCATCGAACCGGGATCTGTCGAATCCGAGCCAGTCGAGCCGGCGCCAGTCGAGCCGAGTATCGAGCCGGAGGAGTCAATCCAGGCCGAAGAACGCCAGGACGCCGACCAGCAGCCCGAAACGCCGCGAGAGACTCCCCGCGCGGCTCGAAGCATCTCTGTCAAGCTGACTCCAAGCACGCAAGAGCAGGATGTCGGCCAACAGATTCCCGTTCAGTCGAGTGCTCCGAGCCCCAGAGAGCCGGCCAGGTCGGCCTCAATGTCATCTTTTGACACGATGTGCACCGAAGACGACGTCGAAGACTCGCCAAAATCACGAAATTCGCGCCCCAATCGTGACAACGTCATGGTCGGAGCCGCCGCGATGGTCCTCTTGGGCGTACTCAGCATCGGCGGATGGGTCGGTTTCAAGGCCCTGACTCCCGCTCCCCAGACCGCATCGGCCAGACCCGCCCCGATGGCGAGGATCAACGAGCCGATCACCCCTCAGAGCCCCGCCACCCCTCCCGCCAGGCCCGCGCCCGCCTTGCCCGTTCGGCCCGCCCAGGCGGAGATAAAGCCCACAAGCAGCAACGATTCGACAAAGCCGGTTCATCGCTCGATCGTGATAACCGCCGACAGCGAGCCTGAAGATCAGCCCAAGACCGAGTCAAAGCCCAACCCTGCAGACGCCAAGCCGGATATCCCTCCTACCGGAGATACGACCCCGGTGTCGGTGACGGAGCCCAATAGCGTTGAACCGCCGGCGGACGAACCGAAAAGGACGAAGAAACCGACTACCCAACCGGCGACAAAGGCCCCGACGACTCAGCCGGCGCCACGCGTAGCCAAAGCCGAAGATTATCCCTCCGGCCTGACTCTTACCGGAGTCATGTACGGAAAAACCTCGCGGCGTGCAATCATCAGCGGCACTGTCGTCTTCGAAGGCGACAAGGTCAAGGACGCCAAAGTGGTGAAGATACTCCCCGACTCAGTGGAAATCGAAGCAAACGGCTTCCGTTTCGTACTGGGCACCGGGCCCAAACCGGTCTGGCTGAAGGCCACGCAGATGCCCGAGCCCAAGCCTGAGCCCAAAGCCGACCCCCAGGAGTAGCAAACCAGCATGACCGATCCGATAGACGTTCATTGGAGTATCGCAAATGGCACTTAATTCAACCTTAGTACTAAATCGTCTTGGCTTGGAGCCTTGCGAAGCGGCCAGGCTTCCAACGCCCGAGCCGTTGAACGACACCTATACAACCTCTAGATTGGGACTTACCTTCGCCGGCCGCGATGACTCGGTGCAGCCCAAGCCCGTAGAACCCCCGCCCCCGGCGCCGATAGTACTCAAACGCCCCGAGCCGCTCAAGCCTCGCCCCGTCGTGCCGATCGCCAAAGAGCCCGATCCGCCAGCGCCGAGCGAGCCAAGCGAACCGATCGCACCAGGCGAGTCAATATCGCCGAGCGGCCGCAAACCGCTCTGGTCCAGATTACGCAGCGCCGCCGGCGTTCTGGCAATAGCGATCAGGAACGGGATCCTCAAGAGATTTATCGCCAGACCAAAGCCCGACCCGCAACCCGAGGTGTCTGAGGCAGTGGCTGAGGTTGAGATTGTCGCTGAGGATTTCAAGGCCCATCAGATCGTATGCCCCTCGCCGATCCCCTCAGAGAGCGATTCTACGGTTGTCTACAAGAAGGGAACGTACAAGATGCCGGCCGAGCTTATGGCGCGCCTGAAACACTGCGCCAAAGAGAGCCATCAGTATCAGTACCGCCTGGTCATAGAATCAGTGGAGGAATTCCTGACAGAACACGGATTTGAGTACAAAGTGGAACCCGGCGATAGCCCGGCCCAATAGCAAAGCAAAACAATCTTATCGGCACACCGGCGACGTGTCTGACATGTGCAGAACAGGCCAGTCCTTTATCGGACTGGCCTGCTTTTGTGTCGGCCGCGAGGTGTTCTGGCCTTTGGCCAGCCCGCGGTCGCTGGTTCAAGGGAACGCGGGAACGCAAAAAAGGCCAGTCCGTTTTCGGACTGGCCTTTCTGAATGTCGGAGCGACTGGATTTCGCTGCGCGGCGCGTAACTGCGTTACGCGTGAACTCGCGAGGCGTTCTGGCCTTTGGCCAGCCCGCGGTCGCTGGTTCAAGGGAACGCGGGAACGCAAAAAAGGCCAGTCCGTTTTCGGACTGGCCTTTCTGAATGTCGGAGCGACTGGATTTGAACCAGCGACCTCCGCGTCCCGAACGCGGCACTCTATCCAAGCTGAGCTACGCTCCGTAACTATCTACTTTTCCGCACTTCCCGGCGCCAAACAAGACGCCCTCTCCTGATTTCCGGAGAGGGGCATGTCTTCTGTCGCCTGAAAGCGACGAGTATTATGTCGAATCGGCGCGCCGGTGTCAAGGCCCCGTTTGTCGGCAATGCGCCTGCGACGCGAAAAACCGCCTATACGTCAAATATTTTGCCAGGATTGAGAATGTTATTGGGATCCATGGCTCGCTTGATCGAACGCAACACGCCGAGGTACTCCTGCGAGACGAACATCGGCATGTACTTCTTGCGTTTGTGGCCGATCCCGTGCTCGCCGCTGCATCGCCCGCCCAGGGAGGCCGTCAGTTCGAACAATTCGTTCAACACGCCCGGCCAGGTTGAGTCCCAACGTTCCATCGACCATTCGGGGTCCTTGATGATCCGCGTGTGGAGGTTTCCGTCGCCGGCGTGGCCGTAGGACGGGATCGCAACGCCGTGCTTCTCGGCCAGCTTCTCCATTCCGACCACGAGATCAGCGATCGCCGCCGGCGGGACCACGAGATCCTCGTTGCACTGCTGGGGCGAGACTATACCGAACGCTTCGGCGATATTCCGCCTGACAGACCATATGCGTTCAGAAGTCGTCGAATTGTCGGCCACGTAAACTTCGATCGCCCCGTTGGCCAGGCACTGCTCGCCGACGGCTTCATATTCCCGCTCGACTTGCTGGACGTCGGCGCCGTCAACGGTGATCAGCAGCATGGCTCCGGCCTGCTCGTACGGGATGGTTTCGTTGAGGTATTCACAAGCCGCCTGCACGCTGGGCCGGTCCATGAATTCGATCGTAGTCGGTATCACGCCGCCTTCGGTCATGAGTCTCGGCACGGCGGATATCGCATCGCCAGCAGTCTCGAAGAGGCACAGCAGATCGACGCTGGCCCGCGGACAAGGCAGGAGTTTCAGCGTGATCTTCGTAAAGATTCCCAGGGTGCCTTCCGAACCGACCATGAGCTGGGCCAGGTTGTAACCGGTTACGTCTTTTACGAGCTTGCCGCCCATTTCAATGATCTCGCCGGTAGGCGTGACAACTTCCAGACCCAGCACGTATCGCCCTGTCACGGCGTACTTTATAGCCTTACCGCCGCCGGCGTTTTC
>CAYMSH010000082.1:15135-18725 GCA_964392945.1 uncultured Planctomycetaceae bacterium | reverse complement strand
AATCATGCAGGGGCCGCCCACGCCGGTAAACACGCCGCGCATCCCCGTGCGGAACGCCATCCGCCCGGTCAGCACGCTGTACCGCGTTGGCGTGCAGACCGTAGAAGGACTGTGCGCGTCGGTGAACAGCATGCCGTCTTTGGCCAGTTTGTCGAGGTTCGGGGTCGGTATCTTCGACTCGGGGTTATAGCACGCCACGTCGCCATAGCCCAGATCGTCGGCCAGGATGAACACGATGTTCGGGCGCTTGCCGGGCTTTGCGGCTCGCGTGATCCGGCCCATCGCCAGAGCCGCTGCGCCCAGTCCGACGGTCTGCAGGAATCGGCGTCTCGTTGCTGTCGCTTGGCTCATCTTCAGCTCCTCTGGATGTCACATTTGGTTCACAGGGTGACACATGTCTAAATCGGTGAAATAATCGGAATAATCCTAATGCAGCCCGTCTGGTTCGCGTGTCGGAGAGTCTTGTAACGTATTGTATGACAAGATGTTGTGCTGTATACTGTTCGGCCGCGGTCGGTGCGGCGTGGCGGTTTGGCAGGTTCACAGTTCGCTTGGTTTCCGGCGGTCTGTGAACTGCTTTTCCGCCGGTCTATTTCTTCTTGGATTTCGGTTCGGCTCGCGGCGGCGGGGGGGTGCCCTTGGCGGTGTCCAGAGCCTTTATCTGGGCTGCGGTCAGCAGCGCCAGGGCCTTCTTGTCGAACTGCGCCTTGATCGCTCGCGTGTCGGCCTTTTGCTTCTTGAGCTTCTTGAGTTCTTCGCTCAACTGCTCGCCGAGCGCTTTGAACTTGGCGGTCTGTTCGGCGCTGAGTTTCAGTTTCTTGGCGAACGCTTCGGTCTGCACGGCCGCGATCGCCGAGCCCGGCGCCTTCGGGCCGCTCACTGGGTACATGTTCAGCTTCAGGTCGTCGAGATACTTTATGCGGTTCGGCACGGTTTTGGTGATCGTGTCTTTGAGTTTCTGATCGATCCGGCCGGGCTTGTACCGCACCGCGAAGTACAGCAGATACGTTTCGGCCACATCCTCCCGCCGCGGGTGCTGCTTGGAGTAGCCCGAGATGAACGCGCCGTCTTCTTTCTGCGCCGCCAGCCAGCCCTTGGCCGCCGAGTAGCGATGGTCCAGCGACGTATGCGACGCCTCGTGGATCAGCGTCTCGGTCAGTATCCCGCTTCTCATGTAGGCTTCGCCCATGTCGGTATGGATCAGGATCCCCGCGCCGCCGCCGCCGAAGCCTTTCTTGCCCTTGTGGATCAGCACTCGCTTGATGTCCCGCCGCACGGTGTAGGGCATCTGCCCGACGTACGGCAGGTAGATCTTCGCCTGGGCCATCGCGCCCTCGGCTCCGAACTCCGGGTTCACGCGGATCTCCATGGTCTGCCCGTCGGTGAAAGTCGCGGTGAACAGATACGCGTTGACCTTGTGGGGTTTGCCCGGGCGCCTGTCGAACATTGTCACTTCGCCGCGTCCGGCGGGGACTACGCACATAAACGCACTGGGATCTTCGTTCGTCACGATGTTCCGGTTAACGAAGATCGTACCGCCGAACGGCGGCTTGGGCGACTTTGCCGCCTTCTTCGGCTCGGCCCGAACACCTGCGGCCGAAGCCGCGATCGCCAGGAAAGCTGCAACAGTCAGAAACGCGTAGTTTGCCTTGTTCGCCATTCAGAAAACTCCCAAAAGCTCCATTATCGTTCGCCGAGAAGTCAGCAACAGTGTAAACCCGCGAAAGTCCCGGATATTTCAGTAATTCGGCGTCGGAAACGGCTTTTTGCCACAGAGGTCACAGAGAACGGCAACGGCGCAATCTATGTTACGGCCACGGCAGCGGCTCAGATGAACGGCGAGATCACAGAGGTAGGCAACGAACGACGAGTTGTTGCACTACTGCGGATTCCCGACGTTGTCGTCAATACGCCGACTCGGGCCCCGGCCGCCATTCGGGCTGGCGAGAGTGAAAATGTTTTTCGCGTGATTAATCATCGCAACGCATTACCCGGCCGCGCGTTACGAAATCGACACTTCCACTCGACCCAAAAAATCCAAAAAAACCGTCTCAAAACCGGCTCGCCTCGCCAGTAAGTAAGTTTATGGAAGAACGGCTGGCAATTGGCAATTGGGAATTGGCAATTGGCAACGGCGCAAACCTCACGACAAGACCTTACGGCGCGTTTCGACCAGTGTGGATGGACGTGCGGTTCTAGGCCTTGACGTTGCCTATCGCCGTTACGGTCCGCCGTTGCCAATTGCCAGGTTTTTCGGAGAAAAACCATGAACGAAGACATGCTTGTTGAACTTATTGCTGAGTCTCGGCTTTCGCACGGTGAGATTGCTGAGCGGGTGGGCGTTTCGCGGCGTACTGTCTGGCGGATCGCTAATGGTCTGTCGCGTCCGGACCTGCAGAAGAAGATCGCCGCTGTTGTCGAAGGCTACCGCCGGCCGCCGACCCGCGCGGCCGCGGCGCATATGAAAGCGCTTATCGAAAAGCAGATCGAAGTTGCTCTCGAAGGCGAGGGCGAGACGTCACGGAAGTGCCGAGAGTTCCTGCTCAAAACGTTCATGCTGACAATCCCCGACCAGACAGCGAAGACCGAAGAAAAAGCCGAACAGACCGCCGAGAGAAGAGCCCAGAAACAGCAGCGAGAGAGCCGGGATGAAGAAACCCCGCTCAACCCGCAAATCCTGATGAGAACTCTTCACGACTTATCGCCGGGATTGATGGAAGAAATCTGCAAAGAACTCTTCGGCGCCGACTACAAAGACCACGGAGTCTATCAGGACCAGGAGGCGCCCGCCGCTGACAGCAGCGATCGGAACCGATCACCGTAGAGGCGACGACAACGGCATTTTGCCACGGACCTGCCTGCCGGCAGGCAGGTTTCACAAAGACACACAGACGATACAAGCCGCCCCGGATGAGTTCCGGGGCGGTTTTCTGACCCTTTTTACGTTCAAGTTTAAGAAAATAGAGTCGCGTCGCCTGTTTTCAGGGTTCCGATCAGTGCAGACCAGTAATTGGGGTCCTCGGAGGCCTGGGCGGTCGATGCTGCAGGCAGAAAACGCCGCATCTCCTGTGTGAACTGGCGTGAGTGGCGTTCGTCGTTGGCCAGTTCGTCGATGCGTTGCTGTAGATTGCTTCGGAAGGCGGACGTCGTTATGACTCGATCGCTTACCTTCAGGCCAACCAGTTCGCTCGACAGTTCCACACCACGCTGCTGCAGGTATATGATGTCCCAAAGGTCGCGGTATTGCACGCGATTGGGCCTCATCGCCAAAGCCACCCATTTATCGGCCAAGATTTCCTCGCGACTTTCGGCTTGGACGATCAGCCCGTCTGAGCCCATGTCTACGCCGTAGTGATTCCGCAGCAGCGACGGGTGTCGCTGATGGCTTGGCAGGGCGCAGATGTCGATATGGATTCTTTGGGTCGGAAGTTGTTTTTGCGAGGGTTGGGTTTCCACTCGAAGCTTCCACGTGCTGACGTTTCGGCCCTCGAGCTGAGGCTCGCTGACAAAAACGGGCAAACCGTATTTCTCCATCAGCGTAGATTCCAGCGTATTCTTCAAATCCATGAGTTGATCCGGATGGAAATCGC
>CAYMSH010000082.1:11604-15125 GCA_964392945.1 uncultured Planctomycetaceae bacterium | reverse complement strand
TCCAGATCCTCGCTGAGGCGTTGTGATCCGTAGCACATCCGCAGGCACGTCCCGCCGATGAACGTCAGGCCCGTCAGAAGACCGGACCGGCTCATCTCGCGAAGAATGTCATGGTGCAGCAATTCTTTCTCCACTGCCGGGCGGACTGTACCCAGAGCGGCGTCGGACAGTAGCGCCTGGTTCACTAACTCATCGAACAAACTCATTTGCGATCTCCCAATTCACCAGCCCCGTGTCCCGGTGGGTGTCTCGAATATCCTGGAGAGCTTGAACCACCGCCGCTCGCCACAGCCCGTAGGCCGAATCGTAAGTCAACCGCCCGGTTAGTCCATCCGGTGTTTTGCGCGTGTGGACGATTTCCACCACGCCGTAGTCCCCGCAGGAAATCACATTGGACCTCCCCGACGACATTACCGTGATTCTGCCCATGGGAATTTGTGAAATAACCCCGGCTTCGCTGAGGACCGTCTCCAGGCTCAAATAGTTGAAACAATTCGCCCGCAGCAGCGCCGCAACCCGTCCGAGCAATGCACTACCGCGAAGTTTGCAGTCGCCCAGCATGTAGATTCCCCGGCAGAGGCGAATCATATCGCCTCGCTTGACGATCCTTGAAACCAACGGTCTGAACGCGGCCTCTGAATGCTTCGGTAGAAGACAGCGAAGATCCGTCAACGCAAAAAGCCGATCAGTCCGCCCCGTAAGCCGACGAAGCTCTCTCATAAATTCCTGTTGCGGTTGCATAATATAATACTACACAGATAATCGTCTAAAATGCAATGTATTGTGCAGTATTAATCCAGAAAAGTTGGTTTTTACTAATTTAGTGGTTACGCATATCAAAGAATGAAAAAGACAAAACAATACGTTAACGATTTATTCTATAAGCAGATAGAATACCATTGCCCCTTTTTTTTCCCGCGATTACCGGACTTCGACGACGACGGCGACGCCGACCTGGACGACTTCGTAATGCTTCGTGAAAGCTTCGGTAACAACTACAATCTGGCCCCGGCGAGTCCGGACCTGTCCCAGACGCCCGAGCCGGCGACGATGCTATTGATGGCCGCAGGCCTCCCCTTGCTGCTGAAGCGCAAGCGAAAGTCCCGATGAACATCGGGGATGGTCCTCGGCGCCGAGCCGCCGCACCTTCCTTCGGCAGGCAGGCTCCATATCAAAGCGACCGCTCTTCGCGTCAGCTGCAGTTTCACGCTGTTGTGGTTGCGTGGGCTGCTTCGATGTCTGCTCTGTATGTTCCGACTCGGCTCGGTACGATCACGATCGGGCATGCGGCGTGTTTCATCACGTGCTCGCATACGCTGCCGGCCAACAGGTGGTGCAGCGCGCCGTGGCCGTGGGAGCCCAGGACGATCATCATCGGCATGATACGCCGGGCTTCTTCCATGATCGCCGGTCCGGCGTGGCCATCGAGCAGTGAGGTCGTAACTGCCCGCACGTTCGGGCCGCAAGTCTCGGCGGCGACGGCGAGACTGTCGGCGGCCTCTCGCATTAAGTCCGCCGCGCCGGTGCGAGGGTAGTCGGCGCCCATACCGCCCATGTAGGACGAATAGACAATCGGGTCCATCGTTGCGACGTGAACCATGTGCAACGTCGCGTCGAGAGCCCTGGCCAGCCGGCACGCCTCTTTGAGCAGTGTGCCAGTGACATCGGAGTAGTCGATCGGAACTAAAACGGTTCTGTCCATGGCGAGTCTCCTGTTTCCAGTGGTTCCAGTCACGCCGTCGTGGTTGTGTGGGCTGCGTCGATGTCTGATGCGTATATGCCGGCCCGGCTCGGTACGATCGTGATCGGACATGCCGCGTGCTGCATCACGTACTCGCAGACACTGCCTGCCAGCAGGTGGTGCAACGCGCCGTGGCCGTGGGAGCCCAGGACGATCATCATCGGCATCACACGCCGGACTTCTTCCATGATCGCCGGTCCTGCGTGGCCCTCGAGCAATGACGCCGTAATGCCCGGGACGTCCCGGCTGAGGGTCTCGGCGACACCGGCCAGATGATCGGCGGCGGCTTCCAGCATTTCGGCCTTGGTCTTGCGCGGATAGGCTGAGCCCATCTGCGCCTGGTAGGCCGAATAGACCACAGGGCCTATCGTGGCCGCGTGGACCAGGTGCAACGTCGCATCGAGAGCCATCGCCAACTGGCGCGCTTCGTCAAGGATCGCGTCGGTGACATCGGAGTAGTCGATCGGAACTAGAATGATCCTGTTCATGGCGATTCTCCTTCTTAAGTTCCTTCCATTCAGGCTTTCGGGCCGCGGCGGAGAGCCTTAGCGGAGAGCCGCAGATGCGAATCGAAGCTCGCCCCCGCGGCCGGATTGCCTGTAAATTGTTCCTACCTAATTATACGCACGCCGAGATGCAAAAACCGAGGCAATCAGGAGGAATTGATGCGAAAATCGCGGCCGGACGCCGTCTCCAGCGAGATTATGTTGGATACCTCGCCGGCTGTTTTCTACACTGTCGGGACTGAGGTTCTGCTATGAATAAAGCACTTAACACAAAAGCGTTACTAACCGCCGCGGCGTTGATGCTCTTGTCGGCTGGCGCTGTTGCGGCCGAAGACCCCGCCGAGTCGTTCAAGACCCTGTTCGGAGAGCAACTGGCCAAGGTCAAGTACACAGCGACGCTGGCTGACGATGTCAAACTCGCCGGCGAGATCATACAGATCGCCGGGAGCAACAAGCTCGACGACGCTCTGCTGGTCGTGATGTACAACAACGCGTTCGAGTTGGCCTCGCGATCGGTGAAGGGGCACGACGTCGCGTTTGACGCTATGGAGAAACTCAGTGAGGCGGTGCCCGCCGAGAAGGCCGCCTCCAGCCGGAAATCCCTCACCCTGCATCTGAAACGGTTCCAGATGGCCAGGAGGACCGCAGACCGAAAGGCTCTCGTCGGCCCATACGTTCAGGCCCTGATGCAGACGGCCAGGCTGGTGGCCGCCGAGGGAAACATCGATTCGGCGATAGCCTACAGCCGCAAGGCCCTGACGACATCCGTCGGATTCAAACTCTCCGGCGTCGCCGACATTCGAAGCTACAACTCGCAGTTGATGGCGAAGCGCACCGCCGCCAAGAGACTCCAACTGCTCGAGACGAAACTGAAGACCGATCCGTCGGACGCCGAGACCCGCAAGAAACTGATCGACCTGCACCTGATCGATCGCGACGACCCGGTCGCGGCGAGCAAACTGCTGAGCGATGATTGCGATGAGATGCTCCGAACGTATGTGGCTCTGGCCGCCCAGCCGATGGACAAAATCGAAACGCCGTCGTTGAGCGAACTGGGACGCTGGTACGTTCAACTGGCCGACGATGCGCCCAGGGCCTCCCAGGCTCCGATGCTCCGCCGCGCCGAGCAGTTCTATCTCAGGTATCTGGACGTCTACGCCGAGAAGGACACCAAACGCTTGAAGGTCTCGCTGGCCCTGGCGTCTGTCCGCAGAAAACTGGCCAAGCTCGGCAAGTCCGCCGCCGAATCGAGCGGTCCGGTCAGTTCAGGCTCC
>CAYMSH010000082.1:0-11594 GCA_964392945.1 uncultured Planctomycetaceae bacterium | reverse complement strand
GTGGGCTTCTATTCGCGTGGCGAGACTCTTCGGCGACGATCAAACTCACCCCGCGCGGAAAGGCGAAGATCGCCAAGGATAAATCGATGTCCGTCGGCCGCGGGGCGTTCATAGCCCCGGGCTCGATCAACACGAAACTGCTGGCCGCCTGCAAGAAGACAAACGCCCTGACGATCGAGGCGATGATAAAGACCGATAGTCTCAAGCAGTCCGGCCCGGCGAGGATAATCTCGTTTTCCCAGGACGGTCAGCAACGCAATTTCACCGTCGGACAGGAAGACGGAAGTCTGGTCTTCCGCCTCAGGACGACAAGTTCAGCCGACCAGAATACGACTATGCCTCTGCTGACTTTAACCGATGGCAAATGGCAGCACGTTGTGATTGCTTACGGCCTGGAGAAAGGCTCCTCGTCGTCCAAGACCAGGGGCAGGCTCCACGCCTACCTCAACGGAAAAGCGGTGAACACCACGGTGAAGAAGAACAGCGGGCGACTGTCCGGCTGGGCGTCGATGCACCTGCTGTTCGGCGACGAATTCGCCGAAAAACGCGACTGGTCCGGACAGTTGAAGAACATAGCGATCTACGCCCGCGCGATCACAGCCAAAGAAGCAGCAGCCAAAGCCAAAGCCCTCGGCATGCTCGCCGCGGAGAAGAAATAAGTCGATCGCTGGTTCCCTTTCGCCGGGCTCGATGTCCCTGCATTACGGGGCGTTCTTCCGCCGTCGCCTCAGCATGGCCAGGGCTCCGATCCCCAGGATTGACATTGTCGCAGGTTCGGGGATTGTGTTTACCGTAAGCACGGTATAGCCGTCCAGGTCGCCGGCGGTGGGGCCGGTCATGTAACTTAGAGTGTAATCCTCGTTTCGCGTCGCGCTGGTTATGTCGGCCCAGTCCCAGATCGAATCATCCCAGTAGCGAATCGCATCGGTCCCCCTGATCAGATCGAGGAAGTCTCCCAGCAAGTCATCGGCGTCACCGTACAACGCAAGCATGCCGCCGGTGCTCATGGTGATCGCCGAGCCCCTGAGGCCATTGTCGATCGTCAGCTCGTCACCCACAGTAACCAGACCGCCATGGGCGATATACAAGTCGCTCGTGCCGTCAAAACCGACACGAAGATGCATTGCGTTGATCCAGGCCGAACCGGCTCCGCTGACGGTTACCGAGCTGTTGGACGAGGGAAGATACCCCATCATGGTGTGAGATGCGGCGCTGACGACTCCGCCGCCGGTTATATTCAACACGCCCTGGCCCTCGTGGCCGACGAATAATCCATTGTCATTGATCCAGGTCGATCCGGCTCCGCTGACGGTCACCTCACCGGAGCCGGCGGGATGATAGCCGACGATGCCGGTGTTGGTATTCCTGGCGGTAGCGCCGTTCTTGATATTCAGCTTTCCGACACCGTGAGTTCCGACAAGAAGTCCGGCCGTGCTGGTCCAGGCCGATCCGCGCCCGCTGACTGTCACTGCGCCGGATCCGCCGGTGACCTCGCCGATGATGTTGCTGTTGCTGCTGCTTACGACAGCGCCGCTCTTAATGTCCATGACGCCGTGGCCCTTATAGCCTATGTGGAATCCGGAGGAACTGGTCAAGGTCGAGCCATTGCCGCTGATTGTCATCCTGCCGCTGGACCCGACGTTCTCGGCTATCCAACCGGCGGCGGCTGGTAAGATCCATGTCGGCGTGGCCGCTGGGGCCGACGACAAGCGGGCCGGAACTGTTAAATGTCGATTCGTCTCCGCTGACTGTTATCTTGCCGCTGGACCCGGTGTGTTCGGCTATCCAGGCGCCTGCGGTGACGACCTGGCCGCTGCCTGTAATATCTATGACGCCGTCGCCATTAGCGCCGACGTGAAGCAGGCCGGAACTGGTCAGGGTCGAGCCGGAGCCGCTGATGGTCACGGAGCCCTCGGAGTTGGTTCGATCGCCCATGTAACCGTGGCGCACGACCACATCGCTTCCGTCGTCCACCGTCAGCCCGCCGATTCCATTCACGCCGATGCGGACGTCGGTTGAAGACGTCCACGAGTTCGGATCAACCGGCTGCACGTCGCCAGTCGCATCGGCGCCGCCGAAGGCTACCGACCCAATCGAACCGAAACCAATGATCACGCACATAATCAGAATTGCATTTTTCATACCACCGGCCTTTCCCATAAGCACACATCGAAACCGTGACTGATGGGAACTCGGCCGGGTGCGGCCTTGAGGCGGTGCGAATGAGCGGGGACGCCCGCGCCTCATTTCGTTGAGGGTAGCCCTTGCCGCTCCCGTAGCAGGCTAGAGCAATCATTAATATACCAAGAGATGTTGGATGTGTAAAGAGATAGTGAGAAAATGCGTGTGCGCATTCCGCCCTGGCCGTTTATCGCTTCGGCCGTGCGGAATCACTTCTTCGTTTTCGGCGTGCGAGTCCATATAAACGACGCCGCGGCGCTTTGGCAAGCTCGCGTTCAACTCATCGCCGGCTCGGCGGCGCTCTGCATGGCCTGGCGGGCCTGGTGCATGAATGCTTCCATGCGTATCTGTTCGCTGGTCTGGGTGCTGCCGTCGTAGACCATTCGCAGGACCGGGATGTCGGGGTTGTCGTCGCTGAACCTGTGGAGCAGGGCGTTTACGACCATTCCGGGCAGGCAGTTAAACGGCGAGACGTTCACCACGCCGTGGAAGCCGTTGTGCGCGTATTCTACGGCCCGGGCGATCCCCAGAGTCGTGTCGCCTGCGCGGATCGCCGAGTCTACGTACCGCGATGCGTGGCCCATCACTTCGTCCATCGGCGATTCGCGGAAGAAGTGCGGCAGGGCGCCGCGGAACGATTTGCTGATCTTACGCACGTCCTTCTTCTGGACCATGCACGAGACGCACTGGCTTACGTAGCTGCCGTACTTGCCCTGGCGAAGCAGCTCCTGCTTCCGCTCCCAGTCGATGAATTCGACCCACTCCTGCAGCGAAGGCATCGCCGCTTCGCCGCCCAGCGACTCGATTTTGCGGATCGCATAGTTGTTGCTGAACTCCGTGCCGCGAACGTAGATCTCGCCGATGAACCCGATCTTGGGGCGCTGCTGGGAGCGATCGACAGGCACGGCCTCTAACCTGCGCCGAGCCCGCCGGGGCGCGTCGCCGACTTTACCGCCCCGGGCGATCTGCTCGCACAGTTCATCGACCGATTTCTCGAACGCCGCATCGCAGTCGCCGGCGTACACTTCGTAGGGGCGCGTGTGCAGCAGGAGTTTCTTAATGTAGTCCATCGCCACGACGCCTTGCCAGCTCAGCCGGCGGAAGCCCGTGCCGAGATTCTGCGTGTCCTTTGCATATTCGGAGGTCTGGTCCAGCAGCACCATCGGCACGTCGGCCAGGCCCAGTTCGTCCAGCACCATTCGATGATGGCGATTGTACTGGCCAAAGCGGCACGGGCCGCACGAGGTCGGCATGAAAAAGCAGCTCGTCTCCGGATCGAAATCATCGGACTGGGCCTTCTTGACGATATCGCCGGTGGTCAAAATGCACGGGTAGCATTCCTTTCCGCTGGTGAATCGCCGGCCGAGTTCCAGGCTCTCGGCGTCAGGAGCCGGGAGAGCCTCGCCGCGAACGCCGTAGTGCCGCATCGCCGCGGCGATCACGTTATTGTGATCGTCCATGTGCGGAATGTAGACGGTTCGATGCCGCTGGTCGGACATTTTCGTATTGCGTTGGACTGGTTGGGCCCGGCCGGTCTTGTCGCGTTTTCCGGCGGTGGCCAGGCTGTCGAGAAACGCCTCCAGGCGCGTCACGGCTCCGGCGTCGGCGCTGTGTTCGTCAACTTCGATCGTGAGGTACGGCTTGCCCTTCATCTCGCAGCGGAAGTATTTCATGATGAACGAATCGGGCCCGCATCCGAAGTTGGTCAGGTAGACGGCGTTTAACCGCCGGTCCTTTGCGATGACACCGGCGCTGGCCAGGATGCGCTGGCCGTATCGCCAGTACATCGATTCCAGCTCCGGCCCGACGTTGCGCGGGATCGGCAGGAAGTCCAGCGGGATCGCCACGGCGCCCAGTTCGCCGAGTTTCTCGGGTATGCGCAGGTTCAGGCCCGGATCGCAGCCGTTGTACGGCCTGGAGATCAGCACCAGCGCGGGCTTGTCGTCCGGCAGTTCGTCCAGCAGTTCGGCTCCGCGTTTGGCCATCCGGAGCCGGAAGGTTTCCTGGGCCTTGTGTGCGGCTCGAATCGCCGCTTCTACGGCCGGTCCGCGTACGCCGACCTGGCGGGCGAGCTTGCGCAGCTTCCCGTCGGTGTGCTTGCGGCCCCATTGCATGTGGAAGACCGGTTCGAGCACCTTGGTCTCGTAGTTGTCGAGTTTCATCGCCGCCCGGGCCAGGTAGGGCATGGACTGAACGTACGGGCAGTTGCACCCGTGTTCGCAGTCGTCGACCAGCGTTTCCATGTTCACGATGCAGGGCAGGAACAGGTAGTCCACGTCGCGCTGGAGCAGGTCGATAATGTGTCCGTGGGCGACTTTTATCGGGAAGCAGGTCTCGGCGGCCACGGCTTCGACGCCGCTGTCGACGACTTTGCGGCTGGTCGGAGCCGAGAGTTTCACCTTCATGCCCAGCTCGCTGAAGAACGCGTTCCAGAACGGGAACGTCTCCCAGAAGAACGTGGCCCGCGGGATGCCGACAGTCGGCGCATCTTCGGGCAACTTGCCCGACGGGGTGTAAGACGTCGTCAGCATCTTCTGCCGCTCTACGAACAGGCGGGGCAGATCTTCGCCGAGCGAGACGCGTTTTTCCTCATCGAACTTGCCGCATCGGCTTCCGTAATGAAGCGGGCGATCGCCTTCGATCGTCACGCGGCGCACCTCGCAACTGTTGGAGCACTCTTTGCACTCGAACGAGTCGACGGTGTATTGGCGTCCGGCCAGGTCGAAGCCCTTGAACCGCGACTGGCCTGTCGATTCGCTCTCCAGTGCGATCGTCGCTGAGCCCAACGCGCCGAGAACGTCGTGGTGGGGCGGTACGATTATCTTCTTGCCGGTGACCTTCTCGAACGCCGCCTTCACGCCGCGATTGTACGCCGTGCCGCCCTGGAAGAAGATCACGTCGCCGATCTTGCGGTCCTCGACGACTCGATCGAGATAGTTCAGCACGATCGAATAGCTCAGCCCGGCCACAAGGTCCTCGACCGAGGCTCCCTGCTGCTGATGATGGTTCAAGTCCGATTCGATAAAGACCGTGCAGCGCTGACCGAGTCTCGCCGGGGTTTTGGAAGAAAGGGCCAGCTTGCCGAACTGCTCCTTGATGCTTATGCCGAGTTTTTCGGCCTGTTCTTCCAGGAACGATCCGGTCCCCGCGGCGCAGACCTTGTTCATCGTGAAGTCTACGACGGCGCCGTTTTCGAGGCTGACATACTTGGAGTCCTGCCCGCCGATTTCGAATATCGTGTCGACCCGCGGATCCACGGCCACCGCGCCGCGAGCGTGAGCGGTGATCTCGTTCTTTACGTGGTCCGAACCTATGAAGTCGCCTATCAGGTATCGTCCCGAGCCGGTAGTGCACACGCCTCGGATAGCGACTTTGTCGCCGATCTCCACGCCGATCTGGGCCAGCCCGTCTCGAACGGCCTCTATCGGCCGACCGGCGGTCATCAGGTATCGCCTGGCCAGCACGCGTCGGTCCGAGTCGATCACCACGAGGTTCGTACTGATCGATCCGACGTCCACGCCGAGATACGCATCGACCGGCACATCGCCGATGATCGGTTCGATCTCGGTGCGAATGGGATAATCGTCGCCCACGAGCGGTTCCTGGGCCTCGGCGTCGTCCTGCACGTGCGACTGGAGCACCTCTATTCCGCGGAAGTCGAAGTCGCAGTCCGATTCGATCATCGCCAGGACGGCTCCGAACGCGCCCATCGAGGCGAAATGCTCAGGGACTATCAGCTCAC
Source organism: uncultured Planctomycetaceae bacterium (assembly GCA_964392945.1). GTDB lineage: Bacteria > Planctomycetota > Phycisphaerae > SM23-33 > SM23-33 > BS750m-G57. The sequence goes on along the minus strand of CAYMSH010000082.1, from coordinate 5,671 downwards.
CGTCTTGGAGTCCGCATATGCGTTCAAACGCGCGGACCATGCCTGCGTTGGCGGCCACTCCGCCGTGAAACGCGATAGGGCGAGCCAGTTCCTTGCCTTTGGCGATCGTGCCTTTGAAGTTCCGCGCCAGGGCCATGCAGAGTCCCGCGACGATATCGTAATCAGGCGCGGCGACCTGCTGGAGGTGGATCATGTCGGACTTGGCGAACACGCTGCATCGTCCGGCGATGCGAGGGGGGTTCTCAGATTTCAGAGCCAGCTTTCCGAACTCGTTTTCGATGTTCACCCCGAGTCGCGCCGCCTGCTGGTCGAGGAACGATCCGGTCCCCGCGGCGCATACGGTGTTCATGGCGAACTCCTTCATGCAAAGCTCGCCGCTGGCCCCGTCGGGCGCCAGGCAGATCAGCTTGGAGTCCTCGCCGCCCAGCTCGATCACCGTTCGCACTTCGGGCTGCAGGCGGATTGAGGCCTTGCTCTGTGCGATGATCTCGTTGACGAAAAACGCACCCAGGAGATCGGCTACAAGTTTGCCCGCAGAGCCCGTCACCCCGATCCCGTCAACGCTGCTTTCGTCGGTGCGAGTGAGCATGTCGCCGAGCACGCCTCTTGCCGCCTCGACAGGCCGGCCTCGCGTGCGGACATAATGTTCTTCGAGAACCGCCCCGTCTGGAGTCATGAGGACCGCGTTGACGCTCACTGAACCGATATCCAATCCGATATACATTGTAATTCCTTTCATGCGGCATGTTGCAGGCGAGACCTTGGCATACGCTAATGCCTTGAAACAAGGCAAGAGGCATGCCATACGCCGCCCAAAAGGGCCGCAGTGAGTCTGCTGGATCGATGCAACACGTGTTGCGATAGTCGGTTAGGCAGATGGATGTGCGATCAACGCCGATCGATCGCCAGCACGCTGCACTGGCGATTACATTCCGGAAACTTCGCTGTAATCAAAAATTGCGGGCAGTAATTGCTGGCCGAATCGGCCCGGACGTCTCTGCGTCGCACGATTCGGCGTCAAAAAGGCTTTCCATCCTTGGTGAAATTGAAAAACACAATCCGTTTATCTAATTGTAGCATAGCGCCCGGGTAACGGAAATCAAATATGTATAGTTCTGTAGGGTTTACGCATCTGAATATGAATGCGGGGAATCATATGTATTTCGCGAAGGCTTCGGTCTTAGGGAGAGATATTGCCGGTGATCGGTGAAATGTCGGCGCTACTTGCCGCCCAGGGCCATCACCTTGCCGTCGGCGGTCGAGACGTACAGGCGTCTGTGCGCGGCGGCCATGCCGTCCCAGACGATCGGCGGCAGGTCGCGCTCGGTGAGTTTCTTGCCGTCGGCAGCGGCCAGCGCCAGCAGGCGTCCTTTTTTGCCGGCCACGAAGACCGTATCGCCGGCCAGGACCACAGCCCCGATGCCTTGCCGGTTTAAGCCGCGGCCTGAGCCGAAGACCTGGGCGGGTGTCCACGCGTAGCCGCCGCCGCGGAGGCGAGGCTCGCTGTCACGCTCGGCGCCGAAGAGCTCGCCGGCCGTCCACGCAGCGTTGCCTGGGGCCTCGTGCAGGCCGAGCAGCCAATAATCGGTGCGGCCGGGCCTTTTGCGGCGGCCGGTCTTCTTGTCTTTGCTCCAGGGAACTTTGTGGCGGTGAGTGTGCCATTGGCCTTTGAACGCCGCTATGCTTTCGGGCGTGAAGTTGACGCGGCAGAGACTGCGATGGTCATCGGTGCTTGTGAATATGGACCCGTCGCGAAAGGCCGCCAGAGGCCGCTTCTTCGTCAGGTAGCCAAGATGTCCCTTAAACACTCGCTGTCCGTAAGTCCAGAGGCCTCGCGGCGCCATGACCCCGGCGCCGCCCGTGCGATAGAAGGCAAAACCGTTCTTCCAGTCGCAGCCCAACTCACCTGATACCGGATCGATCCGCCAGCGCCCCATCGTGATGTAATCGGGCTTACCGCCCGCACGCTTCGCCCCGTCCGCGGCGGGGGTCGAACCCCGACGCGCCTCGCCCACCAGAAGGTCAAACATGTCGACATCCAGGCCCTGTCCTTTCCTATGCCGATTGTAGCTGTCGGTATTGATCGGCGTGACCCACTTGACCGCTCCGGTGGTCGTCTCGATGGCCAGGACACGCATACCGCCATAGGCGCACGGGTGCCGCCCGGCCGCAACGTACGCCGTGTCGCCGACCGCCAGCACGCTGCCTGCCGCCGGCCAGGGCGATTCGAGATGTCCGAAGGCGACGATGCGCTCATCCTCCGGAGCCACGTTGAGTCGCCAGGCGAGTTGACCGTCCTTGGCGCCCAAGGCATACACCGTGCCGTTGCGCGTGCCGAACAGGCACAGTCCCTTGGCGAGGGTCGGCGGCGTGTCCACGCGGCCGTCGGCGGTGAAGTCCCACCGCACCTTTCCGTTCTTGGCGTCCATCGCGACCACCCGATGCCGATCGGGCTGCGCCACCAGGACAAGCCCACCGACCGCAACCGGCGGGGTGATCGGGCCGCGCACGCCGGGGTTCTCTTTCCAGTCGTCGGCCAGCGGGCCCTTGGGCCAGTCGCCGAGTTTGGCTGTCCAGAGAGTCTTCAGGTTCGCCGGGACGCTCGTAGCCGTCGAAGCACTTCGCCACAGGTCGGCCCGGTAGCAGGGCCATCCGGCCTCCGCGCCCGCCGGGGCACGTGCGGCACGGCCGAACGCCGGTCCGCTCTGGACCTTGAAGTCGGCCGGTCGCAGCGTCTTTGACGCCGGTCCCGGCGTCGGAGGTGTCGGCGCAACGGCTATGTAACTTTTGATCATCGGGTAACACGTGCAGTGCTTCGGCGCGATGTAGATCAGCCCGTTGGCCGGGATGGTCCCCGCATCCAGACTGCAGCTATGCTTGGTCAGGGCCGAGCGAGTATTCTGGCCGGTGGCTATATCAGTCAGCGAAAGACCGTGTACAAAGAACCGCTCGGTGGCCACCGGCGGGGTGCAATTGCTGAACGAGCTTGTATTGTGAGTTACCACCGTTTTGCCGGTGGCCGGGTCGAGCCCCAACCACTGGGAAACCCTCTTTTTGTTTTCATCACGAAATTGATTACTGATCCATATGTGCGAACCGATATGGAGAGCCCTGGCCTGGGAGCGATGGTTCATGTGCGGAACGAACTGGCGACCCCAGAGCACCTTGCCCGTGTCGGCGGCAATGCATTGAATCGCGTTGCCCCCGGTCGGGTTGTCCGTGAATTTCGAAAGTTCGCACACAAGGAACCCGCGGTGCTGCGAGAGGCGCCGTCCTTTCCCGGCCCACGGGTGATCGGCCGCGGTCAGGCGCCAGGCGGGTTTTCCGGTAGCCAGGTCGAGTTTGACGATGGCCCGCGGGCCTTCGGCTTTGCGACGCAAGCTTAAGTGGTTGCCCGCCTTGAAGTCTTGTCCTCCCTCGTAGAAATACACCCCGCCGTCGCCAGCGACCAGGCTGGTGACCGGAATGACTGCTTTGTGCGACCAGAGCAGCTTGCCGCTCTTGGCGTCCAGGGCTCGGATGATCGACGTCTTGGCGTCGGTCGTAACCAGCACACCACCGATGTTCAGGAACTCAATCGGCGTGCCGGCGTCGGCGTAGACCTTGACGGTTTGGCCCGTGGCGGCGTCGAGGGCCTGGAGTTTGCCCTCGTTGACCACGTAGAACCGGTCGTCCGACGCGACCGGAAGGGCGCTGCCCCTGACACCATGCCACGAGCTGTCTATGCGCGAAGGCGGCGTCTGGAGCTTGCGGTCCCACAAGAGCAAACCGTTGAACGCATCTCGGGCGATGACTCCGTGATAGTATATCCGCCCGCCGGCCGTGACAATATTCGAGGCGTGCACCAGCGGACCGGCGAGCCAGCGGATACGTTCGGCCTTCTGGACCAGTCTATCGGCTGAAACCGCGTTGCCGTCCGGGCCGTGGCGCGAGTGGGACCACTGATCCATCTTCGCCGGCCAGGACTTGCGGGCCAGGGTCCAGTCACCGTTCGCTCGAACAGTTTGCACATTCTCCAGCCCAGCCTTCTTCAGCGCGGACTCCGGCGCCTTGGCGCCTTCTGCAAGAAAGAGACCGGCGGGGCGCAAGACGCGAACCGCGTGGGCCAGCGGCACGTTCCGACCCTTTTCGATAATCAAGAGGTTGACCAGGTTCTCGGCATAGGGCAGCGACTTGCCCGACGCCCATCGATTCACTGAGATCAACCCGTAGAGGCCTGCCGACTGGATCTTCTTGCGAGCAAGCTCCACCTTGGCTGGGTCGGTGTCGAGAATCTCCACCAGAATCCGGCCGGTCCGCCCCAAATCCAGGGCAACCGTCAAATCATCCGAGCCGATCTGCACGAACAAGCCGCCTGTCACGCCATGCTTGGCGCAAACCCCGCCGATAGGGGACTCAGGCGCCGCAAGCGTCTTGTTTCCCTGCGCGCGGCTTGTCTGGGCGAAGGCGACCAGGGCAATGATCAGCGCCAGAACCAAGCACCGCAACCCCGGCTCCCGGAGACTGTTCCTGCTCATGTCGCTCTCCCTGAACTGGTGTCTTCCAGTTACGCTACTTGTCCCAGTTGGCATCTATGATCGCCTGGATCTTCGGGTACTTCTTGTCGGTCTCGTTCAGTTCCTCGCGCGTCTTCTTCAGCTCGACCTTCATCTCGGCGACGATCTTCTTGTACTCCGGATTGGCGTACTCGTTGGTCATCTCGGACGGATCTTTCTGCAGATCGTAGAATTCCCATGCCGCCGGGGTGGGCTTGCCTCGTCCGTGCGGGCCGCATCCGTAGAAGAAGACCAGCTTGTATCGCTCGCTGCGTATTCCGAAATGGCCCGGCACGGCCAGCCGGTGAGCCATGTGCATCCAATAACGATAGTACGTAACTTTCCGCCAGTCGTCGGGTTTCTTCTCGCCCCTGAGCGCTGCGGCGAAGCTGCGTCCCTGCATGTAGTCCGGTGTTTTTACGCCGGCGACTTCCAGCATCGTGGGTGCAAAGTCCGTGTTATTGATCAGCCAGCGGTTCGTTGAACCGGGCTTGCCCGCCTTGGGATAATGAACGACAAATGGCATGCGAAACGCCTCTTCGTACATCCAGCGTTTGTCCATGAGATCGTGTTCGCCCAGGAAGAACCCCTGGTCGCCGGTATACATGATAAGCGTGTTTTCGAGCTGGCCGCTTTCCTTGAGGTAGTCGACCAGACGCTTGACGTTGTCGTCAACGCCCTTTACGCAGCGGAGGTAACGCTTGAGGTACTTCTGGTAACAGGCCCTGGCGTATTGGCGTTCATCGAGTTGCGACGGGATCCCGATCCTTGCGCCCAAGCGCCATGGCGCGTGCTTGTTCTTGCCTACGCCCGAGCCTAACCCGCGCGATCCTACAGAACCGTTCGGCGGCTGGAAAAGGTTGTCCGGCTCGGGGATTTCCACATCCTCAAGGTATTTGTCGTAGCGTTTGGCGTTTTGGAACATGTCGTGCGGGGCTTTGAAGTGGTGCATCAGGAAGAACGGCTTGGACTTGTCGCGTCCGTTCTTCAACCATTCGAGACTGATGTCGGTCACCGCATCGCTGGAGTGCATGCCCTTTTTCGTCATCACGTTTTTCGGCCAGGGCTTGTCGCCTTGCATGCGGAAGTCCGGGTTGAAGTACTTTCCCTGCCCGGGCAGGACGCAGTAGTAGTCG